>NZ_JBICZA010000003.1:0-33700 GCF_043201585.1 Streptomyces sp. NPDC048297
AGGCAGGTCGTGCGGAAGCAGGTCCCACTGGCAGCCAGTGCGACCCTGGTAGAGGAGCGCGTTGACGATCTCCCGCATCTCGTACCGGCCCCGGTCGCCGCTGACCGAGGGATGTGCGGCCCTCCACGCGACGATCACCGGCTCAATCAGCGCCCACTGCGCGTCGGACAGGTCGGTCTTGCAGGGCTTCCGCTCGCTCACGGCGTTCAGCCCAGCACGCCCGAGCCCGCCGATCGGCCGAGAGGCCGCAGCCCCACACGTCCAGGTGACGACAAATCACCTATCAACTCGCATACCGCCCTCTCACAGGCAGCTCAGGACGTGCGCGGGCGCGGCAACGCAACCGCTGCAGCGTGGGCCCTGGGCCGGTACGCGGAGGAAGCCGCTCAGTCAGGGGATGACGCCGGCGCTCTCCGGGCCCTGGAACAGGCGAAGTTCGCTTACGACTTCGCCGACCACACGAGTGAGCAGGCGTGGGTCCGTTTCGTGACGCCGTACCGGATGGACTCCTTGACGCTCTCGGTGTACGGCGAACTCAAGCGTCAGGAGCTGACGGCCACAGCCGACTCCGCGGTCGAACGCCTCGGTGGGGAACTGCCCGACTCCGGAGTGGTCGTCCTCGGGGACCTGGCGTCGGCACTTCTGCGCGCCGGCGACGTGGACCGCGGGGCCTACGTCGCGCACCAGTTCGCAGCGGCAGCGGAGTCCAAGCCCAACACCATGGGACGTCAGCGGGCGCAGGCCATCGCTTAGGCACTCGTCGACTGCGGGCGCGGCCTGGGCCTTCGTCAAGGAGAAATATTCGGCCTGTCACCAGAAGACATCGACTGGGCACATCCGGACGGCCCGATGGTGCACGTGCAACGGCAAGTCGTCCACGACGGATCGTTCCTGGCATACGCCCTCCCCAAGGGCGGAGACGACGAGGACCCGAAGGACCGGTGGGTCGAACTGACCGACGACGTGGCCATCCCGCTGCGCGAGCACATGGAGAAGTACCCGCCCGTCGAGGTGACCCGACCGTGGGGTAGCAAAGGCGGGGATCCGGTCACGGTGCGGCTGATCTTCTTCACTCGAGAGAAGACCGCCATTCAGTCGAATTGGTTCAACTCCTACCGTTGGAAGCCTGCTCTGGCGGCGGCCGGCCTCATCAAGCCCCTTGACCCCGACGCGAAGGGACGGCGCTGGGAGAAGTCCCGCGACATGATGATGCACGCCCTCCGACACCTGTACGCGTCGATGATGATCAACGGCGGGGTAGACGTGTACACACTCGCGGATCGGCTCGGACACGCCGATCCTGCGTCTACTCTGCGTAAGTACGTGCACCGGATCGTGGGAGCCGGTTCCAAGATCCGCATCGCGGTCCGGAGCGCCTACGCGAGGGCCGCGTGACTCCTACACTGTTCGGCTTGTGCAACGACCGTGCAAGATGATCTTCGGGCGAGTTGGTTTGCGCAGGTCAGATGCGTTGTATAGGAGTTCAGGGACATCTGATACGAGGATGCCGCCGCGCCCTACCTGACCTGCTGTTCAGCGGGGCGAGATGGAGTGCGGCGGCATCTCTGGGAATTCTCCGGGGCTTTGAGTCGGCGGGGCGGGCTACAGACGTGAACCCGAGGTCGGATGATCCGCCTCCTGAACAGGCCCGATGGAAAGACCTCACAGACCTGACGGAGTTCTGTCGGGTTGTTCGGTTCGGGAAGCCTCCCCGGCCACTGGGCAGTCCCGACGCAGGGCTGGTGCGCCGCTGACGCCGGACAAACCCGTCTTCCGCATGAGCCGTTCGACGGTGCAGCGAGCCACCTCGACGCCCTGATCGCGGAGTTCTGCCCAGACCCGACGGGCGCCGAACGTCCCGCCACTTTCTTCATGGACGCGCTTGATGCGCTCTGTGAGTTCGGCGTCCCGTCGGCCCCTGGCGGACAGCGGCCTCGACCGGGCGGCGTAGTACGTCGACGGAGAGACGTTCAACGTCCTGCAGATGCCCTCGGCTCCCCACACCTCCTTGTGATCCTCGATGAAGCGGATCACCTGCGCCGTGGGCGGTCGGCCTCCCGGGCGAAAAAAGAGGATGCCGCCTTGAGGATGCCGTTCTCCCGTTCGAGAGCGGCGATCCGGCGGGTCAGCGCGGCGACCTGATCGGCGTCGCCAGGCGCAGGGGTGCACGCGTTCGCCTGTGCCACCCAGGACGAAAGCATGTGCGGGTCGAGTCCCAGCCGGTCCGCCACCACGGAGAGAGCGTCCGTGCTCTGTCCGGTCCGCTCACGCACCTCGGACACCATCCTGACCGCGCGTTCGCGCAGCGGTGTGGAGTACGTGCCTTCTCTGACCATGATCGTCCTCCTGCTGAGGGTGCGGGCGTCCGCCTGCGTCGACGGCCGGACCGGGAGCGGCCGAGTGGTTCGCGCAGGGGCGCCGGTGAACCGGGCGGAAGTCAGCCCGCTGAAGGCCGCTCACCAAGGGTTTCCCGTAACTTCCGCCAAGTCCGTCCGCACCGGATTCTGCGTCACTGCGCCGCACCTGGACCAATGCCGATCTGCGTGAGCGCCATGCCGGACAGGCATCACAGCAGCTATGCCGGTGCGGCATGGGTTCTGCTGAACCGGCACTCCAACTCGTCCGTATCAAGCGGTTATTTACCGTCAGGCGATCGGGCATGATGGGGGTTTCCGGTTCTCCGTGTCCGGGTCGTCCCGGGCATCGGGGTTCCGCGCAGCGCACGTCGTAGCAGGGGCCAGCAGGGGGAAATGTGTCGCGCGTAGTGGTCTGCCACGGCATCGGTCACCAGTACAAGCACAGTGAGACGTTGCTGACCGAGTGGTACGACGCCCTGCGGGTCGGCATGACCGACGCCGCGTGTGCGGTGCCGGACGCGGAGGACGTCGCCGCCGTGTACTACGGCAGCTGCTTCCGCAGCCGGGAGGCCAAGGGCGGTGCGGACGACGAGCTGGCCGACATCCCGCCCCTGCGCATCGGTGACGTGCGCGACCCGCTCGAACTGGAGCTGCTGGAGGCGTTCGCCGGCGGCACCGAGGAACCGCTGCCCGGCGGCAAGGGTGTGGGGCAGATGGCACTGCGCCGGCTGGAGCGGAGCGAAGGGCTCGGGAAGCCGGCCGGGCGGGCCGTCATCTGGCTGGTCAAGCAGGTGCGCCGCTACCTGGATCCGGACGACACGGTAAGGGCGTGTGCGCAGAAGCGCTTCGAGCGTGTCGTGACCCCGGACACCAAGGTCGTCATCGGCCACTCCCTGGGCTCCGTCGTCGCCTACGAGGCACTGCGCGCCCACCCGGAGTGGAACGTGCACACCTTCATCAGCCTCGGCTCCCCGCTCGGCGTCCAGGCGATCCGGGACCGGCTGCTCCCGGCACCCCCCGCCAAGGGCGAGGGTCTTCCGCCCGTGGCCCGCTGGGTCAACGTGGCGGCCAAGGACGACCCGGTCGCACTGGTGAAGCAACTGGCCCCCGTCTTCGGTGACCTCGACGACCAGCTCGTCGTCAACCTGCCGTGGCACCATCCGGGCAGGTACGTCTTCGGCAGCCACTCCGTGCTCCGCTACCTCACCACGGGAGAGGTGGCCGACGCCGTCGCGAGCGCGCTGCTCGCCACCGACCGGTGACCCCGGCGCCGTACGCCTCCCGCCGGGCGACGGGCATCGTCCGGACGGCGGGCATCGTCCGGACGGCGCTGGTCTCCGGCAGCAGCCGGTTCGCCGACGGATTCGAGCCACTGCCCCGGGTACGGGACGAGTTGCGCATGATGCGGGCGGCCCTGGCGGAGGCCGGGTACGGCATTCACCGCGGCTCGCGGCTCGACCCGACCGTCGACGAACTCGTGGACAGCTTCGAGCAGGCGCTGGACGGCGTCGACGGCACGCCCCCCGACGTTCTGCTCTTCTACTATTCCGGGCACGGATACACCTACGGCGACGGAGACATCCTGCTCGCCGCCCGCGACAGCGAGAAGGCCAGGCGGTCGACGCTGCTGGAGCTGGGCCGGCTCATGTCGCTCATCGTCCCGGGCGACAAGCCGCGCCCGCGCGAAGTGGTCGTCCTGGTCGACGCGTGCCGGTCCGGGCTTGCCATCGCCCAGTTGGAGCGAGACGCGAAGAAACAGTGGGACAACGGCACCGACATGCCCGTGCTCACCATGATCAGCTCGACGGACCGGATCACGGACGCCCAGCAGATGCACTTCGCCGACTCCTTCGCGGCGGCCCTGCGCAACACCCGCGCCGACGAGGAGTCCGCGTACCTCGATGTCCACCGCCTCTTCACCGAGCTGAAGGGCCGCATGGAGAAGGGGTCCGAGAACCCTCGTGACCCCCAGGTGCCCAGCCTGGTCCCGCCCCGCGACGAACTGCGGGCCTTTCCCAACTCCCGCTACCTCCCGCCGCGCGCGGTACGCCGGCCTCCCGAGGCGAACGACGACAGCGGATGGGCCTTCTGCGGGCGCGCCGAGGCCGTGCGGGACGTCGTCTCCTACCTCGACGGCGACTCCCCCGCCGATGAACCGGGGGTGCCTCTCCTGGTCACCGGGCGGCCGGGCTCGGGGAAGTCCGTCCTGCTCGAATGGATCAACGCCTCGTCCTGGGGGCAGCCGCTGCCCGCCGGGGACCGGGCGCCCGATCCGGCCCCCGCCGGATGTGTCGACCATCTGATGGACGTCCGCAACAAGAGCGTGGACGCCGTCGTGTGGCGGCTGGCCGATCTCTACAAGACCGGCGAGAGCGACTGCGCCTCGCTCGTGGAGGCTCTCGGCGGGCGCGGACTGCGTCTCGTCTTCGACTCCGTGGACGCGAGCGCCGAGCCCGAACTCCTCACCACGATGCTGCTGGCTCCGCTGGCCGCCCAGCCGGGGACCCGTGTGGTCATGGCCGACAGCCAGGTTCCGGATGGGTTCCACGGGCACGTCGTCGACCTCGACTCGCAGGCGTACTTCCGCTCCGCGGACGTGGCCTCGCTCGTCGAGCAGGTGCTCCGGAACCGCAAGGGCACGACCTGGTCGGCCGCGGAGCCACGGACGGTCCATGACATCGCCGAGGCCACCGCGGCGGCGGCCGGCCGGTCCTGGCTCCGTGCCTACCTCTTCGCGGTCGACATGAGCGATGAAGACCCCGCGACCGCCCAGGTGCAGGCCGAGCGGTCCAACGCCGATCTGTTCCTGGACGGACTCGTGCGGCTCAGCCGCGCGCTGGACGACGAGGACCCCCAGTGGGCGCGGGACATGCTCCTCCCCGTCGCCCTGGCGCAGGGCGACGGCCTCCCGGCCGACGGGCGGCTGTGGGCGGCGCTGGTGCGCGCGGGCGGTCGCCCCCGCGTGGGCGCCACGGATCTTGCCGACGTGTGCACAGAGGCGAGGGATTACCTTGATGCCCCGGAGGACGGGATGAACGGTCACGGGTGGAGGCTCAAGCATCCGCCGACGGCCGAGTACCTGGCCGCGTCGGCCGATGTGCGCGCCTGTCATGCGCTGTTCGTCGACGCCATGACCGAGCAGCTCTCCGTGCTGCCGTCGGGACAGCGCGACTGGTCGAGCGCCGACCGCTACACCCGTGACCACCTTCCGCACCATGCGCGGCTCGCCGGTGTGCTCGACGGGTTCCTGGACGATCCCGAGTTCCTGCTGGCGATGAACGGCGAGAAGCTCTACCGGGCACTCGGCCTCATCCAGGAGACGACCAGCGACCGGGCGGCCAACGTCCGCGCTCTGTGCTGGGAGTTGATGGGGCCGCGCTGGCGGCTGGGCGACGGGCACACCCTGGCCCGGCTGGCGCTGCACGCCCAGGTGCGGGGGCTGGGCGAACTCGCCCGGCGCGCCCGCGAGTACGCGACGGGCTGGCAGGCGGAGGCCGTCGACTGTCTTCCCCCGTCCGTGCGCGGCGGACTGGAGGACCGCGCCGTCAAGGCGGTCCACTGCCTGCCCGACGGCGGTGAACTGGCCCTGACCGGCAGCTGGATCTTCCACCGTCCGGGCGGCTGCGACGACACCTCCTGGGCGGCGTTCGACCCCGCGGATGTCCGTGGTGACGTCCCGGCGCGGGTCACCGCGTCCTCGGTCATCGACCACGCCGGACAACCGGCCCTGTTCGTCGGCGAGATCACGGGTCGGGCGTGGGTGGCGCTGCTGGACGGCAGGGGGCAGCAGATCGAACCGCTGGACCTCAAGTGTCCGCTGACGACCTGCGTCAGGGTCGGTGACGACCTGCTGGTCGCGGGGAGCGACGGGTGGCAGTGGCGGAGCGGGGGCGAGACCGGTGAACTCGTGGAGAATCCGGGGCTGCGGCTCGGCGGGGTCACCGCGGCCGTGACCGCGCGAGGGGTCAGGGTGGCGGCTCGTACGGCGTCGGACGTGGTCGTGTGGCGGAAGGACGGCGCGCTGCTGCACACCTTCGAACCACTGCAGAGCCGCGGCCTGATGAAGATCGCTTCCGATGCCGAGGGCATCTACACCGGAGCCGGGGACGGTTCCGTGTGGTGGGCGGCTTGGGACGGCCTCAGCCGCCGGCCGATCACGCAACACGCGAGCGGCGTCAGCGAACTGCGGCTGTGCACCGTCGGTGGGACGCGGGTCCTGGTCAGCGCCGGCATGCAGGGCGACATCCGGCTGTCGTCCCCCTCCGGTCACGGACCGTCCCAGAAGTTCGACATCGGACTCGACGTCAACTCGGTGGACGTGCACCGCGACGGGGAGCTGGTCGTGGGAACTGCCGAGGGCTTGGTACGCATCGCACCATGAGCAACCCCCGCCAGGGAAACGAGGAGTCGAGCGTGAGTCATGAGGACCGGATGTCATCCTCTGCCCGCAGGATGGCGTCACTGCCGTACGAACTGAGCCTGACGCTGCATGCGTTGGCCACGGATCTGATGGCGAAGTCGGTGGATCCCCTCCGCGTGGAGTCCCGGCTGCGCACGGTCATCAGCCTCGGCAGGACGGTCCTCGACCATCGGATCCCGCTCCCGCGGCGCCCTTTCGACTTCTCGGGCGAGCGGAAATCCATCGGGCCCGGCGCCCTGCTCCACGAGTACGCGGAGGAGGGAGCGACGGAGCTGGGCGCTCTGCTGAGCGAACTGGACCCCGCTCTGCTGTCCGAGCTGGACCAACTGGTGACGAGCGCGGAGCGGTTACCGGCAGACGGCGACGAACCGCTCAGGTCCGTACCGGTGGGCGGGGTGCCCCTGCTGCTCGCGCCGGTGGAGGACTGGTACGTCATCGCGGGCGCGGACGTCGTCTTCGATCCCGGCGACGACGTCCGGCCCTGGGCGCCGCTCCCCGACCCTGCCGCGATCGAGCGGGGGATGCAGTCGGCGCGGCATCTGGTGGCGAGCGTGGGCAACCGGCTGTCGAGCGACGTCCGTCCCCGTGTGGACGCGCCGTACCTGCTCAGTCCCTCCGCGATCGGCCCGGACTCCTGCGCGCCCGCCGTCGCCCTGTCCTGGATCGCGGCGGAGGGCGGGCTCCCGGGGCTCGGCGAGCTGGGTGTGCTGGCGCTGGCGGGCCTGTCGGCGGACGGTGACTGGCTGCCGCCCGCCGTGTCCGAGCAGGCGATGACGGCCGCCACCGGGGCCGGACTCGGCGTTCTGTGGCGCGACGGCGACGGCGACGGCTGGCGGCTGCGCCGGGCAGACGGCGTCGAGACCGACCCGGACCCGACCCTGCTCGGAGCGGTCCGCCTGCTGTGGGCGGACAAGTGGCAGGCTACGGTGCGCCGTTGGGCCTCGGAGACTCTCGCGCAGCAGGAGTGGCGCGTCCTCCACTCGACCGGTGCGGCCGATTCCGCGCCGGGATGGTCGGGGCCGCCCGACCGGGGCCTGGTGGAGTTCGAGCGGGCCTCCTTCCTGTTCAAGAGGTTCCACGGGAAGCCGCTGTCCCGGGTGATCCAGTCCGGGGCACGCAACTGCGGCAAGACGGTGTGCGCCCAGCAGCTGGTGCGCAAACTGGAGGGCACCGACTGGCAGACGCTGGTGCTGTCGCCGGACCGCCGCCAGCTGCCCTCCGACGGCGAACTGCCCGCGGTGGTCCGCGCCGCGCTCACCGTCACGGGCATCGACAGCACCCGGCGGAAAGTGCTGGTGGTCCTCGAGGACCTGCAGCCCCTGGAGGACGGCAACGTCGGTGAGGCGCTGGAGTCCCTCAGCGAACTCAAGGTGGGTGTCCTCGCGTTGACGCGGTTCGTCGACGGAGCGGCCAACCACTGGGACAACCACGGGGTGACCTCCTACGTCACCCTGGTGGCCGCGGAGGACGTACCCGACCTGGCCCGCCGGATGATCCGCCAGGCTCCCACGGAGTACCGGACCCGCGCCGACGACACGGCGGCCGTCGGCCTGGCGGTCGAGGCGTGCCAGGGCGATCTGCGTCTGCTGGCCGATCTGCTGCGGGAGAAGCCGGCCGGCAAGCCCGCCACCGCGGCGGCCCTGCCGGAGCGGGGCCTCGGGAGCGAACTGGTGCGGGCCCGCGCGCAGGCCCTCTGCGAGGGCCTCGAAGCCGACGCCCTGAGTGCGGTGCACCGGCTGGCCGCGGTGTCCTGGCTGGACGAAGGGGTTCCGTCCGCCCATGTGACGGCTGTCCCCGAGGACGTCCGCACGGCCCTCGGCCTGGTCGTCCACGAGGACTTGGTGAGGATTCCCAGCACCGTCCGGGCCGAGGCGGTGATCACCTGTGCGAGCCCGAAGGGGCTGGACGCTCTCCCCCTCCATCTGGAGGCGTACCTGCTGGACCTCATCCGCGAGGACAACCACCGGCTGCTGGAAGCCCTGCTGCGCAAATGTGCCGCCTACGCGCCGGAACGGCTCGCGCAGCTGCTGGAGTTCCCTTCGGTACGCGGTGCGATCACGAACTGGTCGGCGACCGCCCACCCGCGAAAGGCCCTCACCCTGTTGCGCCTGTGCCGGCGCAACAGTGACGCCGTCTGGACCGCCGCCGCACTCCCGCCCGTCCTCGAACGCGTCCCGTCGGTCGAGGATCTGACGGTGCGTGACCTTACGCTCGCGCTCACCACCCTCTGGGACGACGAGTTCCGTCTGCCCCAGAACGTTCTGTCGGCCCTCGTCGCATGGGTCGGGGAACCCCAAGGGGGCCTGGACCGGGTCCTCGCCCGCTCATCCACCCTCACCGACCGCCACCACCTCGTCAACGCCCTGCTGAAGCTCGCCGGTGAAGGCACCACACCGACCGGGACGGTCTGTGAGTGGCTCGAACAACGCGCCGACGACCTCGTCCGCGGAGCCGACCCCGACCGTCACCGTGACCTCATCGCCGTACGGCGCATGGACGAGCTCATCTTCGTCAAGTCACGGCAGGCCCGGGAGGAGGAGGACCCCGCGTCGGCGCTGCGCCCCCTGCTGAAACCGGCCCAGTTCCTCATCGAGTCCCGTCCCACCCCGGACCGGTCGCTCGCCGCCATCCTTTCCTGGCTGTCGCTGCGACTGCACTTCGACGGCGCCGGGGACTGGGACCAGATCATCGAGCAGTACAAGTCACAGCTCCAGGCGGCGCTGGCCCACTCCGACGCCAGCCAGATCAGCCAGGCCCTGGCCGACCTGTCGCAGAGCAACCGCGGACTGAGCAACCGGCTGCTCAACCACCTGAAGTTCGGGCGCACTCTGGTGCCCGTGGTGAAGGCGGCGCCGCCCGCCGAAGCGGCCATCCTGATCCAGACGGTCCGGAACATCCACGCCGCCACGCTGCGCACCCTGCTCTACCGGGAGAACCGGGACGGCGACCTGATCGCCGATGTCGGCCTGGCCCGCGAACTGGCCAAGGCCGTACGCGGCTTGGAGGACGCCCGAGGCGCGGGCATGCTGCTCAGCAGCGTCAGCCGTGTCGACGACCTCTACTGCGACACCAAGGAGCGGTTCGGTTACCGACTGGCCTGCGAGATCGGCCAGGAGTTCGTCGAGAACGTCATACGGCGGGAACGCCGGCCCGCCATCGTCTACCACCTGCTCCGCGGCCTGTGGGAGTCCGGCGCCGAGTACCGGCAGGCGGTCGAGGAGTCCGCGCTCAACCTCGTCGTCTCCAGCATCCACGCCCAGCGTGGCACGGCCCGCCCCTGGGGTCCGCGCCTGGCCATGCTGCTGATCGAGGACGACTACTTCGGCCAGGACTTCCTCCACAAGCTGGCGGAGCGGCTGGACCGCAAGGTGCTGCGCGACCGGATGTCCCAGGTGTCGCTCGCCCCGGAGAGCATGGCGCACACCCATCGGCTGGGACTCGCGCTGGTGCCCGACATCGGCATGGACTTCGCCAACCAGGTCGAACTGGACAGGGCCGTAGGGAGTCAGCTCGTGAGCACCGCGAGCAACGTGGCCCAGAAGCTCCAGGTGCTGGCCGACACCCTGCGGGCCGGCGGCAAGGTCGGGGCGACAGCGCTGGTGCTCAACCACTTCAAGGCGCAGAACCCCGACTGGAACTGGGCCGAGCGGCTGCGCGTCGTCCGCTCCATCGGCGCCTTCACCACCACGCTCGGCGAGTTGCGCAAACTGGACCCGTCCCAGGCGGCGACGACCGTGGACTCCCTGAGCCGGCCACACGGCGGGCAGGACTTCTCCCACCTGCGGGAGCTCGTGCTGCGCAGTGTGGTGCATCCGCCGCTCGCCGCCCAGCTGCTGAGCGAGGTGGAGCGCTGCAAGTCAGGACTCGGAAGGGCGGAGCTGGCCGCCCTGCGCGGTGAACGCAGGCGCTGGCGAACGCTCGTCGAGGTCTTCAAGTTCGAGCAGGACCCGCTGACGCAGGGCATGGTGGGGCGTTCCCTGGCCAGGCTCGGGGTGACCAACCGGACCGAGGAGACCGAGTGGATGCACACCTTGGTCGGCACCCGGTGGGAGGGCACGATGCATCTGCTCGCCAGTCCGAGGGCGGTCACCGAGATGCTGACGCTCGCCTACATGTGGGAGCCGCAGTGGGGCGAGCAACTCGCCGCGAGCGTCAACGTCGACCGGATGCTCAACCGGCTGCGACTCAGTCTCCGGTCGGATCTCCAGGACGTTCCCGGTCTGCTGCACGCGCTATGGCTGACCGGTCACCGTGAGGCGTTCGACGACATCCTCGGCCATGTCGACAGGCTGAACGTCGACGTCCTGGTGAACGCGATGGGGCTCCATCAGTCGAGCAGACTGCTGAAGGCGGTCCGGGTCGCGGACAGATCGGTCGAGTCGCTGCCCGAGGCGGTGGGACGGCTGGTCGAGCAGGTGGCGGGCCGGCACCTGGTGGTGGACGCCGAGGCGCACTGGACCGCCCTCGGGTGGGCGGCCCAGGCCCTGCACGAGTGCTCGGGCCTCCCGTTCCTGCCGGACAGTGTCCCCGCGCTGCGGCCCAACACCGTGGCCCACCCGGCCGCCGTGGCCTGGGCGGCCGCGTGGCTGCCGCGCACCAAGTGGTCGTCCGCGACCGTCGCCGAGGCCGTGGACGCCTTCGAGAAGTCCGGCAGCACCCAGCACTGGCATCCCCGGGCGACCTGCATGACCCTGATCGCGGCAGCGCGGTCCGGTCTCCTCCCCACCGCCGGCCCCCTCCCCGAGCACTGGTACGCGGCCACGGAGGCGAGCCCCGGACTGGTCACGCTCCTGTGCCGTGAAGCGGAGGGTTCCCCGGTCCTGCGCGACCACTTCGCCAGTCCGGCGATCGCCCGGCGCATGCGAGGGCTCATCAACAGGCCCGGCCTGTCCCCCGATCTGTACGCGGAGGAACTGCGGTCCGCCGTGAAACGGCTGTGCCCGCAGCCACCGGTGCCTCGCCCGAGCCCGAACATCGGGCTCGGGCTCTGAGGGCACCGAGGGCTCCGAGGGCTCGCGCCCAGGGCTCGTACATGGCCTTCGGCAGGCGGTTCACCCTGTGGCGTCCGGGTCAACCCCTCCGGAACCAGGGGGTGTTGGGGCGTGACTCGCGCACCCGGGTGTCGGGGTGGCCCGCGCCGTCCGCGATGGAGATGACGCGGTACTGCTGCTCGTGGAAGACCCAGGTCCAGGTCTGGCCACTCACCCGGTACCTGCCGGGCACGAACAGGAATCCGTCGACCTTGCCGACGCCCTGCAGGGAGGGCCACTTGGACAGGTCGCGGTCGCCGCGCTCCATGACGTCGGTGTGCCGGGCGCCGTCGGCGATCGAGATCAGCCGGTAGCGCTGGCCCGCCGGGGTGGTGTGGAAGAGCCAGTACCAGGACTTGCCGTTCTCGCGCTGCTGGTCCGGCACCGGCAGCACCGCGTCGACCTGGGTGACCCCGCCGAGGGAGGCCCAGCGGGACAGCGGCCCGTCGCCGCCGACGCTCCGGCTGGTGTGGCGGGCGTCGTGGGCGATGTTGACGCGGCGGTAGACCTGGGTGCCGCCCACGGTGTGGAACAGCCAGTAGCTGCTCTCGCCGTTCAGGCCCTGCTCGTCCGGGACGGGCAGGATCGCGTCGACCCGCTCCACGCCGGCCAGCGCGGGCCAGGAGGACAGCTCGGCGCCCGGGTCGACGACGGTCCCGGTACGGTCGTCCGCGCCGGTGGTCAGCTGTTCCACCTCGGCCGTGCCGGTGCCGTCGACGCGGACGGTGCGCCCGGAGAAGGTCCAGTACCGGCCCTGGACGTCGGGCCAGGGCAGGATCTCGTCCATCGGGGCGGGCCGCGCGGGCGGCGGCTCGGGCCGGGTGGTGTGCCCGTCGGGCAGGGTCGACGTCTGCCCGCCCGCCGAGGTGGCGCCCTCCAGGCGGCCCTTGCTCAGGCCGCGAAGTGTGGTGAGGGAGGGGCTGAAGGCGTAGACGGAGCCCTCGGTGGTCACGAAGGGCTGGAAACTCAGCATGGTGGTCTTCCGGTCGCCGTTGCCGTTGCCACGGCTCTCGAAGGCGATCTCGCCCGTGGTGACGCCGGGGAGCTTGCCGCTGACCATGGGGTCGGGGCCGGGCACCGGGCTGCGGTCGTGAGGGAAGTTCGGGTCGTTGATCCAGTCGGTCTGGATGAACTCGAACTGCCGTAGCAGGTCGGCCTGGTAGCAGACGAAGAGCAGGCCGCGGGGCTCGTCCGGGCCGCCGCCGTCCTCGTTGGCGGGGTCGAAGGGGGCGCCGTAGGGGATGCCGCGGCGGATGATGCGGCGCACGTCCATGAACGCCTCGTCCACCAGCTCGCCGTTGTCGACCAGCCCGTCGCGGGGAGCGGTCTTGCGCAGGTGGGAGAAGAGCGGGGTGACGACGCCGTCGGGGTCGTCCTTGAAGCTGAGGTCGTTGTCCGCGTCGGTGCCGGACGGGGGCGCGGCGTCGGGGAACTTCGCGACCGAGGCACCGCAGCGCCAGCGGCCCACCAGGCGGGCGCCGAGCCACTCGCTCTTGGTGTTCGCGTCCACCACCTTGGCGTCCCGCAGCTTCGCCAGCTCGGAGTTGACCTGCGCCCACCAGCCGGGGACGTCCTGGCCGAGGCGTCGTACGACCTGGAAGGAGCCGTACTTCATCCAGTCGGGCACGCCCTTGGGCAGGCCGGTGTCCGGGTCGGCGCCGAGGACGAACTGGCCGGCCGGGATCATCCGGCCGCCCTTGGTCTCCGCCGGGTCGTCGAAGTCCACCACGTGCGGTTCGCTGACGCCGTCCTTGAAGCCGAAGTGCTCCCTGCCCCGGCGCTTGCCGGGCAGCGTGGCGCCGCTCTGCGGGTGGACGATCAGGACGCCGGCCCGCGACGCGGCCTCCGTCTGGCGCCTGAGCTCGTTGTCGTGGTCGTCCTGGAGGTCGGCGGCGACGGTCAGCACGGCGTGGATGACGGGCTTCTGGTCGGAGCCGAAGATCCAGTGCTTCGGTTCGTTGCAGCCGGTGTCGCCGAGCGCCTCGGCGCGTCTGGCGGAGCCCTGGACGAACGCCTGGACGGTGGTGCCAGTGGGCACCGTGTCGAACACCTTGTCCTTGCCGGTGAGGAACAGGATCCCGGGGTGGGTGAGGCTGACGCCCACCCAGGTGGCCTTGAGGTTCTTCGGGTCGTCACCGGCGGAGTTCACGCGGGCGTCGTGGAACTTCTGGTTGAACGCGGCGACCTGCCGGGTGGTCGCGATGGAGGGGATCAGCTCCGCCAGCCAGTTCCGGGCGGCGGTCATGTCGCCGAACTGGAGGAAGAGCAGGGTCATGTGGTCCTTCTTGAACCCGGCGAGGATGTCGCCCTGGATCTCGGTGCTGTCGCGCAGCGGCAGTGCGGTGGCCGTGGTCATGGAACTCCCTTGCTGGATGGGGACATTGGGGCAGGGGGACGTGGGGACAGGGGGCGTGGGGACAGGAGGACGTGGTGGGGACTTCGGGATGTCGGGACAAAGGGGGAAGGGGGAAGGGGGCGGTCCCGGGTGACCGGGCGGCGCGTGGGCGGCGCCGCCCGGGTCTCCGGCGGCAGGGGACGCGGGTGGGGACCGTGGGAAGGGGGACGCGAGAGGGCGGACCCGGGAGGGAGGACGCGGGGAGGGGCGGTGCCGTCAGGCGCCCGGCTTGAGCTGGACCCACTTGGCGACGCTGGGCACGCCGCGCTCGTCGAGCAGGAACAGCAGGTAGTAGCCGGGCGGGGCGTCCTTGGCGGACGGCGGGGTGCGCAGCACGAGTTTGTTGCCGGCCGCGCTGGTGATGTCGAGTTCGATACGGCGCTGGCTGGTGTCCACCGAGTGCGTGGAGGTGATGGGCGCCATCAGGACGGCCTTCTCGGCCAGGTCGGGGGTGCCGGTGCTGATCCGCAGGCTGCTGCCGTAGCCCACGGTGGGGTTGGACACGTCGGTCAGCGTCGGCCGCTGACCGCCCTGGTGCAGGTACGGCGGCTCGTAGATCTCGATCGTGCCGTTCTGCCCGGACGTGATGTCGGGGTTGTTGGCGATCTCCTGCAGTTCGTCCCCGGTGATCATGATCCGGCCGTCGGGCAGGATCACCGCGTTGGAGTGGTAGCCGCGCGGCAGCCGCTGGCTGGGACCGGTCCGCCAGGCGCCGTCGAGGCCGCGGATCTCGGTCTGGCGCCACTTGTCGTCGGCGTTGGGGTTGTAGTCGCCGTTGCCGTAGTTGCGGATGTCGTAGCCGCCGTTGACGGTGAAGAGCCGGCCGTCGGGGAAGATCAGCGTGTCGTCCTGGGTGCGGCCGAAGGCGCGCGAGGTGTCCTGGGTCCAGGAGCCGCCCGAGAACCGGTACGTCTTCGGGTCGTTGCGGTCGCCGCCGAGGATCAGTACGGAGTCGGGGCCGTTGCCTTGTGTGGGGTTGGGCAGGGCCACCGCGGAGCCGTAGTTGCGCATGCCGCCGCCGGGCCGGTTGCGCAGCACCTGGTCGCTCTTGGCCTGCGGGTCGAAGGCGTACTGCTCGTCGTAGTTGCGCCCGAAGCCGTAGATCTTGCCGTCCCGCAGCGAGAACAGGTGGGGATAGTCCGTCGAGTACTCGGCCTTGATGCCCCACTTCGTGAGCCCCTGCCGCGCCGGGACGGCCGCCTTGTCGTACGACACCGCCGTGCCGTCGGCCGGGAAGCTCTCGATCGACTTGGAGAGCTTGCCCCAGCCGATGTCGCCGTGACCGGAGGTGATGAACTGCCGGCCGTCGGCGCCGGTGACGACGGACGGGTACCAGCGGCCCTCGGCCATGTCCTGCTGCCGGTGCCAGGTCTCGGTCCAGGGGTCGAAGACGAGGGCGAGGTGGGCGCCGGTGCCGTGGTTGCCGCCGAGGTTGCCGCCGAAGACGCCGACCATGCCGTTGGGGAGGTAGGCGTGCCCGGCGCAGAAGATCGGGGCGGGGCGGTCCTCGTCCAGGCCGTCGTCTACGGGGACGACGGGCGGCTGCACGTTCTTGAAGGCGCCGGGCCCGGTGCCCTTGGCCGGGTCCCAGACGTAGGCTCGGCCCGCGTTGTCCCGGCCGATGACCTCGGTGGGCGCGGTCTCCTTGTTCGGGCTGGTCTCGACGGCCTCGAAGGAGAACAGCAGGACCTTGCCGGTGGGCAGCAGGGCCACGTGGTCGCCGTAGTCGGGGCTGGAGAAGTAGTCGGCGAACCTGCCGAACTGCCCAGCGGCGAAGCCCTTGTTCGCCTCCGCCTGGGAGTCGGTGTGCTCCTTCAGGCTGCGGTTGCGCATCGGCTGCGGGTAGCCGCGGTCGACGGCGGCGAGGCCGATGCGGTCGCGGGCCAGCTCCTCGGCGCGGGCCTGCCCGAGCGCCCTGGCCTCCTCGGGGCGGACCTCCTTCGCGATCTGCTCACGGGTGATGCGTACGGCACCGGGGCCGGTGCCGGCGGCAGGACCAGTGGCCGGACCAGTGGCGGGACCGGCGGCGGACGCCGGGGCCGGGGAGAGCGCGGCGGGTGCGGTGACGGACAGGACGACCACGGCGCAGCCGACGGCGAACGTCCACCTCCGGCCGCGGGGGACCCCTCTGCGGGACATGGGACTCCTCGTGGGGACGGGGCACCCTGGACGGCGCGCGGCAGCGTGAGCGGCACGGGGGCAGCACGAGCGGCACGGGCAGCGCGAGGGCGACCACGTAGAGTGACGGAACGCCCGAAGTTAATCACACACCGTAGCGACAGCGCGGAGCCGTCTCGAAAGATTGACCGTTATGCCCCGATGGGCGGTAACGCAGCGTGTCCGTCGGAGCGGGACCGGACCCGGCGGCTCCAATGGGCGGGACCTGTCACCCTGCTCGCGAGGAGTCCCCCCATGCCGGCAACCCGCACGTCCCGCGCCATCGTCACCGCGTCGGCCGCGGCCCTGCTCTGCTGCGCCGCCGCACCCGCCACGCCCGCCGCCGCGGAGCCCCAGCCCCCGATGCACATGTCCAGCGGCCTGATCAAGGGTGGCGCCGACGGCCGGCCCCACGAGTTCGAATGCCCCGCGATGCAGCACCTGTTCAGCGGCGGCTACCGGCTCAGCGCCCGCCCGGGACACAAGCTCGGCAGCGACCCCGCCGACGTGATCGAGAACCGTGCGAACGACAACGCCACCGGCTGGATCGTCACCGTGCGCAAACAGCAGGTCGTGGCGCCGGCCCGGGGCAAGAACCGGCCGACGACCGGGGCCACCGCGGCCTCCGCTGCCGACCTGACGATCCACGTGGTGTGCTCGGACGAGACGATGTCGCACGGCGCCTGACCTCCCGTCCGGCCCCTCTGCCCCCTTGGCCTCATCCGCCCCCTCCGCCCCTTCCGCCCCCTCGGACCCTTGGACCCTTGGACCCAGGGGGCGGACACGGCCGCGGAGGTCAGTCCTGGGCGACGAGGACGACGTCCTGTTCCTGGACGGCGTGGAAGGCGGGCAGCGGGATGAGGCCAACGGGGCGCAGCTCCATGAGCGTGGCCTCGACGTGGGCCCCGCCGGGCTTGAGGGACTCGGACGTGACCCGGCCCGAGTTCGAGTAGGCGTGCTCGGCCCCGTCGCACACGGCCGCTGTGCCGCCGATGCCGTGCTTGACGCGGGGGTCGCCCTGGCTGACCGAGGTGCTGACGAAGACGGGACCGGTGGCGGCGACGCAGCGGTAGGTGCCGGAGACGGTGACGGTGCCGTCCGCGCCGATCCGGGCGATCGGGTCGACGGTGACGCTCTCGGACGAGTCGGCGACGACGACGGCGGGTGCGGGTGCTGCGGTCACGGACGGCGCTGCGGCCAGGGACGGCGCTGCGACGACGGCCGACGCCGCGGCCACGGCCGGTGCGGCGACGGCGCACAGCAGCGCGGTGACGCCGAGCGCGGCGGCGCCGGACGCAGTGGCGCCGAGCGCGGTGGCGAGCGCGGTGCGTACGGACAAGGGATACCTCCCGGTTTCCGTGGGGTGGAGGCCTCAACTGGTACCGGGCGCCCGTGCCGTGCGGAGCGATCGTCACCCCTTCGGTGGCGCGTCATGGAACCATCCGCGAGTTGTCCGCGTGTTGTCACGCTTCACCGCGGGGCGTTCCGATGAGTTCACGCCCGGGGCATGGTCTGTAGGAGGCCGGACGGTGACTGTTCCGCCGGCTCCCATCGGATCCGATGTGGAGGTGCGCCATGTGCTCCCACCAGTCCTCCTGCCCCGCGGCGGACACCAGTGCCCTGCACCCCGTCGCCGCTCACCCCGAGCAGGGCTGGACCCTGCTGTGCGACGGGTCGATCGTCTTCGACGACACCGGGGAACTGCACCCCGACGGCAGCGTGATCCCGCCGCACCGGACCCCGGTCGAGCGCCTGGCGCCGGCGGCGTGACCCTGCCCCGGGACGGCACGGGACGGCTGGCTCCCCGCGGCCAGGCGCCGGGCGTCACGGCAGAACGGCGCCCCGGCCACGGGGCAGGACCGCGCCCCGGCTACGGCAGCACCGCGAACCCGTCCAGTTCCACCATCGCCTCCTCGTCCCACAGCCGTACGACCTCCACGACCGCCATCGCCGGGTAGTCCCGGCCGGCCAACTCCTTCCAGATGCCGCCGAGTCGGCGGGAGTGGTCGCGGTAGGCGGCGACGTCGGTGGCGTAGACGGTGACGCGGGCGAGGTCGGCGGGGGTGCCGCCGGCCGCGCGCAGGGCGGTGAGGAGGTTGCCGAGCGCCTTCTCGAACTGCTCCGGGAGCGTACTGCCGGTGATCTTGCCGTCGGTGTCGAGAGCGGTCTGGCCGGCGAGGAACAGCACGCGGGAGCCGGTCGCGACGACGGCGTGGGAGAAGCCGGTGGGCGGGGACAGCTCGGGCGGATTGACGCGTTCGGTGGTCGGCGGATTGACGCGTTCGGTGGTCACCGGGCCTCCCCGTCACGGTTCATGGCGTACAACTCCTTGGCGATGATGCCCCGTTGGACCTCGCTGGCCCCCTCGTAGATCCGTGGGGCGCGGACCTCGCGGTAGAGATGTTCGAGGAGGTGGCCGCGGCGCAGGGCGCGGGCGCCGTGCAGCTGGACGGCGGTGTCGACGACGTACTGCGCGGTCTCGGTGGCGAGCAGCTTGGCCATGGCGGCGCGCCGGGGGACGTCGGGGGCGCCCCGGTCGTACGCGGACGCCGCCGCGTAGACCATCAGGCGGGCCGCCTCGGTGCGCAGGGCCATCTCGGCGACCTG
This sequence comes from Streptomyces sp. NPDC048297, assembly GCF_043201585.1. NCBI lineage: Bacteria > Bacillati > Actinomycetota > Actinomycetes > Kitasatosporales > Streptomycetaceae > Streptomyces > Streptomyces sp. NPDC048297. The sequence continues at coordinate 18,967 of NZ_JBICZA010000003.1, forward strand.
GTGGGAGACGGCCTGGAGGTCGCGGAGTTTGCCGCCGAAGGCGTCCCGCGCGCGGGTGTGGTCGAGCGTGGCGTCGAGAGCGGCCTGTGCCATGCCGACCGCGAAGGCGCCGACGCTGGGTCGGAAGAGGTTGAGGGTGCCCATGGCGACGGCGAAGCCCCGGTCCACCTCGCCGAGGACGTCGTCCCGGGTGACGGGCACGGCGTCGAAGTCGAGGGCGCCGATGGGGTGCGGCGAGATCATCTCCAGTGCGGCGCCGGTGAGTCCGGGCCGGTCGGCGGGGACCAGGAAGGCGGTGACGCCGCGGGCTCCGGCGCCGGGGGTCGTCCGCGCGAACACGGTGTAGAAGCCGGCCTCGGGGGCGTTGGAGATCCAGCACTTGGCGCCGGTGAGTCGCCAGCCGCCCTCACCGTCCGGTTCGGCGGCGAGGGCGAGGGCGGCGGCGTCCGATCCGGCGCCCGGCTCGCTCAGCGCGAACGCGGCCACCGTGCTGCCGTCGGCGACCCCGGGCAGCCAGCGCTCGCGCTGCTCCGGGGTGCCGTGGGCGTGCACCGGGTGGCCGCCCAGGCCCTGGAGCGCGAGGGCGGTCTCGGCCTCGGTGCAGGCCTGGGCGAGGGACTCCCGCATCAGGCACAGGCCGAGGGCTCCCGAGGTGAACAGCCGGGCGAGCAGTCCGAGCCGGCCGAGTTCGGCGAGGAGCGGGCGGTTGACCTGGCCCGGTTCGCCCTTGTCGGCCAGCGGGCGCAGCCGGTCGGCGGCCGTCCGGCGCAGCTCGGCACACCAGGCGGTCTGCTCCGGTTCGAGTGAGAATGCGAGCACTGACGGTCCTCCCTGTGCGGCGGGGCGCCGCCCTCCGGGCCGGGAACCCGGAGGGGCACCCCTCCGACGTTATCGCGCACAGTTGACTGCCGTCACCAACACGATACGCTCCTCACAAGCCCAGGACGCCCGTGCTTCTCAGGACGCCCGTCTCCACGCTTGTCACGGCAAGGGGGCACCGCCATGCACGACTCGGCCCATGTCGACACCTTCGCGCGCGACCACCTCCCGCCGCCGCAGGAGTGGCCCGAGCTGTGTTTCGACCTCCCGGAGCTGAACTACCCCGAACGGCTGAACTGCGCCGCCGAACTCCTCGGCCACACGGACCCGGACCGCCCGGTCTTCCGTACGCCGGACGGGCCCGTGTGGACGTACGGCGAACTGCGCGCCCAGGTCGACCGCATCACGCACGTCCTCACCGGCGAGCTGGGGGTGGTCCCCGGCAACCGGGTGCTGCTGCGCGGTCCCACCACGCCGTGGCTCGCGGCCTGCTGGCTGGCGGTGCTCAAGGCGGGCGCGGTCGCGGTCACGGTCCTGGCCCAGCAGCGCCCGCACGAGCTGGCGACGATCTGCGAGATCGCCCGGGTCGGGCACGCGCTGTGCGACGCCCGCTGCGTGGACGACCTGGTGAAGGCCGGGGTGCCGGGTCTGCGCATCACGACGTACGGCGGTGACGGCCCCGGCGACCTGCTGAACCGGCCGGCGCCGCAAGAGCCCTGCCCGGCCGTCGACACCGCCGCCGACGACATCGCGCTGATCGCCTTCACCTCGGGCACCACGGGCCGCCCGAAGGGCTGCATGCACGCCCACCGGGATGTACTGGCCATAGCCGACACCTTCTCCAGGCATGTGCTGCGCCCCCATGAGGACGACGTGTTCACCGGCAGTCCGCCGCTCGGCTTCACCTTCGGCCTGGGCGGGCTGGTGATCTTCCCGATGCGGGCCGGTGCCAGCACCCTGCTGCTGGAGCAGGCGGGCCCCCGGCAGCTGCTGCCCGCGATCGCCGAGCACCGGGTGTCGGTCCTGTTCACCGCGCCGACCGCGTACCGCGCGATGCTCGACCACCTCGGCGGGCACGACGTCTCGTCACTGCGGCGCTGTGTGTCGGCCGGCGAGAACCTGCCCGCGGCCACCTGGCGGGACTGGCACGAGCGCACCGGTGTGCGGATCATCAACGGCATCGGCGCCACCGAACTGCTGCACATCTTCATCTCCGCCGCCGACGAACGGATCAGACCGGGCACGACCGGTCTTCCGGTGCCGGGCTGGCAGGCGCGCGTCCAGGACGAGCACGGCACCCCCGTGCCGGACGGCGAACCGGGGCTGCTGGCGGTGCGCGGCCCGGTCGGCTGCCGCTACCTCGCCGACCCCCGGCAGCGGGAGTACGTGCGCGGCGGCTGGAACGTCACCGGTGACACCTATGTCCGCGACGGCGACGGCTACTTCCGCTATGTGGCCCGCGCCGACGACATGATCATCTCGGCCGGGTACAACATCGCCGGTCCCGAGGTGGAGGACGCGCTGCTGCGCCACCCGGACGTGGTCGAGAGCGCCGTCGTCGGCCGGCCCGACGAGACGCGCGGCCAGATCGCGGTGGCGTACACCGTGCTGCGCGCGGGGGCGCCGCGCGACCCGGAGGCGCTGCGCACGTTCCTGAAGTCGGAGCTGGCCCCGTACAAGTGCCCGCGTACGTTCGTGTTCCTGGACGCCCTTCCGCGCACGGCCACCGGGAAGTTGCAGCGGTTCCGGCTGCGCACCGATGGTGACCAGCAGTGATGCCGACGACTTAAAATGATCAACGTGTCCGAGCAGCGCGCCCCCAGGTCCCTCATCGTCACGCTCTACGGCGCGTACGGCCGCTTCATGCCGGGCCCGGTGCCCGTCGCCGAGCTGATCCGGCTGCTGGCCGCGGTCGGCGTGGACGCACCGTCGGTGCGTTCCTCGGTGTCCCGGCTCAAACGCCGCGGCCTGCTGCTGCCCGCCCGCACCGGGCAGGGCGCCGCCGGGTACGAACTCTCGCCCGGGGCACGCCAGTTGCTCGACGACGGCGACCGCCGTATCTACGCGAGCGCGCCGCCCGAGGACGAGGGCTGGGTGCTCGCCGTGTTCTCCGTGCCCGAGTCGGAGCGGCAGAAGCGGCACGTCCTGCGCTCCCGGTTGGCCGGCCTGGGGTTCGGCACGGCGGCCCCCGGGGTGTGGATCGCCCCGGCCCGGCTGTACGAGGAGACCCGGCACACCCTGTCCCGGCTGCGCCTCGACCCGTACGTCGACTTCTTCCGCGGTGACCACCTCGGCTTCGCTCCGACCGCCGAGGCCGTCACCCGTTGGTGGGATCTCACGGCGATCGCGAAGGAGCACGAGAACTTCCTGGACGTCCACACCCCGGTCCTGCGCGCCTGGGAGGGCCGCACGGGCACCCCGCCCGAGGAGGCCTACCGCGACTACCTCCTGGCCCTGGACTCCTGGCGCCACCTGCCCTACACCGACCCCGGACTGCCCGCCGCGCTGCTGCCCGCCGACTGGCCGGGCGTGCGCTCGGCGGAGGTGTTCCGCGCCCTGCACGCGCGACTGCGGGACGCGGGGGCGGAGTTCGCGGGCTGCGCGGGGACCGAGCCGGGGGTGTGAGCCCCGGCCGGAAGCAGCGGGGGTCTCCCAGAAGCGGCGCAGCCGGACCGCGATGCCGTGGCCGACCGCGAGGTGGATCACCGCGAGCAGGCCGTAGTCGAGCAGGACCCGGAGGTTCTCGGTGTCCGTCGTGAAGATGTCCTGCGACCACCAGGCGAGCGCGTCGGCCACGTCCCCGACGAACCGCACGAAGACGTTCCCCTGGTTGGCGTCGAGCAGGTACAGCAGGATCCACAGGCCGAGGAACGCGGCGGCGACGTCGGCGATCGTGTGGATGACGAGCGCCGTGCGGCGGGAGCCCGAGCCGTCGGGGCGGCGCTGCCGGGCGGGGGCCGGCTCGTACACCGGCGCGGGCCGGGGCGGTGTGGGCCGGGGCGCGGGCGTCTGCGCCGGCGGGCGGTTGTAGCCGTGTCCCGGCTGCTCGGGCAGCGGCCTGGTGTCACTCATCGCAGTCTCGATCCCTGTCCGTGGTCCCGTTCGCCCGACAGAACGTAGTCATCCGCCGACGACAGGTCGGTCCCCAAACCGTGCGAATCGAGTGGAAGGGCTGTGACCGGCACTGCACGACCGCTCCCCGACCGCCTCGCCCGTCGAGTCCTCGACCGCCTCCTCCGTCGAGTCTCCGACCGCCTCCTCCGTCAAGTCTCCGACCGCCTCCTCCGTCGAGTCCCCCGCCGCCTCAACCGTCGAGCGACAGCCTCGGTTTCGGGGCGTCCGTGCGCCCGGTCCGGGGGCGTCTGCTGCCCGCCCGGTAGGGCGCGGGCCAGGCGGCTCCGGGTCCCGTGTACCCCTGCTCGGCGGCCGCGTGCAGCGTCCAGTTCGGGTCGTACAGATGCGGCCGGGCCAGCGCGCACAGGTCCGTACGCCCGGCCAGGATCAGGGAGTTGACGTCGTCCCAGGAGGAGATCGCGCCGACCGCGACCACCGGGACGCCGACCTCGTGCCGGACGCGGTCGGCGAACGGCGTCTGGTACGACCGCCCGAACTCCGGCCGCTCCTCGGCCACCACCTGCCCCGTGGACACGTCGATCGCGTCGGCGCCGTGCGCGGCGAAGGCGCGGGCGATCCGGACGGCGTCCTCGGCCGTGGTGCCGCCCTCGGCCCAGTCCGTGGCCGAGATGCGTACGGTCATCGGCCGCTCCGCCGGCCACACCGCGCGTACGGCGTCGAAGACCTCCAGCGGGAACCTGAGCCGCTTCTCCAGCGAGCCGCCGTAGGCGTCGGTGCGCCGGTTGGTCAGCGGGGAGAGGAAGCCGGAGAGCAAATAGCCGTGGGCGCAGTGCAGTTCCAGCAGGTCGAAGCCGGCCCGCGCGGCCCGCGAGGCGGCGGACGTGAACTGCTCCCGGATGTCGGTCAGTTGGGCCCGGGAGAGCTGGCGCGGGGTCTGGCTGTCCGGCTTGTACGGCAGCGGGGAGGCGGCCACGAGCGGCCAGTTGCCGTCGGGCAGCGGCTCGTCCATGCCCTCCCACATCAGCCGGGTGGAGCCCTTGCGGCCCGCGTGCCCGAGCTGGACGCCGATCGCGGTGCCGGGCGCCTGGGCGTGCACGAAGTCGGTGATCCGCTTCCACGCCGCGACCTGCCGGCCGGTGTACAGGCCCGCGCAGCCCGGGGTGATCCGGCCCTCCTCGCTCACGCACACCATCTCGGTCATCACCAGGCCGGCCCCGCCGAGGGCGCGGGCGCCGAGGTGGACGAGGTGGAAGTCACCGGGGACGCCGTCCGTCGCCGAGTACATGTCCATCGGGGAGACGACGACCCGGTTGCGCAGGGTCAGCCCGCGCAGCCGGAACGGCGTGAACATCGGGGGCGTGCCGGGCGGGCAGCCGAACTCGTGCTCCACGGCCTCGGTGAAGTGCGCGTCACGCAGCCGGAGGTTGTCGTGGGTGACGCGGCGGCTGCGAGTGAGCAGGTTGAACGCGAACTGGCGCGACGGCTGGTCGAGGTACCGCCGCAGGTTCTCGAACCACTCCAGGCTGGCCCGTGCGGCACGCTGCGTGGAGGCGACGACGGGCTTGCGCTCCTCCTCGTACGCCACGAGCGCCCTGGGGACGTCGGGCTGTTCCTCCAGACACGCGGCCAGGGCCAGCGCGTCCTCCACGGCCAGCTTGGTGCCGGAGCCGATGGAGAAGTGGGCGGTGTGGGCGGCGTCGCCCAGCAGGACGACGTTGCCGTGCGACCAGTGCGCGTTGACCACCGTGCGGAAGGTGGTCCAGGCGGAGCTGTTGGAGCGCAGGGGGCGGCCACGGAGCGCGTCCGCGAAGATCTTGGCGCAGCGGTCGACGGACTCCTGCGGGTCGGCCTCGTCGAAGCCCGCCGCCCGCCAGACCTCCTCGCGCATCTCGACGATCACAGTGGAGGCGTCGGTCGAGTACGGGTAGCCGTGCAGCTGCATCACGCCGTGTTCCGTCTCGGCGATCTCGAAGCGGAAGGCGTCGAAGGGGAAGTCGGCGGCCAGCCAGATGTACCGGCAGCGGTGCGCGGTCACCTGGGGGCGGAACTCGGCGGCGTAGGTTCCGCGGGTGGCACTGTGCACGCCGTCGGCGGCGATGACGAGGTCGTGGGTGGCCGAAAGATCGTCGGGGTGCGGTGCCTCGGTGCGGAAGCGGAGGTCCACGCCGAGGGAACGGCAGCGGTCGTGCAGGATCTCCAGGAGACGGCGGCGGCCGAGGGCCGCGAAGCCGTGTCCTCCGGAGGTTTCGCGGGTGCCTCGGTGGGTGATGTCGATGTCGTCCCAGCGGGTGAAGTCCTGTCGCAGGGCCGCGTAGACGACGGGGTCGGCGTGTTCGATGCCGCCCAGGGTTTCGTCGGAGAGGACGACTCCGAAGCCGAAGGTCTGGTCGGGGGGGTTGCGTTCCCAGAGGGTGATCTGCCGATCGGGGTTCAGCCGTTTCAGCAGGGCGGCGGCGTAGAGGCCGCCGGGGCCTCCGCCGATGATCGCGATGCGTTGGGGGTGGCTGGTCGTCGTCGGCGGCTGCGGGTGGTCTGTGGTTGATCGCGCCCCGCGGCGGAGCCGCATATCGGCAGAGCCCCGCGCCCCTTCGGTTGGACTGGCCGAGGTTGGCATCTGCTATCTCCCCCTCCACTTCGGGGGGCGCTTTTCCTTGAACGCGGCGTGGAATTCGGCGTAGTCCTCGCCGTTCATGAGGAGAGCTTGGGTGGAGGCGTCCAGTTCGATGGAGGAGGCCAGGGGCATGTCCAGTTCGGACGTCAGGAGGGCCTTGGTCTGGGCGTGGGCCAGTGCTGGGCCGTCGGCCAGGTGGTGGGCCAGTTCGAGGGCTCGCTCGTCGGTTCGGCCCTCCTCGGTCAGTTCGCTGATCAGGCCGATGCGTTCGGCCTCGGGGGCGCGGACCGGTTCGCCGAGCATGAGGAGGCGGGTGGCATGGCCGAGGCCGACGACGCGGGGCAGGAGGTAGGCGGCGCCCATATCGCCGCCGGAGAGGCCGACGCGGGTGAAGAGGAAGGCGAAGCGGGCCGAGGGGTCCGCGATCCGGAAGTCGGCGGCCAGGGCGAGGACCGCGCCGGCGCCGGCCGCCACGCCGTGCACGGCGGCGATCACCGGGAAGGGGCACTCGCGGATCGCCCGTACGACCTGGCCGGTCATGCGGTTGAAGTCGAGCAGCTGGGCGGTGTCCATGGACAGCGTGGCGCCGATGATCTCGTCCACGTCGCCGCCGGAGCAGAAGCCGCGCCCCTCGCCGGTGAGCACGAGGGCCCGCACCGAGCGCTCCCGGGACAGCTCGGCGAGCAGGTCGCGCAGGTCGGCGTAGGCGCCGAAGGTGAGGGCGTTGAGCTTGTCGGGGCGGGCCAGGGTGACGGTGGCGACGCCGTCGGCGACCCGGACCCGCAGATGCTCCCAGTCGGGGGTGCGGGCGGCGGAGCCGGTGAAGGGACTCATGACGTGCGGCCTCCTAGGGGGGCGGTGCCTCACGTTGCGGTGTCCCCCGAAGTTATCACCTGTTGGTGACTGTCGTCATGATGGCGACACAAGCCGTGTCACGCGTCCGGCCGGGTCGCCGCGCGCACGTCACCGGTCGGCGACAGCGCGGTAACAGTGGGCGCGGCCGTGGGAGGCGGGACGTTCGCACGGGTAGGCAGCCCGGTGCCGGGGACCGAGGTCCCGGGCGGTGCCCGCCGACGGCTGCGGTGGCCGGGCCCGTACCATTCCTACAGTCGAAAGCAGGACAGCCTGCGCCATGAACGGACTCGCCTTGCACGAACGCCCCACCGAATCGGCCTCCTGGCGTATCGCGCTGCCGCACACCGCGGCGGCGGTGCCGACGGCGCGCGCGCTGGTGCGCGAGGCCCTGGCCGAGGTGGAGCACACGACGGACTGCGACACGGCGGAGCTGCTCACGGCGGAGCTGGTGGCCAACGCGGTGGAGCACACCGCCGGGCGCGGCCCGATCGAGCTGGTGGTGGAGCTGCGGCCGACCGGCTGCCAGGTCGAGGTGCACGACCCGGACCCGGCGCCGCCCGGCCATCTCACCCGTCCGGTGATCGAGGAGCCGGACCTCTGGCAGGAGGGAGGGCGCGGTCTGTTGTTGATCCGCGCCCTCAGCTCGTCCTGTGGTCACCGCCCGACCTCGTCGGGCAAGGCGGTGTGGTTCAGACTGCCTGTGGTTCCCGCTCAGCGGCGTCCGAGCTGACCTCGGCGACCGGCCGGGCCAGTGTGGAGTTCCGGCGGCCGTACGCGAGGTAGATCAGCAGGCCCACCACGAGGAACACCGCGAACTGGATCCAGGTCTCCCAGCCCGTCTCGTACATCAGGTACAGGCAGAAGCCCACGCCGAGCAGCGGGCCGACGGGGTGGAGCGGCACCCGGAAGCTGCGCTGGAGGCCCGGCTCGCGGCGGCGCAGGGCGATCACCGAGATGTTGACGACGGCCATGATCGCGAGCGTGCCGATGGTGCACAGGTTCATCACGGAGTCGAGCGAGGCGAAGGCCGCCGGGACGGCGAAGACGACCGCGACGATGAGCGTTCCGGCCACCGGGGTGGAGGTCTTCGGCGACACCTTCTCGAAGACGCGCGGGATCAGGCCGTCCCGGGACATCGACATCAGGATGCGGGTCTGGCCGTACATCACGGCGAGGACGACGGACGCGATGGCGACGACCGCGCCGAAGGCGATGACACCGCCGCCGACGGCGGAGCCGGTGACCTCGTTGACGACATACGACAGCGCGGCGGGCCGGCCGGCGACCTGGTCGCCGCCGATGGCGCCGATCGCGGCGAGCGCGACCGCGCAGTAGAGCAGGGTGACCAGACCCATGCAGACCATGATCGCGATCGGGATGTCGCGGCGGGGGTTCTTGGCCTCCTCGCCGGCGGTGGTGATCGCGTCGAAGCCGATGTAGGAGAAGAACGCGGCGGTGGTGCCGGCGCCGATGCCGCCGAGACCGGCCGGGGAGAACGGGGTGAGGTTGCCGTCCTTGAAGGCGCTGTAGCCGATGACGCAGAAGGCCAGGAGGATGACGAGCTTCACGGCCGCCATGGCGGCCGTGGCCCTGGCGCTCTCGCGCACCCCGCGCACCAGCAGGACGCACCCCATGGCGATGACGATCACGGCGGGCAGGTTCATGACGCCGCCGTCGCCGGGACCGGCGGACAGGGCGTGCGGGAGCTGCAGGCCGGTGAGGCTGTGCAGGAGCTCGTTGACGTACTGGCTCCAGCCGAGGGCGACCGCGGAGATGGAGATGCCGTACTCCAGCAGCAGGCACCAGCCGACCAGGAAGGCGGTGGACTCGCCGAGGCCGGCGTAGGCGAAGGAGTACGAGGATCCGGAGACCGGGATCGCACCGCCCAGCTCGGCGAAGGAGAACGCGGTGAAGACGCAGGTGATCGCGGCGAGGATGTAGGAGACGACCACGGCGGGGCCGGCCTGGGCGACGGAGTCGGAGAGGCCGACGAAGATGCCGGTGCCGACGATGGCGCCGACACCGAAGCAGATGAGCTGGAAGAGGCCCATCGAGCGCTTCAGGCCGTGTCCCTCGCGGTCGGCGCCGGATTCGGCGACGAGCAGGTGCGGGGACTTGATACGGGGAGCGGGCATGCGGGTGGTGCTCGTTTCTGGTGGTGCGGTGCGACCGACGGGGTCGCCCCCGCTCGAGCGGCGTCGAGGAACGGGGGAGGTCGCTGCGGCGACCCGAAAGGGGTGATTCCGGGCCGCCGGTCAGGATAAGGCCTGGTGAGGCGGGTCAGGCAAGACTGTGTGACACAGGTCAGACCGGGCAGAGCCCACGAGCCCGGCCGGGCCGGACGACGGGATACCGGCCGGGCCGGACGACGGGATACCGGCCGGGCCGGACGACGGGATACCGGCCGGGCCGGACGACGGGATACCGGTCAGGCCGGACGACGGGATACCGGTCAGGCCGGACGACGGGATACCGGTCAGGCCGGACGACGGGATACCGGTCAGGCCGGACGGCGGGATTCCGGCCGGGCCGGACTGCGGAGACCGACCGATCAGACCAAGCCGCACGAGGCCGGTCAGGCCAAGTGGCGCGAGACCAGCCAGGCCAAGCCTCACTAAGCCGGCCAGGCCAAGCAGTGCGCGAGGCGGTCAGGCCAAGCAGTGCGCGAGACCGGTCAGGCCAGGGTGGATACCAGGACTGCCTTGATGGTGTGCATCCGGTTCTCGGCCTCGTCGAAGACCACCGAGTGCTCGGACTCGAACACCTCGTCGGTGACCTCCAGCTCGGTCAGTCCGTGCCGTTCGTGGATCTCGCGGCCGACGGCGGTGCCGAGGTCGTGGAAGGCCGGCAGGCAGTGCAGGAACTTCACGTCCGGCTTGCCGGTGGCGCGCAGTACGTCCATGTTCACGGCGTAGGGGCCGAGCAGCGCGATGCGCTCGTCCCAGACCTCCTTGGGCTCTCCCATCGACACCCAGACATCGGTGGCGATGAAGTCGGCGCCCTGTACACCTTCCTGCACGTCGTCGGTGAGGGTGATCCGCGCGCCGGACGCGGTGGCGAGCTGACGGGCCAGCTCGACGATCGTCTCGTCCGGCCACAGCACCTTGGGCGCGACGATCCGGACGTCCATCCCGAGCAGGGCGCCGGTGACCAGGTAGGAGTTGCCCATGTTGTAGCGGGCGTCGCCGAGGTAGGCATACGTGATCTCGGACAGCGGGCGGTCGCTGTGCTCGGTCATGGTGAGCACGTCGGCGAGCATCTGGGTGGGGTGCCACTCGTCGGTGAGGCCGTTGTAGACGGGGACCGCGGCGTACCGGGCCAGTTCCTCGACCACGCCCTGACTGTGACCCCGGTACTCGATGGCGTCGAACATCCGGCCGAGGACACGGCCGGTGTCCTTCACGGACTCCTTGTGCCCGATCTGCGAGCCGGCCGGGTCGAGGTAGGTCGTGTGGGCACCCTGGTCGGCGGCGGCGACCTCGAACGCGCACCGGGTGCGCGTCGAGGTCTTCTCGAAGACCAGCGCGATGTTCCTGCCCCGCAGGTACTGCGTCTCGTTCCCGGCCTTCTTCGCCGCCTTCAGCTCCGCGGCCAGCTCGACCAGGCCGCGGAATTCCTCGGCGGTGAAGTCCAGCTCCTTGAGGAAGTGGCGGCCGGCGAGGGCGGTCGGGACTGTCGCCATGGGGGCGCTCCAGGGGGTACGGGTGCAGGACCATGGAATTCTATACGGTAATCAGCATGCCTATGCAGACCCCCCGGCAGTGTGCCCGCTCACACCCCGTCCCGCTCCACGGGACAGCTCATGCACCGCGGACCACCCCGCCCTCTCCCCAGCTCACTGCCCGGAATCTCGATCACCTCGATGCCCTGCTTGCGCAGATGCGTGTTGGTGGTGGCGTTGCGCTCGTAGGCGACGACGACCCCGGGCTCGACGGCGAGCACGTTGCAGCCGTCGTCCCACTGCTCGCGTTCGGCCGCGTGCACGTCCTGGGTGGCGGTCAGCACCCGGATCTCGCCGAGCCCCAGGGCGGCGGCGATCGCGCGGTGCATGTGCTCCGGCGGATGGTCGGTGACCTTCAGTTCCCGCTCGCCGGCCCCGGGCTCGATGGTGTACGAGCGCAGCATGCCGAGCCCGGCGTACTGGGTGAAGGTGTCGCCGTCGACCATGGTCATCACGGTGTCGAGGTGCATGAAGGCGCGCCGCTTGGGCATGTCCAGCGCCACGATCGTGCGCGCGGAGCCGGCCGCGAACAGCTTGGTCGCGAGCATCTCCACGGCCTGCGGGGTGGTGCGCTCGCTCATCCCGATGAGGACGGCGCCGTTGCCGATCACCAGGACGTCGCCGCCCTCGATGGTGGAGGGGTAGTCGGCCTGGCCGCGCGACCAGACGTGGAACGTGTCGTCGCGGAACAGCGGGTGATGCCGGTAGATCGCCTCGAAGTGCACGGTCTCCCGCTGCCGGGCGGGCCAGCGCATGGCGTTGATCGAGACGCCGTCGTAGATCCAGGCCGAGGTGTCCCGGGTGAAGAGGTGGTTGGGCAGCGGGCGGAGCAGGAAGTCGTCCAGGTCCATGGCGTGGAAGCGGACGGAGGCCGGCTCCTCGTGGGCGTCGAGGAACTCCCGCTTGGTCATGCCGCCGATCAGGGCCTCGGCCAGCTCGCCCGGGGTCATCCGGTCGAAGGCGGCGCGCAGGTGGCCGGTGGCGAGGGGGCCGTACTCCTTCTCGTCGAAGACCCGGTCCAGGACGAGGGCGCGGGCCGCGGGGAGCGCCAGGGTCTCGGTGAGCAGGTCGCCGAAGAGGTGGACGGCGACTCCGCGGTCACGCAGGACATCGGCGAACCCGTCGTGCTCGGCGCGCGCCCGGCGCACCCAGAGCACGTCGTCGAACAGGAGGGCGTCCTTGTTGCTGGGGGTGAGCCTTTTGAGCTCCAGGTCGGGCCGGTGCAGGATCACCCGGCGCAGCCGTCCGGCCTCGGAGTCGACGTGGTATGCCATGCCTCCATCCTGGCCGCCCGCGCCCGCCTTCACGCCCATCTCTGCCGTTTGCACCGCCCCCAGTTTTCGTCCTGTTGACGAGAAGCGGCTTCACGGTTTATCGTCGTAGTGACGAAAATCGAGGGGTTCTCAGGTTCTCCAAGGGGGGTTCCATGGCCGACATCACGCGGCGCCTGGGCTGGCGTCATCTGCGCGGCACGCCCACGGCACACGTGCGGCACCACCGTTCCGGCACGCTGGTCCACGACGGTCCGGGGCTCAGCTTCTGGTTCCGACCGCTGACCGCAGCGCTGTCCGAGATACCGGTGGACGACCGGGAACTGGCGATGACCTTCCACGCCCGCACCCGCGACTTCCAGGACGTGTCCGTGCAGGCGACGGTCACCTACCGGATCGCCGACCCGGCCGTCGCCGCCGCCCGCCTGGACTTCTCGGTCGACCCGGACACCGGCGCCTGGCGCGGCACCCCGCTCGAACAACTGGGCACCCTGCTCACCGAGACCGCCCAGCAGCACGCGCTGGACGTCCTCGCCCGTACGGCACTGGCTGCCGCACTGACCGACGGGGTGGCCGTGGTGCGCGAGCGGCTCGCGGCCGGGCTCGCCGCGGAGCCGCGGCTGCCTGCCACCGGCATCGAGGTGGTGGCCGTCCGCGTGATGGCCCTGCGGCCTGAGCCGGAGGTGGAGCGGGCGCTGCGCACCCCGGCCCGGGAGCAGATCCAGCAGGAGGCCGACCGGGCGACGTACGAACGGCGGGCCGTGGCGGTCGAGCGGGAGCGTGCCATCGCCGAGAACGAGCTGGCCAGCCGCATCGAACTGGCCCGCCGCGAGGAGCAGTTGGTCGAACAGCGCGGCACCAACGCCCGGCGCGAGGCCGAGGAGCAGGCAGCCGCGGACGCGGTGCGCGCCCAGGCGGAGGCGGCCCGGACGGTGAAGCTGTCGGAGGCGGAGGCCACACGGTCGGTGAAGCTCGCGGAGGCGGAGGCCGCGCGTTCGCTGAAGCTGGCCGAGGCGGAGGCGGCGCGCACCGCACGGCTGGGCGAGGCCGAGGCGGCGCGGACGGCGGCGACCGCCCGCGCCGAGGCCGAGGGTGCTCGCGTGGTCGGCGAGGCGCGGGCCCAGGCCCAGGCGGCCTGGCTGCGGGTGCACGCGGAGGCCGGGGTCGACGGGGCGGAGACGCTGCGGGCACTCACCGCCACCCGGCTCGCGGAGAACCTGCCGCGGATCGACAGCGTGACCGTCTCGCCCGACGTGCTGACCGGACTGCTGGCCAGGCTCGCCCCGGGGGTCACCGAGTGAGCCTCGCGCCGCGTGCCGTCCTGGTCCATCGCACCACGGAGTACGAGGAGTTGGTGGCCCGGCACAGCACGCACGGCCAGGCCGCCTTCTTCCTCGCCTCCCGGGGCCGGGACATCGAGGAGATCGCCGAGCGGCACCGCGGCGCCCGCCACGCCCTCGCGGAAGTGATCGCCGCCGTACCCCTGACGTGGCGCCAGGCACAGGTGGAACGGGCCGACCTGGACCGCTTCCTGTTCGCGCCGGGGGACGTCGTCGTGGTGGTCGGACAGGACGGACTGGTGGCGAACGTCGCCAAGTACCTGTCCGGCCAGCCGGTCATCGGTATCGACACCGCCCCGGGACGCAACCCGGGCGTGCTGGTACGGCACCGTTCGCGGGACGCGGCGAAGCTGCTGCCCGCGGCGGGCGGCGGCCCGGTGGACGAACTCACCATGGTCGAGGCCGTCGCCGACGACACCCAGCGGCTGGTGGCGCTCAACGAGATCTATCTCGGGACACCGGGCCACCAGACCGCCCGCTACCGCCTGGGCCTCGACGACGACGGGGGTGCCGTCGAGGCCCAGGCCTCCTCCGGGGTGCTGGTCGGGACCGGCACCGGCGCGACCGGCTGGCTGCGCTCGGTGTGGCAGGAGCGCGGCAGCCGGCTCCCGCTGCCCTCCCCCACCGACGACCGGCTGGTGTGGTTCGTCCGCGAGGCCTGGCCGTCACCGGCCACCGGCACGTCGCTGGTGGCGGGCGACCTCACGGCCTCCGCCGCGCTGACGGTCACCGTGGAGTCCGACCGTCTCATCGCCTTCGGCGACGGCATCGAGAGCGACGCGCTGCAACTCACCTGGGGGCAGACGGTCCGGGTGGGGGTGTGCGAGCGGCGGCTGCGGCTGGTGGGGTGAACCCGATGGTCAACGGGCGGTGGGGTGACTTCGGCGGTCGACGGCTGGTGGGGAGAGCCGCCGCGGTCAACGGCCGGTGGGGTGAGCCGCCGGGGTCAACGGCCGGTGGCATGAACCTCCGACGGCCAACGCACGGTGGCCAACGTACGGTGGCATGACCCGCCGCGGTCAACGCCTGGTGGCCAACACCC
>NZ_JBICZA010000003.1:33796-149856 GCF_043201585.1 Streptomyces sp. NPDC048297
ACCCGCTGGCCAACACCCGCTGGCCAACACCCGCTGGCCAACACCCGCTGGCCAACACCCGCTGGCCAACACCCGCTGGCCAACACCCGCTGGCCAACACCCGCTGGCCAACGCCCGCTGGCATAAACCCCCGACAGCCAACACCCGGTGACATAACCCGCCGCGGTCAACGGCCGGTGGGGTGAGCCGCCGGGGTCAACGGCCGGTGGCATGAACCTCCGACGGCCAACGCACGGTGGCCAACGTACGGTGGCATGACCCGCCGCGGTCAACGCCCGGTGGCCAACACCCGGTGGCATGCCCCCCGATGACCAACACACGGTGGCCAACACCCGCTGGCATAAACCCGCTGGCATAAACCCCCGACAGCCAACACCCGGTGACATAACCCGCCGCGGTCAACACCCGGTGGCATGCTCCCCGACGGTCAACCCCCGGAGGGTCGCAGCAGTTCCGGCCGGGCCAGTATGCGGCGGGCCGTCCGGCCCGGGGCGAGGGTCGCGCGGGCGACGATCCATCCGGCCAGTGTGTGCGGCTCGGCCGGGTCGTCGGCGAGGGCGTCCTCGTAACGGGCCAGCGCGGCGGCCGGGCGCCCCGCGGCGAGGTACTCGTCGGCCGTACGAGGCACGGCGGGGCGGGTGGCGAAGGCCTGGGTGCGGACGTCAGGCCACAGGGTCCGGTCGGGGCGGAACCGATGAGCGCCCCCCAAGGACCCGCCGGCCGGGTCGACGTTGCGCAGCCGCCACTCCGTGCGGTGCAGGGCGGCGGCCGTACGGGCGCGGGCGAGGGCCGTCTCGGGCACCGGCTCGCGCAGCCAGCCGTCCAGCGTGCGGGCGAGCCCCGACACGAAGGCCCTGCCCGGAGCGGTCAGCCGGCCGCTCGTCAGCAGGGCGCGGACCACAAGACGGCTCTGGAGACGGCGCAGCGCGAAGTGGTAACCGGCCTCCTCGCGGCCGACCTCGTCGCGGCCGGCTTGCTCATGGCCGGCCTGCTCGGCACCCGTTTCCTCGCCACCCGTCCCCTCGATACCCGTCTCCTCGCCACCTGTCCCCTCGGCACCCGCCTTCTCGGAGTGATACGGACCGGCCAGCCGGTCCCGCCAGAAGCCGGCCACGCCGGTGAACGCGTAGGCGCCGTGCAGGAGTCCGGTGAGATGGCGCGGGTCGGCGCGCCAGGGCGCGTAATGGCGCTCCTCGCGGTCGTCGTCGAGCAGCGGGAAGAGGTGGAGGAGCGCGGCGAGTTTGCTGTGCTGGAACTCGTGGACGAGGGTCTCGGCGAGGGCCGGCGCGCAGGCGGGGCGGGCGATCACCATGGCGCCGTAGGAGTCGCCGCTCGAACCGGACAGGGGAACCGCGGGCGGTGCGGGCGGCAGGACGCCCGTACGGCCGAAGGGGACGACGGCCCGGATCGCGGCGGGGTCCACGCGGCCCGGCCCGGTTCCGGCGGGGGTCGCCAGAATGCCGACGGCGTCGTCGAACAACCGCTGCCACTCCTCTGCCTCGTCGGCGTCGAGCCGGGCGGGCGGGACCGGGTCGTCGAGGTCGCGGTAGGGGTCGAGGTCGTCGAGGGGTATCGCGGTGACTCCGGCCCGGCCGATGTGGGTGAGGGTGCGCAGCGGGTACCAGGTGGCGGGCCCCTCGGCGCCCTCCCCCCTGCCGTGAGTCCCGGATACCTCCGCCTCTGCCCCGCCGTGAGTCCCGGATACCTCCGCCCTGTTGTCGTACCCGGGCACCGGCACTCGGGCGGCCCTGTGGCTGCGGAGCGGCTCCGTGGCCGGGCGGCAGGTGAGGGTGGTCGGCACTGAGTGTCGTCCGGGGCCGGTGAGGGTGAGGGTGCCCCGGCTGGTGGCGGCCACGCCGGCCGTCCAGCCTGCGGGCGCCTCCGGAAGGCGGGCCTGGCCGAGGCCCGGGAGGGACAGGGCGCCGTCGGTGAGCGGGACCCGCAATTCGGCCGCCGTGCCCGCGCGCAGGGACGCCGTCACCGCCAGCGCGCACAGGTGACCGGCCTCCACCCACAGCGGCGGGCCCGACGCGGTGCCGTGCACCCGGCGCAGCACGTGGGCGAGCCAGCCGCCGGTCGCCGGGGCGAGCAGCAGCCGCTCGACCGGGCCGGGCGCCCGCTCGGCGGCGTCCTTGAGGACGCGCCACGCGTCGGCGGCCGGTGTCAGCGGGGTGGGCAGTGCGTCGAGGTGGTCCAGCAGCGTGCGCAGCAGCAGCATCCGGCGTGCGCGCTCGCTGCGTTCGAGGAAGGCGAGGGCCTGCGCCGAGCCACCGCCGACGGCCAGTTCCGCGAAGAGCCCCTCGGGCATACGGAAGGGAGCGGCGGTGCGCGGCTCACTGGTCATGGACGGGGACCTCCGGTCGCTCGGAAGGGGCGCAGGTGGACCCCGGCGGGCAGGCGGAGACCTCATGAGGGCTCGGCCGATCGGGCGGGAGCGCTATTCGGCCCGCGCGCTGCCGCCGTTTCCTTCGTTCCCGCCCCTCATGCTGCTGCGGGCGCGCAGGACTTCGGCCAGCAAACGGGTCGAAGGACGCAGCGGAGCGAGGCTGTCCACCGCGGTCAGGGGCAGCCCCGTGAGGTCGGCCAGATCCGCCTCCCAGCAGTCGCTTCCCGAGACGACGGCCGGCTCACGGACGGCGGCTTCGACATGCAGCCGAGCAGTCGGCTGTTCCAAGGTGCTCCCCCTTTCACGAAACGGTGGCACACAGTTCCTTGTGTCCCTTTCCATCATGGCCATTCCTACCCCCGTCGAAAACCGTACGATCACGCCACCTGATCATCCCGGGAGGCTCCGGCGCCCGTTCCGCTCCTCGAACTCCCGCAATGCCGCCTCCAGTACGGATTTGCGTTCGGAATCGTCGTCGACGGACACCACCGCGTCGTACAGCTCCCACAGCGCCTGCGTGCCCCGCTTGGCGAGGTGGTTGAGCAGATAGGTGGCGTCCGTGCGGGCCTTGGTGTGACGGGCGAGTGTCTGCGTGTCGCGCGGGTCCAACGCGGCGACCACCGCCTGCCGTTCGACGGGGTCGGCCATCAGCGGATAGGCCATCAGGGCGTCCACGGCCCGCAGCAGCGGGGAGACCGGACGGCCCGCCGAAGACGGCGCGGGCGGCGTGGAGGGTGCGGACGGGGCGGACGGGGGCGGTGCCGGCTGGAGCAGTGTCTCCGTGCGTTCGGGGCTCTGCAGCCGGATCTCGGGGTACTGCAGAGTACGGCCTGCTTCCCTGAGGGCCCCGATGCGTGTCCGGACGGCGGGAAACAGCTCCTCCGGATCCGGCGGCGCGGGCAGGACGGCGTCCCGGTCGGCCAGGAGGCCGAGCAGGATGTCGGAGAACAGCCCCGTGCCCCGCACCGGGTCGTTGGCGGCGGCCCGGCCGCGGCCCGCCGCGCGCAGCAGGGTCTGCTGATGGGCGAGGTTGCGCCGGCCCACGGGCAGGGCGTCGGGCGGGAGTTGTTCCCGCAGGGCGAGGTCCTCCTCGAAGGTCTCGCAGGCGTCCACGACCCACATCTGGCGGGCGAGGCCCGGCACGGCGTCCCCGGCGTACCGTTCGAGCGCGGAGTCGAGGTCGATGCCCAGTTTGTCGGCGGTGGTGGCGTCCGCGCAGAACAGCCGCAGGCGTCCGGACCGGTCGAGGACCCCGTGTCCGCCCCACCACACCCACAGGATGTCGCCCTGCGCGAGCGGGAGTTCGCGGACCAGAACGCGACGCAGGGTGGCCTGGTCGGCCGGCCCGTGGGGCAGTCCGGGATCGTAGGGTGGCAACGGTGCCAGATGAAGCCGGAGTTGACTGTCCGGCACCCCTGCGTCGCGCAGCAGCCGGTGGAAGCGGACGGCGTCCCGGGCCGGTCCCGGCAGATCCCAGGCGGGTCCGGCGTCGTAGTGCTCGACGCCGACGATCAGGGCGTGGACGCGGTGCGGGTCGACGCGGGCGGGCACGGGGCCGGACGCGAGGTCGGTCACGGGGTCGGTCACGGCAGGCGGTCCACGATGTGCCGGTACACCTCGGGGTTGGTCCAGTAGGCGCTGTGCGCGGCCGGGAAGGGCTGGCGGCTGTCGACGGCCGTGTCGGTGACGCGCCCCGGGAACAGGGCCGCGCCGAGGTAGCCGAGCAGGTCCCGGGGGTCGTACAGATTCAGCCAGTCGGGGACGTGGGGCGGCAGGGGCGCAGGGTGTTCGAGGCAGGGCAGGGAGCCCGACTCGTACAGGAACGGGCCCTGGGAGCCGGCCGTCACCAGGAGCCGGACCTGCGGCAGGGGCTCGGAGATCAGGGTGTCCAGGGCGATGATGCCGCCCAGACTGTGTCCGACGAGCACGACGGGCGGCTCCAGGCCCGCGACAAGAGTGCGCAGGTCGGCCCGGACACCCGCGCCACGGCTGAGGTAGCGCAGGACGTCCCCGGCGGCGGGGTGGGCGGCCTGGGTGAGGGCGCGCCGGCGGCGTACGGCCGCACGCGAGGCGGCCGACCCCGCGACCCGCAGCACCAGGGAGCGCATCCCGCGCTCGCTGCCCCGCGGTGGTGCGCCCAGGGCCTCGGCGATCCGGTCGACGACGGTGTCACGCGTGTCGCCGACCGGGACGAGCGGGGTGTCGGCGTCGAGGGCGTCGGCGATGATCCGGGCGGCCAGACCGCGGGCGGCGAGCACGGCCAGGTCGTCCGGGGTGAGGGCCTCGGCCGCGGGCGCGAGCAGCGGGTGGGCGGCCAGGTCGGTCGCGGCGCGGGCGAGCCCGGGCCCCAGCTCGACGGCGGGCGTGTCGCCCTGGGCGGCGAGCGCGGCCAGGCGCGTCTGTAACCGCTGGTGCGGCAGCGGGGAGCCGGGGGGACGTTCGCCCTTCGGTTCCGCGCCGGCTGCCGCGAGGGCGAGTTCGGCGTACGGATCGGCGTAGAGGGCGGCCCAGGTCGCGGTCGGATCGTCGGCAGTGTCCACCACGGCGGGTGCCTCGTTGAGTCCACGCGTGGTGCCCGCCTCCGGCGGCAGGCTCGCACCGCCTGCCGCGAGCGTGGCGCCGTGCGTGTCTCCCCAGTAGTAGGGCACGATGCGAAGTCCCTCGCGCAGCGCGGTCAACCCGGCCGCGACGCGCCCCGCCAGCGCAGAGAAGCCAGGTTCGCGAACACCCGTCCCATGAATGAAGACGACCGCTGTCATGTGCCCCCCGTGACACCTGTGAAGCGTCGTGTACGACTACCGTCGTGACGTCAACTTATCAGTATCATGGGTAGGTTGGGATCGAGCAAACTTGCGAGAGCTGCGCCACCCGCCACCGGACGCCCGGACGGTCTGCGCGCCTGGACACACAGGGGGACCGCGTGAGTCCTGATGAGACGGTCATGCACATCCTGCTGGCCACCGCCCTGATCCTCGTGGTCGCCCATGCGTCGGGCTGGCTGGCGCAACGGCTGAAGCAGCCTTACATCGTGGGCCAGTTGATCGCGGGCATCGCGCTCGGGCCCTCGCTCCTCGGCAGCGCGTGGCCGGGCGGGCACACGTACCTGTTCCCGAAGGAGATCGACACCGCGCTGACCGGCTTCGCTCAGCTCGCCCTGGTGCTGTTCCTGTTCGCGGTGGGCTACGAGCTGGATCTGAAGGTCCTGGGCGACCGCGCGCGTTCGGCGGTGACCGTGGCGGTGGCGTCGTTCGTGGTACCGATGGCGGCGGGGAGCGGCTGTGCCCTGCTGTTCCGGGACCAGCTGCGTGATCTGGGCATGCCGCATCTGACGCCCGCCCAGGTCGTGTTCGCCGGCGTCGCCCTGTCGATCACGGCGGTTCCGGTGCTGACGGCCATAGTGCGGGAGAACAACATGTCCCACACGGTGCCCGGGGTGGTGGCCGTCTCCGCGGCGGGCCTCCTCGACGTCATCGGGTGGACGGTGCTGGCCGGGGCGCTGCTGGGTGGTGACAGCCAGGGGCAGTCCCTGAGCTGGGGGTGGCGGGCGCTGCTCGCGGCCGGCTTCGTCGCGGTGATGCTCGTGGCGGCCCGGCCGGTGCTGCGCAGGCTGCTGTGGCGCACCCGAATGGAGCCCTCGCTGCGCCTCGCGCTGCTGGCCAGCTTCGCCGTGGCGTCGGCGGCGGTGACTCATGCGCTCGGGCTGCATGTGATCTTCGGCGCGCTGCTCGCGGGTGCGGTGGTGCCCCGCGAGGAGGACGGCACCCTCGATCCGGACCTGCTGCGGGCACTGCACACCGTCAGCTATCTGTTCGTGCCGTTCTTCTTCGTCCTGTCCGGCAAGGCCGTCGCCCTCAACAGCCTGGACGGCACCGGCTGGGCCGTCCTGGCGGCGGTGACCGTGCTGGCCGTCACGACGAAGATCGGCAGCAGCGCGGCGGCGGCTTCGCTGAGCGGACTGGACCGCGGCGACGCGTGGACCGTGGGCGTCCTGATGAGCACGCGCGGCCTCACCGAACTGATCGCCCTCAACGCGGGCTACCAGGCCCACCTGCTCAGCAAACCCCTCTACACGGTCCTGGTCTTCATGGCGCTGGCCACGACGCTCTTCACCCAACCGCTGCTCATCCTGGTCCGCCGTTGGGCCGACCGGGACAACCTGGATAACCTGGGCAACCGGAACGACAACGGCCTTCCGGCGCCGCCCGTCGAACCGGCCCTCCGGCACCCGCAGGACGGCGCACCGACCGCCCCCGCGGCCGACGTGGGCTGATCACCATACGGGACCTGCCTCCGGCGGGCCGGGTCCGCGCACGACGCGGGCCCGGCTCCGGGCGCCCTACAGCGGCATGGGCGCCATGTCGCACTCGATACGGCGGCGCGTACGGGCCGCGTTGAACCAGGGGTGGTCGGCACGGACCACCCCGGCGAAGCCCTCCACCGCCGTGCGCTGGAGTTCGTCCGCCTCCTCGCCTCGGCCCAGACCGCGCAGGTCGAGGGCGAGGTTCGCGATGCACGCCAGGGTCAGCGGGTGCTTCTCCCCGGCGACCTCGGTGAGCAGCGCGAGGTTGGCCTCGCCGATCTCGCGCGCCCGGTCGAAGTCCAGTCGCGCGGAAGCCGTGTTGGCCTGGCCGATCGCGACCGTGAGCGCGGTGACATGCTGCGGGCCGACCGTTTCGGCCAGCCGGCGGACCGCGTCATCCTCAAGCTCCTGCGCACGGTCGAGGTTGCCCAGCGCCCGCATGGTGGCGGCCAGATTCGCCTTGGTCAGCAGGGTGTACGCGTGGTTCTCCCCGAGCCGCTGCGCGAAGCGCGGCACGGTGGTCTCGGCCAGTTGCCGGGAGGCGTCGAGGTCCCCGGCGAGACGGTGGTCGACGGACAGGTTCGTCGCGGTCGTCAGCGAGTCGAAGTGGTCGGGACCGTAGCGGTTGACGAACCGCCGCAGCGTCTCGTCCGAGAGCCTGGCGGCCTCTTTGAGCGCGCCGTCACGCCGTCGGCACACGGCGAGGTTGCGGGCGATGCGCAGGGTGAGCGGGTGCTCCTCGCCCAGCGTGCCGCGTGCCCTGCGGTACGTGTCCTCCTGGAAGTCGCGGGCGCCGGGGTAGTCGCCGGACTCGCGCATGTCGATGGAGAGGGCGTTGAGGGTGTTGAGGGTGAAGAAGCTGGCCGGGCCGAACAGCAGGTCACGCTGGCGGGCGTTCTCCTGGTCCAGCGGCAGGGCATCCCGGAACTGCCCGCACAGCCGCAGGTCCACGCCGTAGGCATGGGTGGCGCGCAGCGTGATGGGGTCGTCGGGGCCGAACAGGGACCGCGCCAGGTTCCTGGCCTCCTCGGTCAGGTCCAGTGCCTCCTGGAAGCGGCCCTGGTAGCCGTGCGCGTCGGCCATCTCGCACAGGGACTCGATCATTTCCTCCGGCTCGACCTCGATCCGGCGCGAGGTCTCCAGCGCCTTCTCGGTGAGCGGGATGGACTCGGGGACCTGGCCGATCTGACGCAGGAGGAACGCGAAGGCCTTCGCCATGCGGATGACGTGGAGGTCCTCCTCGCCGCTGGCCGCGAGCCAGGCGTTCCAGGCCTGCCGTGCGAGGTTCGCGGAGCCTTCGTGGTCGCCCCAGTAGTAGAGGAACCACACGGTGTCGAACACCATGTCGCGCACATAGGTGTCGGTGCTGGTCACCGCCTGCGACGTCAGGACGTGCGGCAGCAGCGCCTGGTACGCGCGCCATTCCAGGGAGGAGCCCGACGGGCCCGGCTTCGCGGCCGACAGCAGCTGGTGGGCGGCGTCCCGCATCCGCTCGCGTTCCTCGGGTCCCAGCTTGGCGAGGAGCACGGTCTGCAGCAGGCGGTGCATCTGCAGGGTGTCGGAGCGGGGGTCCACCTTGACCAGGGAGAACTGGTTGAGGTCGCGGATGGCACGGTTGAGTTTGATCGACTCGCGCAGCAGCGGGTCGACCTCGGGGGTGATGTTCACGCCGCGGCTGCCGCGCAGCATGGACCGCGGGATGGGCTCGGGGGCCATGCTGGCGCAGATGTCGAGGAGTTGCCGGGCGCCCGGGTTGTTCTCGAGGATCCGCCCCAGCGAGATGTCCCAGGCCGCGGCGACGGAGACCGGGTAGTCGGGAGACGGGTCGAGTTCGAGGATCTCCGGGCTGCGCGCGGCGAGCAGGTCGAGGTACTCGTCGACCTGCATGCCCGTGACGGCCCGCCAGGCGCCCGCCTGCTCGACGGCGAGCGGCAGGTCGCCCAGCGCCTCGGCGAGCCGGCCAGCGTCCTCGGGGTTCAGGTCGGGCGAGCGCTTCTGGAGCAGCTCGACGGACTCCTCGCGCTCGAAGACGTTCACCGGCAGAGAGGTCGCCACCCGCTCCCACGCACGGTTCCGGGAGGTCACGATGACCTTGCCGGGCCCGTTGGTCGGGAAGAACTGCCGGACCGCGTCGACGTCCTCGGCGTTGTCGAAGACCAGCAGCCAATTGTCGTACGGCGCCCCGGTGCGCAGCGCCTCCAGGACCGCGGGCACGGCGGTGTTCGCGGCGGGGGCGCCCGCGCTGTCCTGGCCGGCCGGCGCGACTCCCAGCTGACCCGCCAGGCTGGCGAGCGCGGCCAGGACGAGGCTCTCGCGCTCGGCCGGGATCCAGCAGATCACCCGGTAGTCGTGCTGATGGGTGTAGACGTACTCCAGTGCCAGCTGGGACTTGCCGACGCCGCCGAGCCCGTGCAGCGCGTTCGGCAGGACGGCCGCGGTGTCCTGACTCGCGAGTTGCTCCTCCACGGCCCTGAGCAGGCTCTGGCGGCCGACGAACGACGTGTTCCTGAGGGGCACGTTGACCAGGAGGGCCGGCGTTGCTGCGGTCGTGGTGCTCGTCATGAGCTGTTCAGCCTCCGGGGCTTCGGGTTGGGTGGCGTCGGTTACCAGGGGCGGCACGGTTTCTCCAGGCTCGTCGGGGACGCTCGACGCTGGAACACTGCCTTCTTCGCCGCCGGATGCTCCGTCGCCGCCCGTGTCGTTCACTCGCTCGGCGGCATCGCTCGTCCGCGTGGCGAGGTTCGGTTCGATGCGTTTGGCACGTTCGGAGTACGGCCCGGACAGGGCGCGCATCACGGCCAGCTCGCTGCGCGCCCAGCCGAGTTCGGCGGGGTCGGGCAGGGTGGTCCCGATCGGGTCGCGCAGGGCGGCGCGCAGCGCGACACCGCGCGGGCCGGCGGCGGGCAGGTCGCCCACCACGCTGACGGTGCGGGCGAGTTGGCTGCGCGTGGTGGTGGCGAGCAGAGCCTCACGGACCCCGTCGGCGAACTCGGGGCGCCCCTCGCCGCCGCTGTTCCAGTCGATCAGGCCGCCCATCAGGATCTCGGCGAGATGCCCCGGCCCGGTCTCCGGCATGGTGCGTCGCCGCAACTGCTCCACGAGGTCGAACTCGAAGGGGATGGTGGCCAGTTGGGTGGCCAGTCGGCGCGCGGCCGGGGTGGCGAGCGTGAAGAAGCGGCGTACGGCGGCGGGAGCGGCACGCGGGAAGCGCGGGGCGCGCAGGCCGGGCGCGGGGGCGCCCTTGGTGAGGGTGCCCGCCAGGACGACCGGCAGGGAGCGGCGCACCCCGCGCTCGCCGGTGACCAGGTCGGCCCAGGCGGCGAGGGAGCCCGGCTTGAGGGAGAGCACGGGCACCGGCACGGAGTCGTCGCCCGCCTCGGGCAGCGGACGCAGCGGGTCGGGGCCGCCGGGCGGCGCCCAGTGACCGAGGCCCTGGTTCGGGGCGCCGAATCCGCCGGCCTCCAGGACCGCCGGGTACGGGTACAGCGTGGAGCGGTGGCGCAGATGCGGCGGCAGCAGGTGGACCAGCGCGGTGGGGCCGGCCTGGGCGAGGCGGCCGAGCAGGTCGTCGGCGGCGGGGGCGGCCCAGCCGTGGGCGAGGCCGTCGGTGACGACGAGGAACACCCGGCCGCCACGCCCGTCGAGCAGTTCGCCGGGGTCGGCGGCGGTCCGTCCGGTGGGCCAGCGCAGCGTGGCAGGGCCGGTGCCGGTGCCCGTGCGCGGCATCTCGACCCGCATCGCGCGTACGGCCCGGAAGGCGCCGCTGTGTTCGGCCGCCTCGGCGAGCCGGGCGACGGTGTCCTCCCAGATCAGCATCGTGGGGGCCGCGTCGGTAAGGAGGACCAGGTCGAAGGCGGAGGTACGGGCGGGACGCAGGAAAGGCATCCACATGCCGTCCACGACTCCCTGTTCGGCGGTGGTCTCCTCGTCCAGTTCCAGGGTGTCGCGGGAGGGGATGCGCCGGGCCAGCCGGTGCAGGGCGCGGGCGAGCAGGGCCGTGGCCCTGCCGGGTCCCGGCTGTCTGGGTTCCTCGGCGGGCAGCAGCGGCCGTCCGACGTGCAGGCTGTAGGGGCCCTGGGGGTGGGGTAACAGCTGTGCCGCGACGGCGCGTTCACCGTGGCTCGTCGACGTGGCCGGGACGGCGGGGTCACGGGGCGGGACAGGCGCCGGCGTCGGAATCGGCCGGGCGTCGGCATGGACGGCGGGCGACGACACGGGGTCCGGGTCCGGTACGGCGGACGGGTCCGCGTGGGCGTCCGGGTCCGCGCTCCCGCGGTCCGGGAGCGGGCGGGGCCGCCCCTCCCCTGGATCCGCCGGCTCCCCGGAGTCCGTCGTCTCCCCGGACTCCGCCGTCCGCTCCTGCCCGGCCACGGCCGGACCACCGTCGCGGCTCCAGTGCGCGGCGAGCCACACCGCGTCGGCGATCTCCTGCCAGTACGGCGCGAACCGCTCCTCGGCTTCCACCCCTTGGGCCCCGGTCACCGGGTAGGTCAGGTCCGACGCCCGGGTGTCGACCTCCAGGGCGTCGGGGAGCACCGCACCGTGCTCAGGCGCCTGCGCGCCTGCTTCCGGCATCGCCGAAGCGGGCGACGACCCCGAAACGGGACCTCCGTCGCCGAGCCCGGACGCGTGCTCCCTGGGAGTCATTCAGCGGCCCTTCGCGAGGTCGCGGAGGAGCATTTCTACGAGCTTACGCCCGTCGCCGTCCACCTGAAAACCACCCGCAGTAGTCATCTGGACAGCGTTGAGCAACTGGTCCAGCGAGTGGGTGCCACCCGCCTGGACCCGCTGTACGAACAGGTCGACCATCTCTTCGGCACCCCCCGGAAGGGCGTCGAAGTGCCCCTTGACCATGGCCAGAAGTTGTTCCCGGGTGGGGGTGCGCATCTCCAGGGGCAGGCACCGCCGGCGGAACGCGGCCGGGAACTCGCGTTCCCCGTTGCTGGTGATCACCACGACCGGGAACTCCCGGCACTCGACGCGCCCGCCGGCCAACTCGGCCCGGCCCCCGGGGTCACTGGTGTGAACGCTCGCGGCGTCGGCGGCGTCGCGCACCAGTTCCGGGATCTCATAACTTCCGTTCTCCAGGACGTGCAACAGGTCGTTCGGCAGGTCGATGTCGCTCTTGTCGAGCTCGTCGACAAGAAGCACCCGGGGACGATCGTAGGGCAGCAGAGCGGTGCCCAGGGGACCCAGAGTGATGAAGTCTCCGAGAACCGGGGGAAGTTGACCCTCGCTTGAGGGAGTCGCGGAGTCGGTCGTGGCTTCTGCGGACGCCTGCGGAGCCCCGTCGCGCAGTCCGGCCTGCCAGGCGGCGATGGCCTGGGCGCGCCCCATGGCGTCATGGACGTACAGGCCGTCCCGCAGCGCCGTCCGGCTGACGACGCTCCACTCCAGGACCCGCCCGAGGCCGAGTTCGCGGGCGATGACGTAGGCCAGGGTGGACTTGCCGACGCCCGGCGGGCCGGTGATCAGCAGGGGGCGGCGCAGCAGGATGGCCGCGTTGACGGTGTCGATGTCGTCCGGGCCGAGCTGCGGGGTGACGCTGTGGCTGCCGAGCCGGCGCAGAGCGGCGGCCGGATCGTCGGGCGGGGCGGGCTGGGTCCGGGCGCCGTTGAAGCGCCGCCAGGGTGGCGCCTCGGGCAGCTGTGGCGGGGAGTCCGGTTCACGACCGGTGGCGTGGAACACCCGCCATCCGTTCACGACCGTCTGCTCCTGCGCGCTCATGCCGATGCCTCCTAGCTGGCGAGGTCCGGGTCGGCGGGGTGAAGATCGACGACCCGAGTGGGATCATCCCAGAGAAATCCGATATGTCGGCCGAGGAACCGGCCCGGCCCTTTGGCGTGGAGTACCGCGTTCTGCCGCAGTCTGTGGATCGCGACCGGGATCTGCGCGGGTGTCTGGACGGACGCGAACACGGCGGTCACCACCTCCCTGCGCTCGTCGTCGAACACGCCCCTGCGGTCCCAGACCGCGAGGCCTATCCCCTCGGCGATCGCGGCCTTGAGCGCTTCCAGCGCGGCGACGTCGTCCGGTGCGTCCAGCACCACGGCCGTCCTCATGGCCTCCCCGGAGAGGGCGGCCTGCCACGCGTCGAGACGACCGCCGTCCGGCTCGGTCCAGCCGTGCACGGTGACGCCGTGCCGTCGCAGTGCCAGCCAGCGCTCCCGCCACTGCTGGAGGACGACGGCGTCATCGGTGCGCATCCGTTCGAGACTGCGCAGATGCACCCCGTACTTCAGCCCCAGCGGCATGGGGCGCCCGTCGCCGATCTGGTAGGTCAGTCCCGCCACATCGTGGTTGAGGAGGTCGTACGGCAGGACGAACTCGACGTACGGCGGCGGCTGGAGGCGCTCGCCCGCGTCCGGCCCGCGCGGGACCGACCAGAGCCGGGCGCCCTGCCGCAGCGCGCTCTCGACGGCCCCGCCCAGGCCGTCCAGCGTGGTCGTGGCCGGATCGCCCGGCTGCGGATCCCAGCGGCCCTGCGTGGTGTTGAGCCAGGGGCGTACGACGATCTCGCCGCTGCCGTCCCGGGCCGGTTCCACGGCGACGATCAGGCAGCGCGGGAGGTCGGGGTCGAAGGGGGTGTCGGGTCGCGCACTGCGGCGCTCCTTCAACTCGCGTGAGAGATTGGCACGTTGGGCCCACTGGTCGACCCATTCGGCCAGGGCGGTGCCATGGGTGGGGGTGCGGGCGAGCCGGGACGCCCGGTCGAGGAGGAGGACGGCGGGCGGCAGTCCGTCGGGCTGGGTGTTCCATTCGAGGACGTGTAACAGGAGTTGTTCGGGGGACAGTCCGGTCGGCAGGTCGAGGCCGTTGAGTTCCTCGACGAGGTCGTCCCGCAGCCGGCGGGCCGGCAGCTCGCCCCGGACGAGGACGGCGCGCGCTTCGGCTTCCTCGGCAGGGGACAGCGGGCCCGGCAGGATGCCGGGAGCGGCCTCGGACAGGGCGACCGGCTCGATCAGACGGTCGAGTTCGTCGCCGGCGGGGCTTCCTTCGAGGATGCGGACCACACCGACGAGCACGTGCTCGCCGCCCGCCACGTTCAACGCGGCGCGCACCAGCGCCGCGACGTCCTCGCGCAGCTTGACGCCCCGCAGATCCACCGGCCGCTGCAACTGGTCCGCCAGCATCGCGGCGAACTGGGCACGCCCCGGCGCGTCCTCCATGCAACCCAACGGGCTGAGCGCGTCGGTCAGCTGTAACAGCAGTTCCCAGCCCCTGCCCTGCCCGGCACCGTCCTCGAGGTCACCGGATCCCACACCTGTCTCCACCGACTTTCCCCCTGAGTCGGTACGCCTGCCTGACTGACCAGCGAAGTTAGCACGGCAACCAGCGGTTAACCAGGGACCTGTGGGACCCGGGGCGCCGGGCCCGGCCAGGGCGTCTCATACGGGACGCGCCTGGCCGGAATCGATCGAACCGGCGTGCCGTACGTCGGTTGAGCCGGCGTACCGGACATCGATCGACCAGCGTGCCGGACATCGATCGAGCCGGCGTGCCGCACCTGGAGCCGTCCCGGTCACAGCCGCGGGTCCACCGGCTCCGACTCCAGGGCCAGGACCCCGAACACCGCCTCGTGCACGCGCCACAGCGGTTCGCCGTCCGCGAGGCGGTCCAGGGCCTCAAGGCCGAGGGCGTACTCGCGGATCGCCAGGGACCGCTTGTGGTTCAGGAAGCGCCGCCGCAGCCGGTCGAGGTTGTCCGGGCGGGTGTACTCGGGGCCGTAGATGATCCGCAGGTACTCCCGCCCCCGGCACTTGATGCCCGGCTGCGCGAGCCGGTCCTGCTCCGTGCGCACCAGCGCGCCGAGCGGCTTGACGACCATGCCCTCGCCGCCGCGACCGGTCATCTCCAGCCACCAGTCGACGCCGGCCCGCACCGAGTCGGGGTCACCGGTGTCGACGTACAGCCGCCGGGTGGTACCCAGCAGTCCGGTGCCGTCATGCTCCACCAGCCTGTCGATCAGGGCCAGTTGCTCGTCGTGCGGCAGCGCGGCGAGGCTGCGTCCGCGAGCGGCCAGGATCTGGAAGGGGGCCAGGCGTACGCCGTCCAGGCCGTCGGTGGTCCAGCAGTAGCGGCGGTAGGCGTCGGTGAACGCGGCGGCGTCGGCGGCGCGTTCACGCTGCCGGGCGAGCAGCCCGTCCACGTCCGCGCCGCGCCCGGACGCCGCCTCCAGAGCGGCGAGCGCCCCCGGGAACACCGCGCCGGACGCGGCGCCCACGGCCGCGTACTGGCTGCGCAGCAGACCCGTGGCCTTCAGCGACCACGGCATCAGTTCGGCGTCCAGCAGGAGCCAGTCCGTGTCGAGTTCGGCCCACAGTCCGGCATCCGTGACGGCCGAGCGCAGGCGGCCCAGGATCTCCTCGGTCACCTTCTCGTCGTCGAAGAACGGCCGGCCGGTACGGGTGTACAGCGCGCCCGTGGGGCCGTCCACACCGAACCGCTCACGCGCCGCCTCCGCGTCCCGGCACACCAGGGCCACGGCCCGCGAGCCCATGTGCTTCTCCTCGCACACGACCCGCGCGACCCCGTCCGCCGCGTACTGCGCGAAAGCCTCCACCGGGTGCTCCAGGTAGCCGTCCACCTGCGAGGTCGCCGTCGGGGCCATGGTCGGCGGCAGGTACGGCAGCAGGCGCGGGTCGACGGCGAAGCGGCTCATGACCTCCAGGGCGGCGGCCGCGTTCTCCTCGCGGACCGCGACCCGGCCCGCGTGCCGGGTCTCCACGGCCCTGCGCCCGTGCACGTCCGCCAGGTCCAGCGGGCGCCCGTCGTGCCCGCCGGGCGCCTCGCCGCGCAGCGGCTTGGTCGGCTCGTACCAGACCTTCTCGGCCGGTACGTCGACCAGTTCGCGCTCCGGCCAGCGCAGCGCGGTCAGCTTGCCGCCGAAGACGGCCCCGGTGTCCAAGCAGATGGTGTTGTTGAGCCAGGTGGCCTCCGGGACGGGGGTGTGGCCGTAGACGACCGCGGCCCGGCCCCGGTACTCCTCCGCCCACGGGTAGCGCACGGGCAGCCCGAACTCGTCGGTCTCGCCGGTGGTGTCGCCGTACAGGGCGTGCGAGCGCACCCGGCCGGAGGTACGGCCGTGGTACTTCTCGGGCAGGCCCGCGTGGCAGACGACCAGCTTGCCGCCGTCGAGGACGTAATGGCTGACCAGCCCGTCCAGGAACCGGCGCACCTCCTCCTTGAACTCCTCGCTCTCGCCCTCCATCTGCGCGACGGTCTCGGCGAGCCCGTGGGTGTGCTGGACGTTGCGGCCCTTGAGGTAGCGGCCGTACTTGTTCTCGTGGTTGCCCGGCACGCACAGCGCGTTGCCGGAGCCGACCATGGACATCACGCGGCGCAGCACGCCGGGGCTGTCGGGGCCCCGGTCGACCAGGTCGCCGACGAACACGGCGGTACGGCCCTCGGGGTGCACACCGTCCGCGTAGCCCAGCCGACCGAGCAGCGACTCCAGTTCGGACGCGCAGCCGTGGATGTCGCCGATGATGTCGAAGGGGCCGGTGAGGTGGGTGAGGTCGTTGAAGCGCTTCTCGGTGACGACGGTGGCGTTCTCGGCCTCCTCGACCCCGCGCAGCACGTGCACCTTGCGGAAGCCCTCGCGCTCCAGGTGGCGCAGGAAGCGGCGCAGTTCGCGGATGTGCCGCTGGATGACCCGGCGGGGCATGTCGGCGCGGTCGGTGCGGGCCGCGTTGCGCTCGGCGCACACCTCCTCCGGGGTGTCCAGGACGATGGCGATGGGCAGCACGTCGTACTTCTTGGCCAGCTCGATCAGCTGGCGCCGGCTGTCCTGCTGCACGCTGGTGGCGTCCACGACGGTGCGACGGCCGGCGGCCAGCCGCTTGCCGGCGATGTAGTGCAGGACGTCGAAGGCGTCCCGGGTCGCGCTCTGGTCGTTCTCGTCGTCGGACACGAGGCCGCGGCAGAAGTCGGAGGAGATCACCTCGGTGGGCTTGAAGTGCCGACGGGCGAAGGTGGACTTGCCGGAGCCGGAGGCGCCGACGAGGACGACGAGGGAGAGGTCGGTGACGGGGAGGACCCGCCCCGCGCGTGCTTCGGTCATGCTGCCTTCGCCTCCTTCTCGGCCTTCCCGGATGTGTCCGTCGCCGTCTCGGTCTTGTCTGTCGTCTCGGTCTTGTCTGTCGTCTCGGTCGTCTCTGTCGTCTCTGTTCCCAGGGTGAACACGGCCATCTGGGTCGGCGGGCCCACCTCGGGGTCGTCAGGGCCGACGGACCTGAACTCGACGTCGTAGCCGTGCCGTGCGGCGACCGTCGCCGCCCAGGTGCGGAACTCCTCGCGGGTCCACTCGAAGCGGTGGTCGCCGTGCCGGACGTGTCCGGCGGGCAGGGTCTCCCAGCGGACGTTGTACTCGACGTTCGGGGTGGTCACGAGGACCGTGCGGGGGCGGGCGGCGCCGAACACCGCGTACTCCAGGGCGGGCAGCCGGGGCAGGTCGAGGTGCTCGACGACCTCGCTGAGCACGGCGGCGTCGTAGCCCTTGAGGCGGCGGTCGGTGTAGGCGAGCGAGCCCTGGACGAGCCGGACCCGGGACGCCTGCCGCTCCCCCATGCGGTCCAGCCGGAGCCGGCGCGCGGCGATGGTGAGGGCCCGCACGGACACGTCGACACCGACGATCTCGGTGAACCGCACGTCCTTGAGCAGGGCCTGCACCAACTGCCCCTGCCCGCAGCCGAGGTCCAGCACCCGGGCGGCACCGGACGCGCGCAGGGCGTCGAGGATCGCGTCCCGGCGCTGTACGGCGAGCGGGGTCGGCTTCTCCTCGGTCTCCGTGTCCTCCTCGACCGCGTTGTCGATGTCCTCGACCTCGCTGTCGTCGGCCTCGGCCAGGCGCACCAGTTCCAGCCGTTCCATCGCCTGCCGGGTCAGCGACCAGCGGCGGGAGAGATAACGGCTGGTGATCAGCTTCTGCTCCGGGTGGCCGGGCAGCCAGCCCTCGCCGGCCCGCAGCAGCTTGTCGACCTCGTCGGAGGCGACCCAGTAGTGCTTGGCGTCGTCCAGCACGGGCAGCAGGACGTACAGATGGCGCAGCGCCTCGGCGAGGGTGAGCGTCTCGGACTCCAGGACGAGGCGGACGTAGCGTGAGTCGCCCCATTCCGGGAAGGCGGTGTCCAGGGGCACGGGCTCGACGGTTGCCGTCCAGCCCAGCGGCTCGAACAGCCGTCGTACGAGTTCCGGGCCGCCGCGGGCCGGCAGTGCGGGCACCTCGATGCGCACCGGCAGCGGGGCGGCGGCGCGCTCCGGGCGGACCTTGCACACGCCCCGCATGGCGCTGGAGAAGACGGCGCTCAGCCCGACCGCGAGCAGCGAGGAGGCCGCGTACGGCCGGTCGTTGACGTACTGCGCGAGCGCGGCGTCCGGCGCTCCGCCGCGGCCCTTCCCCTTGCCCCGCCGCACCAGCGCCACCGCGTCGACCTCCACCAGCAGCGCCGCCGTGCAGCGCTCCGCATCCGCCTGTGGGTAGAAGACGTGGGCCGTCCCGGATGAGGTCGAGAAGGTCTGGGCGTTGTCGGGGTGCTTGTGCAGCAGGAACCCGAGGTCGGTGGCAGGTCCGGCGGCGGTGCCGCGCGTGGAGATCGTCAGGAACACATGTCCGAGTCTTCCGTCCTCCCGCCTTCGTGACCACCTGTTTTCCCGCGGCTCCCCAGCGCCGTGCGCGAGCGGCCGGAAGTGCCCCTGCCCTCGGCGGCCCCGCGGTCCGGCAGGCGTGTACATGCGGTGGTCGCGTACGCACCCGCATGCATGATGGATACATGGATCTTCGTGTGTTCACAGAGCCCCAGCAGGGGGCGACCTACGAGACGCTCCTGCGCGTCGCCAAGGCCGCTGAAGAGCTGCGCTACGGGGCGTTCTTCCGGTCCGACCACTACTTGCACATGGGCAACGTCGACGGCCTGCCGGGTCCCACGGATGCCTGGATCACCCTCGCGGGCCTCGCCCGGGAGACGAGCCGTATCCGTCTCGGCACGCTCATGACCGCCGGCACGTTCCGCCTTCCTGGTGTCCTGGCCATCCAGGTGGCGCAGGTCGACCAGATGTCCGGCGGACGGGTCGAACTCGGTCTCGGCTCCGGGTGGTACGAGGACGAGCACAAGGCGTACGGCATCCCGTTCCCGAAGGAGAAGTTCGGGCGCCTGGAAGAGCAGCTCGCCGTGGTGACGGGCCTGTGGAACACGCCTGCCGGCGGGCGGTTCGACTTCGACGGCACCTACTACCAGCTCAAGGACTCCCCCGCGCTGCCGAAGCCGGCGCAGAGCAGGATCCCCGTCCTCATCGGCGGCCACGGCGCGAAGCGGACGCCGGCTCTCGCGGCGCAGTACGCCGACGAGTTCAACATGCCCTTCGCCTCCGTCGAGGACAGCGAGCGCCAGTTCGGCCGTGTCCGGGCCGCCGCCGAGGAGCGTGGCCGCAAGGCTGACGACCTCGTCTACTCCAACGCCCTTGTCGTGTGCGTCGGAAGGACGGACGCCGAGGTGAGGCGCCGGGCCGACGCCATCGGGCGCGAGGTCGACGAGCTGAAGGCCAACGGCCTCGCCGGCTCGCCCGCCGAGGTCGTGGAGAGGCTGGAGCGGTACAAGGCCGTCGGTTCACGGCGCGTGTACCTCCAGATGCTGGACCTCGACGACCTGGACCACCTGGAACTGATCGCCTCGGAGGTCATGCCGCAGGTCGCCTGAACGCGGACGTGGCGGCGCCGGAGGCGCTGGAGGCGCTGGAGGCGCTGACGGCTCTGCAGGCGGCCGGGGTTCGGGGCCGGGGTTCAGGGCTCTCCGGCCGGGACTCAGGCGTCGGAGTTCGGGGTTGGGGGTTCGGGCTGAACTCCGCCCGAGGAGGGCGGAATCGACCGAGGGGCGGGCGTCGGTGCGAAGGACGCCCGCCCCTCCGGTCCCCCGCTTCGACCCTGAACGGGCCTCCCTCAGGCGCCGGACAGGCCCGTTCCCCCGTCCAACCGTCCCTCCCCGCCGTCACACGCCCGACGGGCTGTCCTTCGTTCCCTCCGGCAGGATCTCCTCACGCGCCGCCAGTTTGCGCAGCATCTCCAGGACGCGGTCCCGGGACTCGTCGGCCGCGTCGATGGCCTCCATGCACTGCCAGTAGGTCGTCTCGTCCGCCGCGCCGCTGGCCAGGCCGACCAGGGCTATGCCGACCTCGCCGAGGAGGCCGCCGAGGCACAGCAGGGTCCGGCGGGCGTCGGCGAGTTCGGTGAGCTGGGCGGCGCGCAGGTCGCCGGGGTCGAGTTCGGGAGGGTCCAGGACGCCGCAGCCCCGGCCCGCCAGCTCGGTGAGGCCCAGTGCCTCGCCCCGCAGTTCGGGCGGGCCGGACACGGCGAGGCGGCTTCCGATCGCCTGCGCGAGCGCCTGGGCCTGCCACACCTCCGCCATGACGTCGGGCGCGTCGGCGCCTCGCGCCAGGGCGTGCCTGCTCGTGTCGATGAGTCGTACCGCGTCCATCCCTTGCCCCCGTCCGCTTAACCGTGCTTCCCCGCACGTCTGCGTGAACCCTTCTATCCACTACCCAGCGTGAGGGTCACTGGGACGAAAAGCCAGAGGAAGACGGAAATCTGTGGACAACAATTCGGATTCACCCCAGGCGTTAACTCCGGAGAGTGATAACGGAGTGCGCAAGTCCGGCAGTTCGGACGCCGGAAACAGGCCCGGCGACCCGTTCAGGACGGCACGGTCTCAGTCGAGTGAGGGCGTCCGGTGGGTCAGCCCGTTGTCGCACAGGTCGACGGTGAGCATCCGGCGGAAGGGATTGGCGAGGTTCCTCTCCCGCCGCCCGATGTCCCAGTACCCCGAAGTGACGACTGCCAGGATGGCGAGCACGCCGATCCACGTCGTCCACACTCCCAGCAGCACGGTGAACAGCTCCACGGCGAGAAAGAGGAAACACGGCGCCCACAGGACCACGGACAGGGCCAGGAGGACCTCTACCGACTCCGACGCGTGGTTCATCCTTTCGTTGGCCACGAAGAGGACGATCACCACCACCGAGGAGACGAGGAATAGCCAGCCCGCCGGGGTGGAGAGGTCCGACCACGGCTTCCGCGCCGGGGGAACCCACGTGGGACGCGATGTGATCACCGTGGTCACGGCACGCAGGCAGGCCGTCACGAAGAACGCGACGACCGCGCTCCGGACGGTCCACTGCATGACGGTCTTCAACAACACGGGCGCCCTGGGCGGTGCCACGCACGCGGCCTGCCAGGTGGCCTTGGTCAGCGTCGGGCTTGTCCTCTGCCCGATCAGGCGTGCGAGCAGGAGCGTCTCGACCTCCTGGGGAAGCGGCCCGGCCAGGTGGCGGTAGATGGGCGGCAGGAGCCGGTGCCTGTGGAAGATCTCGGCGAACTCGTCGCGGCGCTGCTGACCGGTCAGGGAACCGACCCAGTTGTGGATCTGCTGGCTGTCCGGACTGCTTCTGCCCTGCCGCAACTGCGCCGGAACGGTGCTCTGGTTGTATCGGTTCCGCTCGATCCCCAGGGCGGCTATGGGGGTTCCGATCCTGCGGTCGATCTCCCGCACCTCGATCGGTTCGTCCGGCATGGGCGGGTCGGACACATGACCGTCCAGATACCCGTTGTCCAGCAGAAACCCGACGCGCCCCGCGATGCGGCGCAGCACCGCGGAAGAATCCTGAGCAGTCCACAGCCAGTGATAGGCGGCATCCGTCTGCGGTGCCTCGCACTCCCGCAGGGCCTCCTCCACGTCCGACACGCGGATGAGCGAGGCCAGCCACCAGGCCGCGCGGCGCGCCGTGGCCCCGTGCGCCCACAGGAGCGCGGCAAGCTCTGTCGCCGCCGCCGGTGTACCGGTGGTGCCCAGGGCGTCGACGGCCCAGATCTCCCGCCGGCCGGATGCCGCGAGGGCGAGCTGGGGAATGGCGATCTCTCCCATGGAGCGCAGAACCGCTCGGGCCCCGGCACGGCGCCCGTCGTTCGCCTCCAGCTCGCCGAGACATGCCGCCGCCTCCTGCCGCTTGGACGCCGCCAGGGCGCGCAGCGCCGCCGCCTGACGTCCGGAGAGAGGCTCCCAGGCGATGTGGCGGAGCAGCTCGAACATGCCATTGCCACGGGGGGTGTTGTTGGACGCGAGAGCACCGAGCGCGGTGACGACGGCCGCGCCCTCGTCACCGTCGATCTCCAGGCGCTCCAGGAAGTGGGCGATGATCTCCTCGGCGAGAACCGCGCTCACGGAGGTCGCGTCCGCGAGGCTCTCCAAGGCGAGGATCTTGCTGTCGTCCCGGGCGTCCGCGAAGAGTTCGGAGATGACCGGTGTGCAGTCGACGCTCGCGACGGCACACCACAGCTTGACGACTTCCCGCCAGGCGCCCGGGTCAGCCCGGTAGTTGTCCAGAAGCCTGCCGGGAGCGTCATGGAGTGCCTGCGCGGTGAGGAACTCCTGGAGGGTGAGGTGGGCGAAGCCGTACTGGCTCCTCAGGGCGTCCAGCGGGCGCAGCAACTGACTGCGTTCCACGATCTCGTCCCGCAGCGGCAGTATGTGATCGGCGTCCAGGTCGAAGTCGGGCAGCAGGGCGCGCACGACCGATACCAGGTTCGTACCCGAAATGGCCAGACGGTCGTCCCGCTCCGTGGGTGCCTCGTGCATCGTGAGCGCGATGCGCTGGAGCACGATCAGCTTGCGGTTCGCGTGGTACTGGGCGATCGCCCGGGTGCGCCCCAACTGCCGGTCACGGTCGAGGAGATGGGCGATCGCCGCCTTGTAGAGGCCGGAGCGGCTCTTGGGGAGGGGGCCGAACTCCTCTGCCCGGTCGCCTGACTGGAGATAGGCGATGATGGTGAGCAGGAGTGGCCTTCTGGCGATGCGCATCAGCTCGCGATTGCTCCGCAGGGATGCGATGACACGGTTGACGTCGAGCGTGGCTTCCGCTTTGTTCCAGTTGTTGAGGAAACGCCGCATCGACGCATCGTCAAATTCCGCCAGGCGCACGACATGGGCGAATTCCGGGCTGAGCTGACCGTCGTACACGGCGGTACGGCAGGTGACGATCATGGGGAGCCCACGTGGGTCCGGGCGAACTCGCGCAGCTCTCCCTCCACCCGCTCGCGGTCTTCGCGGCCCACCTCGTCGAGCCCGTCGAAGAAGACGCGCAGACGGCCGGTGTCCAGCATCCTGTCCACCATCGACGCGGCGCCGAGCACTTTCGCCCGACTGAACTCGGCGACGATGAAATCCCGGAAACTTTTCCGGGAGGCATTGCAGTTGTGCAGGTTGATGATGACAGGGACCTGAGTGTCGTCCTCTCTTTCCGCCCATCGCAGAATCTCCGTCTTCAGAAGCAGGGACCTCCCCGCACCGGGCTCCCCCAGCACCACAACCCGGGAGCTGCCGCTCAGCGTCTCGCTCATGTCGGCCCGTTCTGTGCCGACAGCGGACTGAAGGGGGACGTAGATGCGCCGGATGTCGATGTTGGACGTGTCGAAGCCCAACGGATGCCGGCCATGCCAGTCCTCGGCGCGCTGCCGGTACCTCCGGTGCTGCCTGCCGCCGACCCACCGCATGGAGTTCCGCTGACGGAAAACTAACTCGACGGTGCGCGAGGCTAAGCCTTTCATCAGCTCGCTGAAATACGCGGCGAGAAGAAAGATCGCGGTAAAGACGAGTGCCGCGACACCTACCCCGTAGGGCAGAACCTTGTCGAATTGATCAACCACTGGGCCATCGCAGGGAAGACACAAGCACACGGGAGCCCCTACTCAGGAACTGCCCCTGCCCCAGGGCTTCGGCGTGTTCGCGTGCCACGCGGTTCATGATGGTATGTCAGGTCGGTGAGGGGGCCCGGAGCGTGACAGGCACAGCCTCCAAGATCATGGAGTTCTCACGCGACTTCGCCGAGGCCCTGCCCCCAGTCTCTGCCCCTGCACCTCTGCCCTTCAGCTCCCCTGCCCCCGACTACGGAGTGCCCTTCGCCCCCGGTGCCGGAAAGCGCTGTTCGTTGCGGTCGATCTTGGCGGACAGGGCGGCCAGTGGGTCGATGCCGAGGACCTCGCACAGTTGGAGGAGGTAGGCGAGGACGTCGGCGACCTCGTCGCGGACGCGGTGCGCGGTTTCTGGGTCGTCCATCACCCGGGCCGACTCCTCCGGGGTCAACCACTGGAAGATCTCGACCAGTTCGGAGGCCTCCACGCTGAGGGCGGCCACGAGGTTCTTCGGGGTGTGGTACGGCTGCCAGTCGCGCGCGGCGGCGAACTCGGCCAGCCTGCGCTGGAGTCCGGCCAGGTCAGAGTGTTCCGAGTGTTCCGTCACGGGTTCAGGTGTACCACTGTGACGCCCGGCGTCCCCACCGCCCACGAGGCGTCACTCACCGCGCCCACGCAGCGGATGTGGCCGCGCTCGCCCATCCGGGCCGCCGTCAGCAGCAACTCCCGGCGCTGCCCCGGGTCGAGACACCGGTCGAAACCGTCGGTGAGAAGGGTGAGGGTACGCAGGGCATCGGGCACCTCGCCCGGTGTGTCCATGTCCAGGACGCCCGGACCGGTCAGCAGCACCAGGGCCAGCGCGATGTACCGCAACTCGCCGTCCCCGAGCCGCGCGAGGTCCGCACGGTGGCCGTCGCCGCGATCGAGCAACGCCCGTACGGTGCCGTCGGACAGCGCCTCGGCGACCAGGTCGGTCACCGGCCCGGCGCAGCCGGCGCGCACCACCTCGACCAGCAGGGCGTGCCGCCGGCCGCACTCCGACCGGGTGCGGGCCAGCACGTCGGCGAGGTTGTCACAGCCGGGCAGGAGGTGCCCCGAGCCGACGGGGACAGGGGTGCGCATGGACGCGGGACGCGGATCGCACGCGAAGACGGAGCGCAGCGCGACGACCATCTGCTCGGCAGCCGCGAGCACCTGCCGCTGCCCGTCCGTCTTCCCCGCCACGCGCAGCGGCAGCAGGGCGGTGCCGAGTCGGTCGTCGGGAAGCGGGGCGCGGGTCACCGGGGAGGAGCCCGCGGTGTGCCAGGCGGCCTGGACCGTCCTGCGGCCCGGGTCGCGCAGGGCGGTCTCCAGCAGGACGACTCCGCGTGCGGTCAGGCGCTCGCCCACGATCCGCGGGTACGGCTCGGCCTGTACGGCGACGTCGAGCCGTACCGGCCCCTCGGCGCCGTCGGCCGTACAACCGATGCGGAATCCGCGCCGGCCCTCCGCGTCGGGCCGCGCCCGCTCCGGGACCCAGGCGACCGGGTCCGGGATCACCTCCATGAGCGGCATCCCGCCGCCGAGCCCGGCGAGCGCCTCGAACGCCGCGAACGCGGTCGACTTCCCCGCCCCACTGGGCCCGGCGAACAGGGTGACGGCCCCCAGCGGGAACACCGCCCGCCGGTGCCCGGCGAAGGCGGAGAGCCGTAACTCCGTGACACGGGCCCGGACGTCGGGCACCGGATCCGGATCCTCGCCCCGCGCGTACTGGGCCGGCACGACCGGCGCACCGGATGTCGTGACGTTGACGTCGTATGCCACCGAGGGCCCGGACGGTACGGAGGCGCCGGCGGAGGCGGGGGCGTTGGCGAGGGCGTCGGCGGAGGCGTCGGCGGAGGCGAAGGGCACGGCCATATGCGGACCGTAGAACTCCGCCTCGCGGACGAACCGTTTCGCCCCCGCACCTTCCTACGATCGGGCGAAGCCCGGGAGGCGGGGGCCAAGGACGGCGGGGAGGACGGCGGACGACCGAAGGCGACGGAAACAGCCGAAGAGGGCCGAAGGCCACCGCGGACGGCCTCAGCCCCCCGAGACCCCCGCTCCCTCCATCAGCCCGCTGACCTCCGTGCCGGGCGGGGTGAGCAGGAACACGTTCCGGTCCACGCGGTGCATCCCGCTGCCCAGTCCGAAGACGACGCCGGTGCTGAAGTCGAGGACGCGCTTGGCGACATCGCCCTCCGCGCCGGACAGGTCGAGCAGGACCGGTATTCCCGCCATCAGCGTCTCGGCGACATCGCGCGCGTCCGCGAAGATGTTGACCCGCAGGACGACGAAGCGGCGCCGGGTCTCGGTCTCGGCGTCCGGCAGCGAGCGGTGGTGCACGGCGGACGGCCAGGCGTCCCGGCCCCGCAGCGGCACGACCTGGGCGAGCCCTTCCCACTGTTCATCGGTGACGTCGTAACGGCTCACCGGCTCCCCCCGACCTGACTCGCGTTTCTCGCCTGCACCAGCCAATTCTTACGCCAAGTCACCCGTTCGGCCCAACAGCGACACACTGCGCGAGGGTTTCGGCTTCGTCCCGTCCACCCCGATCCACCCCGACACGCGGGGCACATGTACGAATACATCCCGTTCTTACCGCCCTCACACCCGAATCTTCACGTCGGTCCGTGTCTCACTCACCGGCCGCCACTAGCGTCCGATGCCGTGCATTTGGCAGAGAAACAGTGGGTGACACCCGGGCAGCAGACACGGTCGACGCGGTCCGCCGCCCCCGGCGCCCCGACGACGGATCCCGACTCCCCGGCGCAGTGGCACCGTGTGCTGACCCTGCTCGCCGACGTGAGCCTCTTCATCGGCACCCGCTCGGTGTGGACGCAGGCCGCCACGCACCAGCTCGTCATCGCGGGGGTCATCTCCGTCTGCTACGCCTCGATCCTGGTCAGCGGCGTCCTCGCCCTGACGGTCCGCCGGGCCCGTTCGCTGGCCCGCCTGGACCTCGTGGTGCTGCTGACGGCGATCACGCTGACGCTGTGCAACTGGGCGCTGAACCACGCGGGCGGCGACGAGGCGGCCCTGACCACCCAGGCCGCGCGGGAACTGGTCAACGGGCATGCGATCTACGGCCAGCCGTGGCCCGGGCTGTTCCACGGCAAGGGCGTCGCGCTGACCCCGACGACAGACGGCAGTTACGACTTCACCTACGGCTATCCGCCACTCACCCCGCTGCTGACCGCGCCCTTCCTGTGGCTGCGCCACGGCGGCGCCCCGGCGTCGGCGTCGGCGACGTTCGCGCTGGTCGGCGGCGCGGTGATGCTGTGGCGGATGCTGCCGGGGCCGTGGCGGTCGGCGGCGACGATGGTCTGCCTGGGGTTCGGCTTCCTGCCGTTGTACGCGCGTCAGGGCTATCCGGCGATCGTCGCCATGGTGTTGCTGATCCCGGTGGTGGTGCGCTGGCCGCGGATCGGCCGGGGTGGCCGGCTCGGCCGCTCCGGGATCGCGCAGGCGATGTGCCTGGGTGCCGCGTGCGCGGCCCAGCAGCTTCCGTGGTTCGTGACGCCGTTCCTGCTGGCCGGGATCTACGCGGTGCGCCGGGGCGAGTCGGGCGGCCGGGTGGCCGCCGTGGTGAGCTTGCGGATCCTCGGGATCGCCGCGACGACCTGGCTGCTGCTCAACGCCTACTTCGCCGTGCACGAACCGGGTACCTGGCTCGGTGGGATCGCGCTGCCGCTGACCCAGGGCGCCGTGCTGCACGGCCAGGGCCTGGTGGACATCTCGCTGTACTTCACGCACGGCAGCGACCGGCTCGACTGGTACGGCCACGCGAGCGCGCTGCTCGCCGCGGGACTGCTGGGGCTGTTCGTGCTGTTCGTGCGGCGGCTGGGTCCGGCGGCGACCGTGCTGCCCTGGTGCGCCTTCTATCTGGCGACCCGGTCCCAGGACGGCTACTACCTGATGATGACCCCGCTGTGGCTCGCGGCGGCGATCACCGTGCCCCTGTCGGACTTCACGCACGCCTGGCAGCCGCGGCCCCGGTGGCTGAGGGGGCCGCGCCGCCGGCCGGCGCTGGTCGGAGCGGTGGCCCTGCTGGTGCTGCCCGCACTGATGAGCGCGACCGTGGCGGCGACGGGCGGGACGGTGCTGCGGATGGATCTCGCCAAGGTGCGGCGGGGGTCGGGGAACGCGCTGACGGCGCTGACCCTGCGGGTGACGAACACCGGGAGCGACGCGCTCTCCCCGCACTACATGTTCACCACGGGGCAGGGCTCGAGCCGGTACTGGACCCTCGCGCGCGGCCCGGCCACGATCCCGGCGCACGGCACGGCGACCGTGGAACTGTGGGCGCCCTCCGGCCGGCTGGTGCTGCCGGACAAGAAGAACGCCCAGCTCCGGCTGCGTGCCTTCACCGCGAGCCCGCAGACCCTCTCCACCCGCGATGTACGACGGGCCGAGCTGGGCCTGAAGGGCTGAGGCGAGCCTGAAGGGCTGAGCTGGGCCTGAAGAGCTGAGCTGCTGGAGCCGGAAGGTTCAAGGTCAGGTGGCCGCGCGCGTGAACCGCAGCGTGGCCGCCACCGCGGTCGAGCCGCGCATCACGCCCATCGCGAGGCCCTCTGCGCACAGGCACCGGACACGGCACGGGCACCGGACACAGCACCGGCACGGGCACCAGCACCAGCACCAGACATATCAGATACATCAGACACGCCGGACTCCCGCCAACAGGCCCCCATCGGCACCCCCGACAAGCCCGAAACCCCGCGGGAGAGCCAGGTCACAGCCACGAAGAGGGCAACGTCACAGCACACGCTCCGCTCTCAATTGAGCACTCTGGCCTAGCATCCGAGCCATGACGGTCCTGCCTGACGACGGGCTCTCACTGGCCGCCGAGTTCCCTGACGCGACACACGAGCAGTGGCAACGCCTGGTGGAGGGTGTGCTGCGCAAGTCGGGCAAGGAAGTCTCGGGCGCGGCAGCTGAGGACGCCCTGTCCACGACGCTGGAGGACGGGCTGCGCACCCGCCCCCTCTACACCGCGCGCGACGGCGCGCCCGATCCCGGACTGCCGGGCTTCGCCCCGTTCGTACGCGGCGGCCGTCCCGAGGGGAACTCCACGGGCGGCTGGGACGTACGGCAGCGGCACGCGGCACTCGTCGACGGCACGGCCGGCTCCGTACTGGCCGACCTGGAGAACGGCGTCACCTCGCTGTGGCTGGTGCTCGGCGAGGGCGGCATCCCGGTCGCCGATCTGGCACGGGCCCTGGACGGCGTCTACCTCGACCTGGCGCCGGTCGTCCTGGACGCGGGCCGGGAGACGGAGCAGGCCGCGACCGCGCTGCTGCGGCTGTACGAGGACAAGGGCGTCGCCCCCGAGGCCGTGCGCGGCAACCTGGGCGCCGACCCGCTCGGGTACGAGGCACGGACCGGCAGGCCGCTGGACTTCGCGCCCGTGGCCGCCCTGGCCGCGCGCTGCGCCGAGGGGTACCCGGGCCTGCGGGCCCTCACGGTGGACGCGCTGCCGTACCACGAGGCCGGCGGCTCGGCCGGGCAGGAGCTGGGCGCCTCGCTCGCCACCGGTGTGGCCTATCTGCGGGAGCTGACCGAGGCGGGGCTGTCGGTCGAGCAGGCGGCCGGGCAGCTGGAGTTCCGGTACGCGGCCACCGCCGACCAGTTCCTGACGATCGCCAAGCTGCGTGCGGCGCGCCGGCTGTGGGCGCGGGTCGCCGAGGTGTCCGGGGCGCACGGCGCGGCCGCGCAGGTGCAGCACGCGGTGACCTCGCCGGTGATGATGAGCCGCCGCGACCCGTGGGTGAACATGCTGCGCACGACGGTCGCGACGCTCGCGGCCGGGGTGGGGGGCGCGGACTCCGTGACCGTGCTGCCGTTCGACCACGCGATCGGTCTGCCGGACGCGTTCTCCCGTCGCAT
The DNA here is from genome assembly GCF_043201585.1 of Streptomyces sp. NPDC048297. Classification (NCBI taxonomy): domain Bacteria; kingdom Bacillati; phylum Actinomycetota; class Actinomycetes; order Kitasatosporales; family Streptomycetaceae; genus Streptomyces; species Streptomyces sp. NPDC048297. The sequence continues at coordinate 63,065 of NZ_JBICZA010000003.1, forward strand.
CGCGCGCAACACCTCCACGATCCTGCTCGAAGAATCCCATCTGGCCCGGGTCATCGACCCGGCGGGCGGCTCCTGGTACGTGGAACGGCTCACCGACGAACTCGCCCGGGCGGCCTGGGCGTTCTTCCGGACGATCGAGCGTGACGGCGGTCAGGCGGCCGTGCTGCGCTCGGGCCGTATCCGCACGGATCTGGCGACGACCTGGGCCGAGCGCTCCAAGAAGCTCGCCAAGCGGCGCGAACCCATCACCGGGGTCAGCGAGTTCCCGCATCTCGCCGAGAAGCCCGTGGAGCGCGAGCCCGCGCCCGAAGGGCCCACCGGCGGACTGCCGCGCGTGCGCCGCGACGAGGCCTACGAGGCGCTGCGCGCCCGCTCCGACGCCCACCTCGCGGCGACCGGCGCCCGCCCCCGGATCTACCTCGCCACGCTCGGCTCCGCCGCCGAGTACACCGCGCGCTCCACGTTCGCCGCCAACCTGTTCCAGGCGGGCGGCATCGAGCCGGTCACCGAGGGCGCCTTCGAGGACAGCGGTGCCACCGAGGCCGTGCTGTGCTCCAGCGACGCCCTGTACGCCGAGCGGGCCCAGCAGGCCGCCGAGTCCCTCAGGGCGTCCGGCGCCCGGCAGGTGTTCCTCGCGGGCCGCGGGGACCACGCCGGCATCGACGCGTACGTCTTCGCGGGCTGCGACGCTGTGGACATCCTGTCCGCGACCCTCGACCGCATGGGAGTGTCCTGATGGGAATCCCCGACTTCTCCGGCATCGAGCCGGAGAGTGCCGAGGCAGCCGCCGCCGACGGCGGTGCCGAGGAGTGGCGTACGGCCCTGAAGCGGGCGACCGGCGGCGAGGAGCGGCTGTGGGAGACCCCGGAGGGCATCGGGGTCAAGCCGCTGTACACCGGCCGTGACCTGGAGGGCCTGGACTTCCTGGGCACCTACCCGGGCATGACGCCGTATCTGCGCGGCCCGTACCCGACGATGTACGTCAACCAGCCCTGGACGATCCGCCAGTACGCGGGATTCTCCACCGCCGAGGAGTCCAACGCGTTCTACCGGCGCAACCTCGCGGCCGGTCAGAAGGGCCTGTCGGTCGCCTTCGACCTGCCCACGCACAGGGGTTACGACAGCGACCACCCGCGCGTGACGGGTGACGTCGGCATGGCGGGCGTGGCGATCGACTCGATCTACGACATGCGGCAGCTGTTCGACGGGATCCCGCTCGACAGGATGACCGTGTCGATGACGATGAACGGTGCCGTGCTGCCGGTGCTGGCGCTGTACATCGTGGCGGCGGAGGAACAGGGCGTACCGCCCGAGAAGCTGGCCGGAACCATTCAGAACGACATTCTGAAGGAGTTCATGGTCCGCAACACCTACATCTATCCGCCGAAGCCGTCGATGCGGATCATCTCCGACATCTTCGCGTACACCTCGCAGCGGATGCCCCGCTACAACTCGATCTCCATCTCCGGCTATCACATCCAGGAGGCCGGTGCGACGGCCGACCTGGAGCTGGCGTACACGCTCGCGGACGGGGTGGAGTACATCCGCGCCGGGCGTGAAGCGGGCCTGGACGTGGACGCGTTCGCGCCCCGGCTGTCGTTCTTCTGGGCGATCGGCATGAACTTCTTCATGGAGGTCGCCAAGCTGCGGGCGGCCAGGCTTCTTTGGGCCAAGCTGGTGAGGCAGTTCGACCCGAAGAACGCCAAGTCCCTCTCCCTGCGCACGCATTCGCAGACCTCGGGCTGGTCGCTGACCGCGCAGGACGTGTTCAACAACGTCACGCGCACGTGTGTCGAGGCGATGGCGGCGACCCAGGGCCACACCCAGTCGCTGCACACCAACGCCCTGGACGAGGCGCTGGCCCTGCCGACCGACTTCTCGGCGCGCATCGCCCGCAACACCCAGCTGCTCATCCAGCAGGAGTCCGGCACCACCCGGACCATCGACCCGTGGGGCGGCAGCGCGTACGTCGAGAGGCTGACGTACGACCTCGCCCGCAAGGCCTGGGCGCACATCCAGGAGGTCGAGCAGGCGGGCGGCATGGCGCAGGCCATCGACGCCGGCATCCCGAAGCTGCGTGTGGAGGAGGCCGCCGCCCGCACCCAGGCCCGTATCGACTCCGGCCGCCAGCCGGTGATCGGCGTGAACAAGTACCGCGTCGAGAACGACGAGGCGATCGAGGTCCTCAAGGTCGACAACTCCTCCGTGCGCGCCCAGCAGATCGAGAAGCTGCGGCGGCTGCGCGAGGAGCGGGACGAGACCGTCTGCCGGGACGCGCTGGACGCGCTGACGCGGGCGGCGGACGGCGACGGCAACCTGCTGGAGCTGGCCGTGCACGCGGCCCGCGCCAAGGCGACCGTCGGGGAGATCTCGGACGCCCTGGAGAAGGTGTACGGGCGGCACGCGAGCCAGATCCGTACGATCTCCGGCGTGTACCGCAACGAAGCAGGCCAGTCGCCGTCCGTGGACCGCACCCGTGCCCTGGTCGACAGGTTCGAGGAGGCGGAGGGCCGCCGGCCGCGCATCCTGGTCGCCAAGATGGGCCAGGACGGCCATGACCGCGGCCAGAAGGTGATCGCCACGGGCTTCGCCGACCTCGGCTTCGACGTCGACGTCGGCCCGCTGTTCCAGACGCCGGAGGAGGTCGCCCGCCAGGCGGTCGAGGCGGACGTCCATGTGGTCGGCGTGTCCTCGCTGGCCGCCGGTCACCTCACCCTCGTACCGGCGCTGCGCGAGAAGCTCGCCGAGGAGGGCCGGGAGGACATCATGGTCGTGGTCGGCGGTGTGATCCCGCCGCAGGACGTGCCGACGCTGCTGGAGATGGGCGCGGTGGAGGTGTTCCTGCCCGGGACGGTGATCCCGGACGCGGCGTACGACCTGGTGCGGCGGCTGTCGGCCGACCTCGGCCACGAGCTGTAGAGAAGCGCGCGATGCCACCGATCGATCTCGGCACCTATGTGAAGGGTGTGCTCGACGGGAAGCGGGCCCTGGTGGCCCGCGCCATCACCCTCGTCGAGTCCACCCGGCCGCAACACCGGTCACTGGCGCAGGAGTTGCTCACGGAGCTGCTCCCTCACAGCGGCCGGGCGCGGCGGATCGGCATCAGCGGGGTGCCGGGGGTCGGCAAGTCGACGTTCATCGACGCGTTCGGCACGCTGCTGACCTCGCTGGGCCACCGGGTCGCCGTCCTCGCCGTGGACCCGTCCTCGACCCGCACCGGCGGCTCCATCCTGGGCGACAAGACCCGGATGGAGCGGCTCGCGGTCGATGCGAACGCCTTCGTCCGGCCCTCCCCCAGCGCGGGCACGCTGGGCGGTGTCGCCAAGGCCACCCGCGAGTCGATGGTGGTCATGGAGGCGGCGGGCTACGACGTGATCCTGGTCGAGACCGTCGGCGTCGGCCAGTCGGAGACCGCGGTCGCGGACATGGTCGACACCTTCCTGCTGCTGACGCTGGCCCGCACCGGCGACCAGTTGCAGGGCATCAAGAAGGGTGTCCTGGAGCTGGCCGACGTGATCGCCGTCAACAAGGCGGACGGCCCGCACGAGCGGGACGCGAGGGCCGCCGCCCGCGAACTGGCGGGCGCGCTGCGGCTGATGCACGGCAAGGACGCGTTCTGGAACCCGCCGGTGCTGCACTGCAGCGCCCGGGAGTCGACGGGTCTGGAGACGGTCTGGGAGCGGCTGGAGCAGCATCGCACCCTGCTCGAGTCCACCGGCCGGCTCGCCGCCAAACGCCGCGACCAGCAGGTCGGCTGGACCTGGTCGATGGTCCGCGACGAACTCCTCGGCCGCCTGCACGCCTCCCCCGCGGTGCGCGACGCCGCCCCTCTCCTCGAACAGCAGGTCAGGGACGGCTCGTTGACGGCGACACTGGCGGCGGAGCGGATCCTGCGCGCCTTCGAGGGCGGGCCGGCCCCGGACGCGTGAGGCGTGTGGGGTGCCAGGTGAGGTGTGCGGGTGCAGGGTTCGGGCTTCGGTTTCGGGTTCGGGCTTCGGGTTCGGGCGATGACCCGACAGGTAATCGCCCGCACCGCGTGCGGCTGCCAGGATCGTCCGTGTACCGAGGCCCTGCCGACCGGAAGGACGCCCGACATGACCGCCTACGCCATCGCCCACCTCCGGGACGCTGCCCCGCACCCGGAGATCGCCGAGTACATCGAGCGCATCCCCGCCACCTTCGCGCCGTACGGCGGCCGGTTCCTCGTGCACGCCACGCAGCACGAGGTGAAGGAGGGCAGCTGGCCCGGACATGTGGTGGTGATCGGGTTTCCCGGGATCGCCGAGGCGCGGGCCTGGTGGGACTCGCCCGCCTACCAGGAGATCGCCCCTCTGCGCTCGCGGCACATCAAGGGCGACATCCTCCTCGTCGAGGGCGTCCCCGACGACTACGACGCCACGACCACCGCGAAGGCGATGCGGGAGAGTCTTCCGGGGCTGTGAGGGCTGTCGAGCCGTGCCGGCCCGACGGCGGCTTCACCGAGCCCGCCCTCGCCGACCCGTCCGCGCCCGAGCACTCCTGCCCCGAGCACTCCTGCCCCGGGCACTTCTGCCCCGAGCACTCCTGCCCCGAGCACTTCTGCCCCAGGCTCGCCCACCCGGCCTCCAAGGCCGCAGTGAACATGCTGACCGTGCAGTGCGCGACGGCCTTCGGCGGAATCCGGATCAACGCCGCCGACCCCGGCTTCACCGCCACCGGCCTGGACCGCGACACCGGCACCCGGACGGTCGAGCAGGGCGCCGAGGTCATCGTCCGCCTGGCCCTCCTCGACGCCGTCGGGCCCACCGGCACGTTCCAGAACGCGGCGGGCGTCCTGCCCTGGTGGGACGGGGCGCCCACGGGCGCCGGTGGGGGGCGCCCGAGATGCCCGGTGGCGGTTGTGGCATGAGACTGGGAGCCGGTGCGGGGTGACAGCCGGTGCGGCGTGATCGGTGCAGCGATGCCCCACGTGTGCGTCCGGCCGCCACCAGCGCGCCTCCGTTCCGCGCCGGGCAGGCGACCCGTACGGCGTAGCCCACCGGCACCTGAGGAGGTTCATCGTGAAGGATCTGCCCCCGCCGCCCACCCCGACGCTGGAACCCGCGGCGCGGGAACTCGCCGACGCCACCGCTCCCCACCCCCGCATCTACGAGATCCCGCCCGAGCAGGGCCGCGACCTCCTCGCCGGCCTCCAGACCGGCCAGGGCGTGGCCAAGCCGGAGATCGACGAGGAGTGGGTCAGCGTCGACGCCGACAAGTGGGGCACCGTACGGACCCGGATCGTCAAGCCCCGGGGCATGGACGGCCCGCTGCCGGTGATCGTCCACATCCACGGCGCCGGCTGGGTCTTCGGGGACGAGAACACCCATGACAGGCTGGTGCGGGAGCTGGCCGTCGGCGCGGCCGCGGCCGTCGTGTTCCCGGTGTACGACCGCGCGCCCGAGGCCCGGTACCCCACCCAGATCGAGCAGAACTACGCGGTCGCCCGGTGGGTGGTGTCCCAGGGCGCCGAGTACGGTCTCGACGCCTCGCGCATGGTCGCCTGCGGCGACTCCGTCGGCGGCAACATGGCCGCGGTGCTCGCCCAGATGGCCAAGGACCGCGGCGACGTCCGTATCCTCGCCCAGGTGCTGCTCTACCCGGTGACCGACGCGAACTTCGACACCCCGTCGTACCTGCAGTTCGCCGACGGCTACTACCTCACCCGGGACGGCATGGTCTGGTTCTGGGACCAGTACACGACCGACGACTCGCAGCGCAAGGAACGCTACGCGGCTCCGCTGCTCGCCTCCCTCGACGACCTCAAGGGCCTGCCGCCCGCCCTGGTGATCACCGACGAGGCCGACGTGCTGCGCGACGAGGGCGAGGCCTACGCCGCCCGGCTGCGGGAGGCCGGCGTACCGGTCACCGCCGTGCGTGTCCTCGGGATGGTGCACGACTTCATGATGCTGGACAGCCTTCGCGACTGTCACGCCACCAACGTGGCCCGCAGCATCGCCGTCGCCGCGATCAGGGAAGCCCTGCAAGGCAGTTGAGCCCACGGCGGCCGACGCCCGCCGCACCACGGGGGACGGCGGCCGGCCGCCGGTACGCCCCTACGGCCGCTCCCGCTCCCCCAGTGCCACTGCCGCCGTCGTCGGCGGCGGTGCCTGGGCGGACACCGTGAGCAGGGCGTTCACCGCGGCGCCGACCCGGTCGGCGACGGCGTCGGGTGAGGTGGCGTCGAACTTGCCGTCGAGGTGCAGGAAGGCCAGGCCGTGGACCACGGCCCACACCCCGGCCGCCAGGGCCTCCGGGTCGGAGCCGGGGAACGCGTGGCGGACCATGCCGCCGACGTAGTCGGAGATGGCGGCGGTGGCGGCGAGCCGCTCCTCGCTGTCCGGGTCGCAGGGCTCGGCGAACATCACCCGGAACAGGGCCGGCCGCTCGAGTGCGAAGCGGACGTAGGCGGTGGCGACGGCCGCGAGATCCTGCGGGGCCGACGACACCGGGTGCGCCGCGGCCAGCCGCTCGGCCAGCTCGCGGTAGCCGACGGCCGCGACCGCGGAGACGAGCGCGTCGCGGTCGGCGTAGTGGCGGTAGGGAGCCGTGGGGGAGACGCCGGCGCGGCGGGCCACCGCACGCAGCGACAGGCCGGCGGAGCCGTCCTCCTCCAGCAGTTCCAGCGCGGCGCGCAGGCACGCCGCACGCAGATCGCCGTGGTGGTACGTGGCATTCAACGGGGGCATGGATCACTCTCACGCGTGTTCGCGGTGCTGACATCACTCGCTTGATGTGAGCGCTGCATACACCATAGGCGATCGAGAGGATGCCCCGGACGTCCAGCGACCTGTTCTCACCGCTGCCCCCGCACCGGCGCCGGGGTCCGGCGGTGGGGGGCGACCTGGACCGACACGGCGGCGGTAGATCGCGGACCTGCTCACCTGGGCGCGGGCCACCACGGCGTCCAGGACGACCCCGGTGACCCGCTCGGCGACGGTTGAGCCGCCTCGCGGACGCGCCCCACCGAGTCGTACCGCCCCAACTGCCCTTGTGACAAACCGGGTTCCGACAACGTGGCCAGGGACCCGCCGAGGACGATCCATGCCTCGACCTCACCGATCCGCTCCCCGTCCGGCCGGACCGCCTCGCCTGCGTATCCGCGCGGCGGCGCGCGGACTCCGGTTGCCTGGAGAGGAGTTCGGCGCGGGCGGTGCGCGCCTCGTGGCCCGCCTGCCGGTCTCCGAGCCCGGAGGGCGTGCTCTGCGGTGGCGGCGGCCTCGCGCAGCCGGCCGGCGCGCCACGCGTTCTCCCACAGGGTCGACAGGACCGTCCCGAGCAGCATCGGAGCCCGAACTCCTTGACGTGACCGGTGCCGAGGCGAGTCGGCCGTGTTGCGGCGGAGCCGGACTTGTCAGTCGGTGGTGGCGATCGTCTCGCCGAGTGCGGCGAGGGAGTCGGCGAGTTGGTCCATCCAGACCGAGACGGGCCGGCCGCCTTCGGACTGGAGGGCGACGAACGCGCCGTCGTAGCCGGCCATTCCGAAGGGCGCGAGGGACTCCGCGATCTTGTCGGCGGTCTCTTCACCCGCGCTCGCGAAGGACGAGCGGATCATGTGCCCCATGTAGGCGCGCCCCTCGTCGCGGACCGCGATCACGGTCTGCAGGGCCTCGGGGGCCTCCGCCGCCTCGCGGCTCATCACCAGCACGAGCAGCAGGCGGAGGAACTCCTCGCCGTTCTCCATGACGTCGCCCGTCCGGCGCATGTACCAGCGGAGCAGGTCGCGGGGGCTGCCCTCCGTGGGCGGGTTGCGGTGTGCTTCGCGCATGGCGGCGAAGAAGGCGTGCGCGCCCTGCTCCATGACCGCCGAGAGCAGCCCGGCCTTGGATGCGAAGTGGTGATAGAAGGCGCTCTTCGGCAGGCCGGTCTCTTTGACGAGCACCGACATCGACGTGCCGGCGTAGCCGCGCACGGACATCACCCGGGCTGCCGCGTCGAGGATCTCCTGCCGTGACCGGCGACCGCGGCGGTTGGTGCGTGTTTCCGGCGCGGGCGGCTCGATCATCTCCACCTTCCAGAGTGTAGGCGAGGCCGTCCCGGCCATCCCCCACCAGGGCCGTTCGCCGGCTCTCGCCATCCCCACCAGGGCCGATCACCGGCGCTCGCCGTCGTCACCAGGTCTCGCCGGCGGCGGGAAATTCCGTGCGCGGAATCTCTTGACGTGTCGTGGACGTGCGCTGCTACCTTCAGAATCGTACCGACCGATCGGTCCAATACTTCCCCCTCCCTGCGTTCGAGCCTGACCCACGGAGCCAGCGCATGACCAAGAACTACGACGCGGATCAAGTCCGGCACGGACAGGAAGACGAAGGTCGCCGTCATCGGGTCGGGCAACATCGGCACCGACCTGATGATCAAGATCATGCGCACCGCACAGCATCTCCAGATGGGGGTCATGGTCGGCATCGACCCGGCCTCCGACGGCCTGGCGCGCGCCGCGCGTCTCGGGTTCGAGACCACCACCGAGGGTGTGGACGGGCTGCTGAAGTCGCCGCAGATCGACGAGTTCGGCATCGTCTTCGACGCCACCTCCGCCCGTGCGCACAGGACCAACGACGAGAAGCTGCGCCCGCTCGGCATGCGCGTGATCGACCTGACGCCGGCCGCGATCGGTCCGTACGTCGTCCCGGCGGTCAATCTCGAGGAGCACCTCGACGCGCCGAACGTCAACATGGTCACCTGTGGTGGCCAGGCCACGATCCCGGTCGTGGCCTCGATCAGCCGGGTCGTCCCGGTGGCGTACGCGGAGATCGTCGCCTCGATCGCCGCCAGGTCGGCCGGCCCCGGCACCCGGGCCAACATCGACGAGTTCACCGAGACCACCTCGGCGGCGATCGTGCGGGTCGGCGGCGCCGAGCGGGGCAAGGCGGTCATCATCCTCAACCCGGCCGAGCCGCCGCTGATGATGCGTGACACGGTCTTCGCCCTGGTCACCCTGCCCGAGGGCGAGGACGGCGGGAGGGCGAAGGCCGAGATCACCGAATCGGTCCGCACGATGGTCGCCGAGGTCTCGGCGTACGTGCCGGGCTACCGGATGGTCCAGGACGTCCAGATCACCGCGATCCCGGCCGACCAGCCCGTCGAGACCCTGCTCGCCGACGGGGCGACCACGCGGCCGACCCACCAGGTGTCGGTCTTCCTCAGGGTCGAGGGCGCGGGCATGTACCTGCCGGCGTACGCCGGGAACCTCGACATCATGACCTCGGCCGCCGTCCGGATGGCCGAGAAGATCGCCGCCGCGAAGGAGGCCACGCAGTGAGCACCCCGATCTCCGTCCAGGACGTCACCCTCCGCGACGGCATGCACGCCGTACGGCACCGCATCACGACCGACGACGTCCGACGCATCGTCGTGGCCCTGGAGGACGCCGGTGTCGACGCGATCGAGGTCGCCCACGGCGACGGCCTCGCCGGCGGCTCACTCAACTACGGCCCGGGGTCGCACACCGACTGGGAGTGGATCGAGGCCGCCGCGTCGGTCCTGAGAACCGCCCGTCTCACCACGCTGCTGCTGCCGGGCGTGGGGACCGTCCACGAACTCAGGCGCGCCTACGACCTCGGTGTCCGCTCGGTGCGGGTGGCCACCCACTGCACCGAGGCCGACGTCTCCGCACAGCACATCGCCGCCGCCCGCGAGCTGGGCATGGACGTCTCCGGCTTCCTGATGCTCTCCCACATGGCCGGACCCGAACAGCTCGCGCGGCAGGCCAAGTTGATGGAGTCGTACGGTGCCCGGTGCGTCTACGTCACCGACTCCGGCGGCCGGCTGACGATGAACGACGTCGCCGCCCGGGTGCGCGCCTACCGCGACGTCCTCGAACCGGAGACCGAGATCGGCATCCACGCCCACGAGAACCTCTCGCTCTCCGTCGCCAACTCCGTGGTCGCGGTCGAGAACGGCGTCCGCCGGGTCGACGCCTCCCTCGCCGGGCACGGCGCGGGTGCGGGCAACTGCCCCATCGAGGCCTTCATCGCCGTGGCGAACCTGTCGGGCTTCACGCACAACTGCGACCTGTTCAAGCTGCAGGACGCGGCCGACGACATCGTCCGCCCCCTCCAGGACCGCCCGGTCCGGGTCGACCGCGAGACCCTCACGCTGGGCTACGCCGGTGTCTACTCCAGCTTCCTGCGGCACGCGGAGAGCGCCGTGCAGCGGTACGGGGTCGACGTCCGCGAGATCCTGATGGAATCCGGTCGGCGCCGGCTGGTCGGCGGCCAGGAGGACATGATCCTCGACATCGCCCTCGGCCTGGCCGCCGACCGCTGAAATCCACCGCGCCGAAGCGAATGTTTCTGGCCATGCGTGCACTCTCGTTGACCTTTGGGGCACATGACACAACATCAGCTTCAACCGCGCTGAACACGCCTTTTCACTTGGTTCGTCGTTGTCGACGCCTTCGCCACCACGAATGTCGACCTGCCGCACGCGACGACCCAAGAAGAAGAGGCCTCGGTGAAAAAGAAGACATATAACGGGTACTCTCCCTTTTCTTATCTCACGCCTCACGATGATTTCCGGGTCTTCGATCTGGCCGCCGAACAGGACCGTGTGGCACCGCACGAGCTGCCGCTGAGCGCCGAACAGGAAAGCCGCGCTCAGCGGCTGCTCGACGAGAACGTGGTGGTCTCGCTGCACGACCACCCCGTCCGCCTGCCGGAACGGACGGAGGAACTGGGCGAGTACCGGCGGTCGGCCCATGTCGCCATGGGCTACGAGGGGCTCAGCCGGTCCGGTCTCGACGCGGTCTTCGACAACTTCGGGGACGCGGGCGGGCCCTGGCTGCAGACCGTGACCGAGCTGGGCATGCGGCTGTGCGACATCGCCCATCAGGACCTCGTCCAGGTCGCCACCACCACCGCCGCGATGCGCGGCGCCCGCACTTCGGGCAAGGTCGCGCTGGTGGTGGGCCTGGAGGGAGCGGAGCCGATCGAGGACGACATCGATCGCATCGACGTGCTCTACGGGCTGGGCGTACGGCAGTTGGGCATCGTCTACCGGAAGGAGAACGCGCTCGGCTACGGGCTCGGGGCGCCCGAGGACCGGGGACTGACGGACCTGGGCCGCCGGGCGGTGCGGCGGATGAACCAGCTCGGCATGGCCATCGACCTCTCGCACGCCGGCGACCGCACCTCGCTGGACGTGATCGAGGCGAGCGAGCAGCCGGTGCTCATCACGCACGCCGGCGCCCGCGCCGTGTGGGACAGCATCAGGATGAAGCCCGACGAGGTGATCACGGCGTGTGCGGCCAAGGGCGGCCTGATCGGCCTGGAAGCCGCTCCGCACACCACGATCAGCCCGCAGCACCGGCGCCACAGCATCGAGTCGGTGATGGACCACTTCCGGTACTGCGTGGACCTGGTGGGGATCGAGCACGTCGCCTTCGGCCCCGACACCTTCTTCGGAGACCATGTCGGCCTGCACGGGGCCCTCGCCAAGAAGCTCGACCTGGACGCCGTCTTCGCCGCCGGGCCGCCCTTCGAGCGCACGGAGTACGTCGCCGGTCTGGAGAACCCGGCCGAGTGCTTCCCCAACATCGTCCGCTGGCTGGTCCTTCACGGTTATTCCGACGAACAGATCGGCGCGGTCATCGGCGGCAACGTCCTGCGCGCGCTCGACCAGATCTGGAGCCCGACATCATGGTGATCGCCCACTCCGACCGCGCCGACCGCTCCGCCCGCGCCTCGTCCTGGCTTCCCGACGCTCCCTGGATCTCCGCCGAACAACGCGCGTGGTTCAAGGAACACGTGTCCGGCTGGCTCGGCGCGAACGCGGCGATGCCCGTGCTGCCCCGGCCGCGTCCCTACGTCCCCTCCCCGCGCAGGGCCGCGCTGTCGCGCGATCGCGCCCGGTCCGTGCCGGAGTTCTTCCGCAACTGCCTGCGTGTGTACGAGGCGGTGCTGAGCGGTGACGTCCTCCCGGCCGTGGAGCGAGCCATCTACGGGGGCCTCCCCGCGCACCAGGGCCTGGAGTTCCATCGTGCGCTCGGTCCGGCCGCGCTGACCATCCCGCTCAGCTTCCGCACCGACGAGTCCATGAGCGGCAAGCTCTACGAGGTCCAGGTGCCCGGCTCCGGCTGGGGCGAGTACCTCCTGCTGAGCGACTACTACGCGACCTTCCACGGCCGTGAGCGCGTCGGGACGGACGCCGCCGGTACGGCGGAGGCCTATGTCGGGGCGCTGCGCCGCACGTTCGGCACGGACGACCCGTGCCTGATGCACCTGGTCGACACGTCCTCGGGGCAGACGGGCACGCGGTACTTCATCGAGCGGGCACGCGCCGCCGGCGCCCGGTACTACGGCGCGGACCCCGGAGTCGGCGCGGCCGACGTCGTTCACATCAAGTCGCACTTCTGGCAGGCGTTGCTGACCGAGTTCCACTCCGCGCAGCACCTGCCCAGGGCGGCGAACGAACCGGCCCTGTACGACCGTTCCCTGAACTGGCTCTTCACCACCAAGGTGATGACGGCACTGCCCTTCTGGCGGCTGACCGCGGAGTTCTTCACCGACCAGGACCGGGATCTGTTCCCCTACACCGCGGTCCTGGAGGAGGACGGCGTCCAGTTGCCGGACGGCCGGCTCGTCTCCCGCGAGGAGTTCGTCGCGGAGGAGCTTCCCGGGTCGAGGTACTTCCTGAAGTACGCCGACGCCGACGTCGCGAGGGGAAGCTGCGGCCAGGGCATCCATGTGCTGGACGGTGTCTCGACGCAGTCGCTGTCCGCGCTGGACCTGGCCTGGCAGGAGTCGGGCGAGGGCAGCACCTGGATCGTGCAGCGGGCGGTCGACGACACGTCGTACGAGGTGGATCCGGACCTGGCGGGATGGACGCCGAAACTGAGTGTGCTGTGCTCCCTCGGCGAGTACCTCGGCTCGCTGATCCTCTTCGGCAAGGGCCCCGTCGTGCACGCCCGTACAAGCGTCGCGGCGACCGTCTGCGCGCAGACCACGGCACCGGACCTGCGGATCGACGGGGCCATGGCATGACGTCGGAGCGGTTGATGCGGCTGGCCGCGTCCGTGAAGGGGCTCGGTTATCACCCCAGCGGGTGGCGCTACCCGGGCGCGGCGACGACCGCGGACCTCGGCTTCTACACGCAGATGGCCCACCTCGCGGAACGGGGCCTGTTCGACCTGCTGTTCGTGCCGGACCGGCTCGCCGTCGCCATGTACGACTCACCGCCGGGGGCGTTGGGACGGTCCTGCGCGGTGACCGACCTGGAACCGCTCACGCTGTTGGCGGCGCTCGCCCCCGTCACCCGTCACCTCGGCCTCGCCGCCACCGTGTCCACGACCTTCACCGAGCCGTACCACATCGCGCGCAGCTTCGCCTCGCTGGACCACATCAGCGCGGGCCGGGCGGCGTGGAACGTGGTGACGTCCACCCTGGACGAGGAGGCGCACAACTTCGGGATGAAGGGGATGCCGGCCAAGGCGGAACGCTACGCGCGTGCGCGAGAGGCCGTGGACGTGGTCACCCGGCTCTGGAAGAGCTGGGAAGCGGACGCCTTCGTCCGGGACACGTCCAGCGGGAAGTACTTCGACCCGGACAAAGTGCACTACCTCGACCACCAGGGCCAGTTCTTCCAGGTGCGCGGACCGCTGAACGTGCCCCGGCCCCCGCAGGGCCGCCCTGTGATCATCCAGGCGGGCGCCTCGCCCGGCGGACGGGAACTGGCCGCCGAGACCGCCGACGTCGTGTACACGGTCCAGAACACCCTCGAAGCCGCGCAGGCGTACTACACCGACGTCAAGAACCGCATGGCCGCCTACGGGCGGCGCCCCGACGAACTGCTCGTCATGCCGGGCATCCTCTCCGTGGTGGCGGACACCGAGGCCGAGGCACGCGCCAAGTACCAGGCCATGCAGGAGAACGTCGACCCGATGCTCGGCCTGGCCCACCTCTCCCTCATGGTGGGCGACCTGTCCTCCTACGACCTGGACGGCCCGGTGCCGCCCATCCCTGAGGACGCCAGGGTGCCCTCCCGCCGCCGTGTGTGGACGAACCTGGCGCGCGAACGCGGCCTCACCATACGGCAGTTCTTCCAGACCATCGCCATCGCCAACGGCCACCTGGAGGCCGTCGGCACCCCGGGGCAGATCGCCGATGTCATGGAGGAATGGTTCACCGAAGGAGCCGCTGACGGATTCAACGTGATGTCCGCCGTGGCACCGGCCAGTCTCGACGAATTCACCCGGTACGTCGTGCCGGAACTGCAACGCCGCGGTCTGTTCCGCACCGCGTACGAGAGACGGACACTCCGCGAGAACCTGGGACTGAACTAGGAGGTCATTCCCTCCCGTTGTTTCATCCCGAGATGCGGATTTCATCCAGTGATGTCGGACAGCGCCGGGAGGCGGTGGCCCCGCCGTCGAACTGGGCGAAGAATGAGCATGCCGGCCTCACCGCCGGTTTGGCTCCACCCGGAAAAGCATAGTTGATTCCAGAAATACGGTTGTGCGCAAATCAAACCCGAGATATATTGGGGGCGCATCAGCATAACCCGATGCAGTAGGGGGTAAGGGTGAAGGATGCGGCATTCAATCAGTTAACGCATGCCAGGAGATATTTCGAAGCGAAATCCGCCGTCTACGACGAAAACGCACGCGGATGGTACGGAAGGCTGACGGACGCCCTGCTCTCACAGGCCCTGGACCTGTCGGTGTTTTCTCGACTGCCTGACGGTTTCAGGTTTCTCGACGTCGGCGGTGGGGCCGGACGCTGGACGGAGCGGATCGCCACGGCGAACCCGGAGAGTTCCGGCGTCCTGCTCGACGTGAGCCCAGGCATGGTGAGACATGCCGAGAGGCGTGCCACCCGCTGCGGATACGCCCACCGGGTCCGCCACATCAACGGTGACGTCGACGAAGCGGGGGAGCTACTGGCGGGGATGACGTTCGACCTGATCATCAACACCCACCATCTGCTGGGCTTCTTCCACTCCCCTGACCTCGTCCTCGGTTCCATCGTCCCCCTGCTGACGGACCACGGCCTGATGGTGTCCGTACTGCCCAGCCGCTGGCACGCCGCCTTCGGGGACCTGAGCGTCGGAGACGCCGAACGGGCCCGCAGGAGCCTGTCCGGCCTTTCGTGGGAGGCCCACGAGGCGCCCTACGGGCACCTGTTCACTCCCGGAGAGGTGCGCATGCTGCACACCTCGTCGAAGCTCACCGTCGATCTGCTGACCGGTTTCCCGTGTCTGATCTATCCCGACCCGCCAGGCGTCGCTTCGCCGTCGGCGGAGTCCGCCGAGGACTTCCTGCGCGACGACACGTTCTTCCGCGAGGTACTCGCCATGGAGACCGAATTGCTGATCGACCCTGACGCGGGCGCGCGGGGCGCCAACCTCTTCGTCGTGGCCTCGCGCGTTCAGCCGGCCGAAGCCTGATCGGCGCCCTCCTTCCGCTCGGCGGCCCTTCTCGTGGCGTCACGACCGTCTCACTGGACCTGAAATCTTCCGTGGTGGTGGACGAACGAGCGCATCAGAGTGGGGAAGCGGTATCTGCCGGCCGCGAGCGACTCCAGCATCGCGGCGTCCACCAGGGACTCCAGCAACTCTTCCGCCGTCGCTTCGTCGACGGCGAGCGTGGCTGCCGCGGAGGACACCGACAGTTCAGGAGTGGCGATGGAGGACACCAGACACAGACCGCGCGCCTGTGCCTCCGTGAGCTGGCGGAAGGTGAGGTCGAACACGGTGGCGACGGCCATGTCGCCGACCCTGAGTTCGTTGATGCGCCGTCGCTCGTCGGCCAGCCGTACTGCTAACGAGTCGATGGACCAGGACGGGCGGGCGGCGAGCCGGGCCGCCACGATGCGGACGGCCAGCGGCAGGAACCCGCATGATTCCATGAGCCTCAGGGTCGCTTCCGGCTCCGCCTCCACTCGTTGCGAGCTGATGGTGCGAGCCATCAGCTCCAGTGCCTCCGACGGATGGAACACGCCGAGTTCGGTCTGGAGAGCGGCGGGCAGACCGCCCAGACGGGCACGACTGGTGATGAGTACCCCGCAGGTGGCCTCGCCCGGCAGCAGCGGCCTGACCTGGGCCGCTTGCTGCGCGTCGTCCAGGACGATCAGCATGCGCCGGTGACTGACCAGGGTCCGGAACAGTGCGCTGCGCTCCTGCAGCGTCTCCGGGATCCGGTCCTGCCGCAGACCGAGCGCCGAGAGGAAGCAGGCCAGCACGGTCTCGGGTGTCACGGCGTCACCGTCGCCGGAGCGCAGCTCCGCGTACAACTGGCCGTCCGGATAGGCGTCGCTGATGTGATGGGCCACATGGAGGGCCAGAGCGGATTTGCCGATACCGCCCATGCCCACCAGGACCACGACCGGCAGGGCGGAACGCTGCGTCACGGTCAGCGCCGAGGCGAGCGTCGTCGCCAGATGGGACCGGCCGAGGAAATCGCTCGGCTGGGGCGGGAGTTGCCTGGGGGGCTCGCGCCGGGCAGGAGTGTCCTCGTCGGCCGCTGTCCTGGGCACGTTGGGGGTGGGGATGGGGGTGGGGGTGGGGGTGGGGGTGGAGGCGGGCACGCGCAGTGAGGTGGGCACGGGCGCCGTCTTGGTGGCACCCTCGGTCCGGTTGGTGACACCCTCGGTCCGGCGCTTCGGCACGAGTTCCTGATCGCCGCTCAATATGCGCTGGTGCAGGGCCGTCAGCTCGGGTCCGGGCTCGACCCCCAGCTCGTCGATGACCACTTTACGCGCGTCACGGTAGGTCGACAGCGCCTCGGCCCGCCGCCCGGCCAGGCACTGGGCACGCATCAGCAGACAGTAGAGCCGTTCCCGCAGGGGATGCTGGTCGATCAGCGAGTGGAGTTCGGCGACATATCCGCTGCCGAGCCCCAACTCCAGCCCGAGACCGAGACGTTCCTCCATCAGCGACAGGCGCAGTTCATCGAGCCGGTGGCGCTGGCCGGCGGCGAACGGACCCGGTAACGCCGCCAGCGGCTCCCCGTGCCACAGCGACAGTGCCGCCTCGGTCTCCTCATAGGCCCGGGTGGCCTCACCCGCTCGCCGCGCGCGTTCGGCTGAACGGGCGTGCTTCTCCGCCTGAAGGTAGTCGACGTGGTCGTCGGGCAAGTCGAGCTGGTAGCCGCCGCCGACCGACTGGAGGATGCGCGGAAAGGCACCATCCGCCTCCAGCGCCTTGCGTAACCGCCAGGCGTACGTACGCAGGGTGGTCACGGCGGAGGCCGGGTCCTCCTCGCCCCACAGCGCCTCGACGAGATCCGCCGCCGTCGCCGACCGGCCCGACCGCATCAGCAGGGCGACGAACATGGCCTGTTGCTGCGGACTGCCCAGGTTGAGCTTCGTCTCGCCACAACTCACTCGCAGCGGACCCAGCACAGATACCCTGATGTGAGCCACAATCCCCCCATCGACAACGTATGTCTCGGGTCAACGATGTGGTGTCCGGCAAGACCACCATCGAGTAGATGTTCAATCTAATTCATTGACCGGGGTTACCTCAGGTACGGCAGTGAATTATTTCCCTTCCCTTGCACCGTTACCAGGGACCGAACCGCCCCGGGTTCGATAGAAATCGCAGATCAAGGTTGCACTCTGGCGTCTCGTACCCGTGCAACCACCACCGACCGTCGCAAAAGCGGCGGCGGGAGGTACCGCCAGCTACTTCCCGAACATGCCCAAGACCGGCGATCTGCCGCATGTTGATTAGTTGTCGATCATCCGTCTGCGGAACGTATACGAGGGTGGGCGTACGTTTAAAACAGCGAGTCGGGCGTCCGGTACTTTGCGGGCGAACGATTTCCTGGAAGGTATGCCCTTCGTGGCGATCGATACGGAAATCGAGCGGTTCCACGATCACGGGAGCATGATCAATTGAACATGATCGATTCCCAGCGGATCGAGTCGCCCGCGGCACCCGCCACTTCGGCGAGTCCGAACCCGATGACGAACCACCAACGTGACGGGAGAGACACCCCCCATGGACCACCGCCACCTCGGCAGCAGCGGCATGCTCGTCAGTGAGATCGCCTATGGGAACTGGTTGACGCACGGTTCACAGGTGGAGGAGGACAGGGCGACGGCCTGCGTGCGAGCGGCGCTCGACGCGGGCATCACGACGTTCGACACCGCGGACGTCTACGCGGCGACCCGGGCCGAGCAGGTCCTCGGTCGCGCACTGCGCGGCGAACGGCGCGAGGGCCTGGTCATCTCCACGAAGGTCTTCTTCCCCACGGGCGACGGTGTCAACGACCGCGGGCTGTCGCGCAAGCACCTCATGGAGTCGATCCACGGCTCGCTGCGCAGGCTGGGCACCGACCATGTCGATCTCTACCAGGCGCACCGCTTCGACCTGCGCACGCCTTTGGAAGAGACGATGGAGGCATTCGCGGACATCGTGCACGCGGGCAAGGCGCACTACATCGGTGTGTCCGAATGGACCGCCGAGCAGATCCGGCGGGGGCACGCGCTGGCTCGGGAACTCCGCGTCCCCTTCGTCTCCAACCAGCCCCAGTACTCGATGCTGTGGCGCGTCATCGAGGCCGACGTCGTGCCGACGTGCGAGGAACTCGGCATCGGGCAGATCGTCTGGTCGCCGCTCGCTCAGGGCGTGCTCACCGGCAAGTACCTCCCGGGCACACGGCCGCCGGCCGGCAGCAGGGCCACCGACCGCAACGGAGGAGCCAGGTCGATCGGCGACTTCCTCCGCGACGAGGTGCTGACGCGGGTCAGGGAGCTGGAGCCGCTCGCAGCGGCGGCGGGCCTCACGATCGCTCAGTTCGCGGTCGCCTGGGTCCTGCGGAACCCCAATGTGTCGGCCGCCATCATCGGCGGGACCACACCCGAACAGATCCGGGAGAACGTCCGCGCGTCCGGCGTCCGGCTCGACCCCGCGCTGGTGGCACAAGCTGAGAAGATCCTCTCGCCGGTCGCCGAGACCGACCCTGCACTGACCAGCGCGGAGACGCCCGACCGTCGGCCCTGACCGCGGCGCCCCGGACACCGCGCACCTCAAGAACGGCTGCCGGCGCGGCAAGGCCCTGCCCAGGCCGTGATCACCGGCTCGATCAACGCCCGCTGTGCATCCGATAAATCACTGGGGTACGGCTCTTTGCCCATACCCCGCATCTCGACGGTCCACCCAGGTCGTGACCACCACGGGTCCGCCTGGGACCGAGGTGGCGACGTGTAGATCCGCGGTGATCCGGCGGTGATTATCCGTAGGTCGCGTACTGCGAACATCATTCCTGTGCGGACCGACACCGCGTGCCATTGGCAAAAGACCCTCCGCCGATCAAGGCGAACGGCTTGATCGACAACTCCGCGGACACGACCGCCAACTCGACCGACACCTTTGCGCATCGATCACCGTCATGGCCGAAACGTAACTGCTTTCTGTTCCCTCATTCATTAGGCATAAGGCATAAGGGAGATGGCAATGTCAGCGGTGAGTCCTCCCGGTCCCCCTGGTCCTCCCGTCTACATGCTCGACCGGTTATCCGTCGACCGGCTGGTCGACGCCGCGGAGAGACTCCTCGGACAGTTCGGCTCGCCCGACAGCCCGCAACTGCTCAAGTCACTGCACCAGGCTGCCGAAGAGCTTCCTGACCAGCTCATACGCGCCGTGCGACGCCGGTTCACCGCAGCGGGCCTGTATGTCCTGCGCGGGCTCCCCGTCGACGCGGACCTTGAGCCGACGCCCGCCAGCTGGGCGGTCGCCGACGACAGCGGTGTCCTCTGGGACGTGACGTTGCTGCTGCTCGCGTCCGTTCTGGGGCACCCCATCGGGTGGCGGGGGCAGCAGGACGGCCGCATGGTCAACAACATCGTCCCGACAGCCGGCCGCGAGGAAGAACAGACCGGCGCCAGCAGCATGGTGCTGCTCGCCCCGCACACCGAGGACGCGTTCCACCCGCGCCGGGCCGATCTGCTGCTGCTGTGCTGCATGCGCAATCACGACCGGGTGGCCACGACCGCCGCGAGCATCCAGCAGACGAGTCTGTCCGCCGAGGACATCGCCACGTTGACCCGGCCCGTGGCCCCCATCCTGCCCGACGACGCCTACACCACCGAATCGGACCAGATTCCCGTGCCCGTACGCACGTTGTGGCAGACACCGGAGGGCCTGCGGCTCCGGTTCGACCCGGCCTACACCCGCTTGGGCGACGCGGACGCCGGCTATCGCGCGGCCTACTCCCGGCTGGAGTCCGAACTCGCCCGCGTCGCACAGGCCGTGGCACTGGAGCCGGGGGACGTCCTGGTGGTGAACAACGATGTCGTCGTGCACGGCAGGGTGCCGTTTCAGGCCCGCTACGACGGCACGGATCGCTGGCTGAAGCGGGCCCTGGTGCACCTGCCGAACCGCGGTCACCGGTCGGCCTCGGAGCAGGGCGAACACGGATACGGACAGCCGGTCATCGATCCGTACTGCGACGAAGGCTGAAAGCGACCGCCCCGGTGTCCCCCTACTTCGCACCTTCCTGGAGCAGCTGATGTCCGACTCTCCTCCGCCCGCCTCGCCCACGTGGGACACGGCGCGGATCTTGGCCACCTACTCGGAACTCCTGTCCACCGAGGTCACGTTGGACGCCGATTTCTTCATGATGGGCGGCCACTCCCTGATGGCGGTGATACTCGCCGATCGCCTCCGCGAGCAGCTGGGGGTGCCGGTGACGGGGCTGGAGGTGATGGACCACGCCACCCCGCGCGCGCTGATCGCCGCACTGCGCGGACGTGCGGCCGAGACCCAGCCCCAGCCCCAGACTGAGGCGGAATCCGGCGCGTCAGGACCCGCGTCCGCCGACCTGCGTACGGTTCTGGTGACCGGCGGCAGCGGCGGCGTGGGCAGCTTCGTCGTCAGGGAACTGCTCGCCCGGGGACACCGTGTGCGGGTTCTCGCCCGGCCGGAGTCCGCCTCCGTGGTGAACAGCACCGGAGCCGAGGCGGTGGAGGGGGATCTGACCCGCCCCGACAGCTTGCGCGGTCTGCTGCGCGAGGGAGTGGACGCGGTGGTCCACGCCGCCTGCACGTTCACCGAACCCGACGTGGACGTGGCGGCGATGCGCGCACTGGCGGACGGCTGGGGCGGGGGCCCCTTCGTCTTCGTCAGCAGCGTCGACGCCTACGGGACGCCGTCCCACCACGACGTACGTGAGGGTCAGGCCACAGAGGGGGCCGTGAGCGACTACGGGCGGGGAAAGGCGGACTGCGAGCGCGTCCTGTTCGCCGCCGCGGACCGGCACGGCATCCGTGACCAACTCAGTGTCGTGCGCGTGCCTCTCGTGTGGGGGCCGCACCGGCGGCTGCGCGACCAACTGCGCTGGGGTGCCCTGGGCAAGCTCTACCAGTGGGGTGTCCGAGGGGAGCCGATCCTGCTCCCCGAGGCTGCCGGGACGGCCCACCCGTGGAGCGGCGTTCCCTGGGTGGGAGCGGCGGCCCTGGCACGCGGCTTGGCGGCCATGCTGGACCGCCCCGCGGGCGGCATCGTCAACACGGTCGGCGGCCACGTCGGCTGGGCGGAGTTCGCCACGGAGCTGGTGACCCTGCTCGGCAGCGAGAGCGTCGTCCGCCACTCCTCGTCCGCCGAGCCCGGCCTGAACCGCCCTTGGCAGTACCGGAGCGAGGTGTTCGACGCCCGGTACGGGCTTGACCTGCGTGAGGACTGGCGCCCCCTGCTGGCCGCGACGCTGGACGCGACCGACCGGGCCCCCGTCGCCTGACAGCGAGCACGGGCGGTGACAGAGGAGGGAAGAGACAATGAGTGATCCGACGATTCGTCCGGTGGACGCCCCCGGCTCAACCACGGGGGGAGTTCATGGACTTGTGGCGAGGCAGGTCGCCGCGCGGCCCGACGCGCCCGCGGTGTGTGACATCCACGGCCGCGAACTGACCTACGCGCAGCTGTGGCGGCGGTCGGGCGGTGTCGTGGCCCAGTTGGAGCGGCACGGCATCGGCCCGGGATCACGGGTGGCCGTCGCCATGGAGCGCACCCCTGACCTGGTGGTCGCGCTGCTCGGTGTGCTGCGTACAGGCGCGGCCTACGTGCCGGTCGACCCCCGGGCGCCTCGTGAACGCCGCGAGGCCGTCGTACGGGATTGTCACGCCGACGCGGTGATGGGGGCGGCCGCCTGGGGCGACGCGCTGTCCGAGGACCGGCCGCCGCTCGTGCCGGCGCCGGGCGAGCCGACCCCACCGGGCGAGCCGACCCCACCGGACGAGCCGACACCGGGCCAGGCAACACCGGATGACCTGCTGTGGTCCGGCACGGCCCCGTCGCGGGCGGTCGCACCCGACGACACCGCGTTCATCGGGTACACCTCCGGGTCGACCGGACGGCCCAAGGGCGTCATGCTCAGCCACCTGGCCATCGAGCGCTTCGTGACCGGAGCCGGGTACTGCACGGTGGGCCCCGGTGACCGGGTGGCCCAGGTCGCCAACCCCTCGTTCGACCCTGTGACCTTCGAGGTGTGGAACACCCTGGCTTCAGGGGCCACGGTGGTCATGCTTCCCGCCATCGCCGAGGTGCCGCTCGCGCAGTGGACCGAGAGCCTGGCCACGCACCGGATCACCGTCATGTTCCTGACCACCGCACTCGTCGACATGGTCCACCGGGCGTCACCTGGCGCTTTCGCCCCGTTGCGTACCTTGCTGTTCGGCGGAGAGGCCGTCGACCCGGACATGGTGCGCGGTCTGTGCGGCGTGCGTCCTCCGCAGCAGGTGCTGCACATGTACGGGCCCACCGAGGCCACCACGTTCACCAGCTATTTCTCCTGCACCCCCGAGAACCTCGCCGGCCTCGACCGGATCCCGATCGGGTTCCCGCTCCAGGACACCACCCTGCGGGTCCTCTCCCCGGACCTCGTCCCGGTGCCGGACGGGGAAGCCGGCGAGCTCTGCATCGGCGGCGCCCGGATCGCCACCGGGTACGTCGGGCAACGCCGGCTCACGGACGAGCGGTTCGTGGTCCTGGCGGACGGCGAACGGGTCTACCGGAGTGGTGATGTCGTACGGCGGCGGGAGGACGGGGCCCTGGAGTTCCTGTGCCGCAGGGACCGTCAGGTGAAGCTGCGCGGCTTCCGCATCGAACTGGAGGAGGTCGAACGGGCCCTGCTGGCCACCGGGCTCGTCGAATCGGCCGTGGTCGAGATGACCGGCGAGGGGATGGCCGCGGGTCTCGTCGGCTTCGTCGTGCCGGGTGACCGCGGATCGGTCGCGTCCAAGGCGTTCCCCCGCACACTCTCGAAGGCCCTGGCTCACAGGCTGCCGGGCTACATGGTGCCGAGCAGGTGGCACGTCGCCCCGTCCCTGCCGGTCACCGCCAACGGCAAGGTCGACAGGCGCGCCCTGCTGGCCGGACAGCAGACGGAGTCCGTCGCGCCGCCCGCCGCAGGCGGCTGAACGGCCGCCGCACGCCCCCTCCCCCACCAGATCGCCGGAGAGCCCCTTTGGACGACAACATCACCGCGGCCTACCTCGCGCGCTACCGCGACGCAGTGGCCGACGACCCCCACGTCGCTCCCGTCACGGGTGCGCAGCGACGCTTTCTGACCCTCCGCAGCCTCTCGCACGGCACGGCGCCCGTCGTGGTGCCACTGTACTTCCGGTTTCCGCGTGGCACCGTCGACGTGGCACGGCTGGAGGAGGCCGCGGCGTGCCTCGCGGCCCGGCATGCGGCCCTGCGTATGCGGTTCGAGGTGGCCGCGTCCATACCCGTCCAGCGGCTCACCGACCCCCGCGGCTTTGTGCGCAGGGTGATCGCCGGGCCCGGCGAGAACGTGGCCGCCGCCCTGCGCCGGGAGCTGCTCGGCTGGTCCGCCGACGGCCCCGTCCTGAGGTTGCTGCTGGCCACCGGCGACGACCAGCCGGAGGACGAGACCCTCGCGGTCGTCGTGGACCATGCCGCGTGCGACGAGCAGTCACTGGGTTCCCTCACCGACGGCCTCACCCGCGCCTACCGGGAGCGGACCAGCGCGCGGGACGTCCGGTCCGAGGAGGGTGCGCGAGCCGTCGGCGACTACCGGGACACCGTGGAACGGCAGCTCGCCGCCGAACGCGCCGCGTCCGCTCAGTCCTCCCTCGACTACTGGAGCGAGCGGCTGTCCGGCCTCGTACCGACCGGGCTGGCGCTGAGGACCGTCACGGCCGGCCCCGGGGAGGACGACGACCCCACCGGGATGCTCCAGTACCGGCGGCCCGCGGCCGTCGGCACCGAGCGCACCGCCCTGTTCCCCGCCCTGCTCGGCGCGACGGCATCGGCCGTGGCGTCCCTCGCGTCCGCGGCGGCGCAGGGCGATTCGACCCCGCTGCTCGGCTATCCCTGGGGTGGACGCCCCCTGGGCGCCGCCCCCGTCATGGGGTGCTTCCTCAACACGGTCCTCTTCACCGCCGGCGCCCCCGATGACCTGGACGACGTCAGCGATCGGTGGTGGGACGACATCGACCACGCCGACACGCCTCTCGACGAGGTGCTGAGGGTGGCGCGGAAGCGCGGTGGCGCGTGGTCCGGCGCGCTCGACGCGCTCTTGACCCTGGAGGACACCACCCGGCGGCCTCCGCTGGAACTCGGCGGGGTCGAGGGCCGCGAGACGCACCTGCGCGGCCCGGCACTTCAGTCCCCGCTGGCCGTGTCGGTCTCCCAGAGCCAGGCCGACCTGCTCGTCCGCATGGGCTGGAATCGGCACCAACTGGCGCCGGCGCACGGGCAGACCGCATTCGACGCGCTGCGTAGCGCGTTGGGCGGCCATCTCGATCCCGCACCGGACCGGCCCGCGACCGTCCACTGACGTACCACCGGCTGCATCCCCCTGCTTGTACCCGCCGCCCCTCGACCGTCGCCCCTCGGCATCGCCGCTCGACATCCCGCTCGGCCCCCCGCTCGACGTCCCCCCTCGACCGCCGAAAGCGCACGACACGAACACGGACGCGAACGCGAACGCCATGGCACCCCGGCGGGTCACTCCCCCCTCCTCAAGCACGAGCCCAAGGAAGGCACCATGCCCAAGGAAGGCCCCATTTACCCCCTTTCCTCCTCACAGGAGATCGTGTGGCTGCACGAGCAGATGCTCCCTGACAGTCATGCGTACAACTCCACCGCTGCCCTGGAGCTGCGAGGAGAACTCGACCGGGAAGCCCTGGTGGACAGCTGGGCCGAGGTGCTTCGCCGGCACCCGGGACTGCGGCTGGAACTCGTCGACCGGGACGGCGGACTGCCCGGCCAGCGGGTGAGCGAGCAGGCCGAGCCCCGGGTCCGCGAGGTGGACCTGTCCTCGGCCGAGGATCCGGAGGACGAGTTCGCCGCGCTCGTCCGGGCGGAAGCCGCCTTGCCGATGGACACCTACACGGCACCGCTCGTGCGCTGGTGCCTCGTGCGCATGGGCCCCGGGCACCACCGGCTGATCCACGTGGAGCACCACCTCGTTCACGACGGCCGTTCGTGGATCATCGCCCTGCGCGACCTGTTCACGCTCTACCGTGCCCGGGTGCTGGGCGAGACCCCGGTGCTGCCCGAGCCGCGCAGCTACGTGGAGCACCTGCGCGAGGGGGCGCGTACCGGCGTGCAGGAGGCGAGCCGCCGCTACTGGGAGGAAGAACTGCGCGACGCCTCGCACGAGATCAGCCTCCCGGGGCTGGGCCGGCCCGCCGCCGAACGCCGTCACAACGGAGCCCAGCTGCGCCAGACTCTCGACCGGAGCCTGGTCGAGCAGCTCAACGCGCACTGCCCGCGCGCCGGACACACCCCGTACACGACCTTGCTCACCCTCTTCGGAGAACTGCTGCGCCGGCACAGCGGTCAGCAGGACTTCCTCGTCGGGACGGCCACGGGCAACCGCCGGCCCGG
Source organism: Streptomyces sp. NPDC048297 (assembly GCF_043201585.1). Lineage (NCBI taxonomy): Bacteria > Bacillati > Actinomycetota > Actinomycetes > Kitasatosporales > Streptomycetaceae > Streptomyces > Streptomyces sp. NPDC048297. Next base: position 88,877 of record NZ_JBICZA010000003.1, read on the forward strand.
CTGGGAGGAGAGCGTCGGCATGTTCGTCAACACGATCCCGGTGCGCCTGCGCCCGGACCCGCACGCCTCGGCGGAGGAGGGCGTCGACGAGGTCACCGACGTGCTGATGCGCGCACTGCCTCACCAGGAGGTGCCGGTCCAGGAACTGACCCGCGCGCTGGGGCTGCACACCGACGGCAGTCGCAACCCGATGTTCAACGTCATGTTCAGCGCCCACGACACCCCCCTGCCCCGAGTCGAGCTGCCGGGCCTGGAGATGTCGATGGTGGAGGCGTTCAACGCCGGCACCACCCGCGACTTCGACCTGGACGTGGTCGTCATTCCCCAGGAGCGGACCATCAGCGGTCCGGAGGGCCATGCGGCGGCCGGCATGACGCTGGTGTGGGACTACGACGCCGACGTCTTCCCCGAGGAATCGATCGCCCTGCTGTCGCGGCGGTTCAAGGACATGCTGGAGGACTACCTGGCCCGTCCGGGGGCGACGCTCGCCTCCTTGGCCCCCCTGACCGGCGATGCGCTGCCCGCCTGGCAGGCCGGCCAGGACCGGCCGGCCGTCGCCTTCGACCCGGCGCTGCGGGACGGGACGGCCACGGCCCTCGTCAGCGGTGCGCTGACGTGGACGTACGCCGATCTCGACCGCGAGGTGACCGCACTGGCGAACCGGCTCTCCAGCGCCGGGGTGAGTGCGGGACGACCGGTGGCGGTGGTGCTGCCACGCGGGGCCGAGAGCGTGACGGCGCTGCTCGCCTGCCTGCGGACCGGTGCGGTGTACGCACCGCTGTCACCGGACGACCCGCAGCCCAGGCTGGCCCAGTTGCTGGACCGTCTGCGGCCCGCGCTGGTGCTGGCCACCCGGGAGAGCGCCCTCTCCCTGCCCGTCGACAGTCCGCCGGTGGGACTGCTGGACGGCGGTGAGTTCCCGCGGGCCGCGCCCGGCAGGGCGATGGACGGCGTGGCCTACGTGGTGCACACCTCGGGTTCGACGGGACTGCCCAAGCCGGTCATGGTCGCCCGCGACGCGCTGGAGACCTACCTGGCCGGCATCGGCGACCGGCTCGCCCTCACCCCCCGGGACAAGGTCCTGGTCTTCGCCAAGCCCTCCTTCGACCAGAACCTGGAGGACGTGCTCGCCACTCTCGCGGCCGGGGCGGCGCTCGTCCTGCCTCGCCGCGAGGTGCCCACGGCCGAGGAGCTGGTCGCCGTGCTCGCGGGACGTCAGGTGACGGTCGCCAACTTGCCGACCAGTTACTTCCTTTCCGTACGCGCACAGCTCACCGAGGCATGGCGTGACGGCAGGTGGTCGCCCAGGACGCTGGTGCTCGGCGGTGAGCGGCTGCCGCTCGACGTGCTGGCCGACTGGATGCACCCCGGCCTCACCGTGCTGAACGCCTACGGCGTCACCGAGGCCACGGTCACGTCCGTCACGCACACCGTCACCGCCGACGACATCGCTCAGGGCGGTGACGCCCCGCTGGGCACGGAGATCGCCGGCACCACGGTCCACGTGCTCGACGAAGGCCTGCACCCGCTGCCCGCCGGGGCCATCGGTGAACTCGCCATCGGCGGCGGCACCTTGGCCCTCGGCTACCTGGACAACGAGTCGGCGACCGCGGAACGGTTCCTGACCGTCCCCGCCCTCGGCGGAGCGCGCGTCTATCGGACGGGCGACCGCGGCTACCGCGACCTCGCGGGCCGCATCCACTTCCTGGGGCGGCGCGACAACCAGATCAAGCTGCGGGGCCACCGGATCGAGGTCGAGGAGATCGAGGTGGCCGCCTCCGCCGAACTGGGCGGCCGGCCCTGCGCCGTCGTCCTGCACGAGGACCAGGAGAGCGGTCCCGCCCTCATGGGGTTCGTGCAGACCGACGAACCCCTGGACGAACGGGTCCTGCACAAGGCCCTGTCCCAGCGGCTGCCGACGGCGTTCCTCCCGGCCCGCTGGGTCGCCCTGGAGGCGATGCCGTCGCTGGCGGGCGGGAAGCCGAATCGGGTCGAACTCGCCCGGATGGCCGCCCTGACACCGCGCGAGCAGGCTCCGTCGGCCCCGGAGGGCGAGAAGGTCTTCAGCCGTCCGGGCGAGGACCTGCTCGCCGAAGGCTGGCGGGAGGTCCTCGGCCACGACCGCTTCACTCCCGACTCGCACTTCTTCCAGGTCGGCGGCCACTCGCTCATCGCCGCCCAGCTCGCGGCCTGGCTGGAGCCCCGGCTCGGATTCCGGCCCCAGCTGCGCAAGATCTTCCAGAACCCGGTCCTGGCCGACCAGGCGCGTGTCTTCGCGGAGGTGTCGCGGTGACCGCACAGCCCTCCTCGGTGCTGGAACGCACGCACCATGAACTCGTCCTCAGCTTCGACTCCTTCGTACGGCGGGAACTCGTGCCCCTCGCCGCCGAGGTGCCCGAACCCGTCGACGGACCGCCCCGGGAACTTCGCGACTACGTGCGCAAGCGGTCGGCGGCCCTCGGCTTCTACGGCGCCGAGTACCCCGAGCACATGGGCGGCGCCGGCATGCCGCTCACCGCGCTGGTGCAACTCCACCACGCCGCCGGGGCGAGCGGCTGCTCCCTCGCCCCGTACGCGCTGGCGGGCCCCGACGGCCCCAGCTGGATGCTGACGCACGGCACGCCCGAACAGATCGAGACCTACCTCGTGCCGATGGTGCGCGGCGAGAAGCTGCGGTGCCTGGCGATGACCGAACCCGGTTCCGGCTCCGACGCCTTCACGATGGCGACCAAGGCGGAATGGGACGGCGACAGCTGGCTGCTCAATGGACGCAAGACCTTCGTCAGCAACGCGGGCCACGCCGACTACGCCGTCGTCATCGCCGATGTCGCGGCGAGCGCGGCCGGCGCCGGCGGTGCCACCGCATTCATCATGCCGCTCGACCACCCGGGCGTACGTCGCGGCCAGCGCTACCTCGGCATGGGGGGCGAGCCGCTGTTCGAACTGCTCCTGGACCAGGTCCGGCTGCCGATGGGGGCGCTCATCGGGGACAAGGACGGCATCGGCGCGTCCGTGGAGTTCGCCATGGACAGTCTCGCCTACGGGCGCCTGCTCGTCGCCGCGCAGTGCAACGGCATAGCGGAGTACGCGCTCCGGGCGGGCGTCGAGTTCGCCCGGCAGCGCCAGGCCTTCGGGCAGGTGATCGGCAGTTACCAGCACGTGCAGGAGCACCTGGTCGGCAGCCGCGCCGGCGTCGAGACCTCCAAGCTGCTCACCCTGGCGTGCGCCGAACTCGTCGACGCGGGAGAGGAGAGCGGGGAGAACGCCGCGCTCGCCAAGCTCGTGGCCACCGAGACGGCCACCAAGGTCGTGGACCGCTCCCTCCAGGTGCACGGCGCCACCGGATATGTCCGCGGTCATCCCCTGGAGTACCTGTACCGCCACATCCGCATGATGACGATCATCGAGGGGACCTCCGAGGTCCAGAAGGTGATCATCGCCCGCTCCATGGGCCTTGGCTGAGCCGTCCTGACCCGGAGGAACCATGAACGACACCACGCATGTGACGAATCCGCCGGTCGAGGCGGAACTCAGCATCGCCTACAGCAGTCAGGAGGACATCGGCCCCGTAGCGCAGGACACGGACGACACCCTCGCCGACCCGGTGCTCGCGGCGTTCGACGACTGGGTGCGGCGCACCCCGCAGGCCATCGCCGTCGACGATCACGGTGAGCAGTGGTCGTACGCGCGGTTGAGTTCGGCGGCCGACGCCGTGGCCGAGGCGCTGCGGCCCCGGGTCCGCCCCGGGGACATCGTGGGCATGTGCCTCGGACACTCCGCCCTGCTCGCCGCCGCCACCGTCGCACTCGCCCGGCTGGGAGCCGTGCAGATCCTGCTCGGACCGCAGCCCGCCGCCAACCGCTTGCTCGCCCTCACCGAAGCGGTGCGCCTCACCTGTGTCCTCGGTGAACCCGGCGATGCGCTGCCCCTCGCCCGCTCCGCCGTCGACGTGCCCGCTCCCGACGGCGCGGCCACGGCCACCCGGCTGGATGTGCACACGCCGCCGCAGGGCACCGCCGTGGCGGCTGACACCGAAGGTGCCCGTTATGCGGTGCTGACCTCCGGCTCGACCGGCGCGCCGAAGGTCGTCCTCGTCGGCGCGGCCTCCCTCGCCCGTGTCGTCCGCTGGTACCGGGGTCGTGCGGACCTGCGCCCCGGCGACCGGCAGGCCCTGTTCATGCACACCGCGTTCGACGCGCACTTCATGGAGTTCTGGGGCGGCCTGAGCGCCGGCGCCACCCTCGTGGTCGCCCCGCGGGAGGCGCGCAGCGATCCCGCCGCCCTCACGGACTGGTGGACGAGGGCCGACATCACGGCGACCCTGCTGCCCGCCCCTCTGGGGGAAACCGTGCTCGACCGGCCCTGGCCGCGGGACCAGTCCCTGCGCTACCTGTGCATCGGTGGCGACCGGCTCCGACGCTGGCCCGCCGCCGACGTCACCGCGCAGGTGGACAACGTGTACGGCCCGTCCGAGACCACCATCGGAACGACCTTCCACCCCCTCGACCCGGCCGAGGCGGGCAGCGTGGACGCCCCGCCGATCGGGCGTCCGCTGGCGGGAGCGGTCGCCTACGTCACCGACGGCGCGGGGGCGGTCGTACCCCGTGGCACGGCGGGCGAACTGCGCATCGGCGGACCGGTCCTCGCCCTGGGCTACCTCGACAAGGAGCTGACGGCGCGACGGTTCCCCGCCTCGCCCGCGGAGGGCGGCGCGGGCGGCCGTGCGTACCGGACCGGCGACCGTGTCGTGATGCGGACGGACGGCGTTCTGGAGTTCCTCGGGCGCCTGGACGACCAGCTGAAGATCAGCGGCATACGCATCGAGCCGGCGGAGATCGAGGCGGCCCTGGAGCGTGACGAGCGGGTCAGCAGAGCCGTGGTCGCCTCCCGGGGCGGCGACAAGGTCGTGGCCTTCGTCCTGCCCGCACCGGGCGCGGAACCGGACGAGGCCGAACTGCTGGCGCACGCCGCCCGGTGGTTGCCCCCGCAGGTCGTACCGTCGCGGGTCCGGGTGGTCGGCGGATTTCCGTACGACGCCAACGGCAAGGTGGACCGCAAGGCGCTGCTGGCCCAGGAGGAGCCGCGCACCGACGCGCAGGCCGGTGAAGCGGCTTCGCGGCTGGACGGCGCGGAGACGGAGCAGGAGCGGCGCGTGCTGGCGCACTGCCGCACCATTCTGGACAACCCGGACCTCGGGCTGGATGACAACTTCCGTGACGCCGGCGGCAGTTCCATCGACATAGCCCGGCTGCTCGTGGCGCTGGAGAAGGACAGCGGGGTGCGGCTGCGGGCGCCGCAGGTGATGCGGCAGCCGGACCTGCGACGTGTGGCGGCACTGCTCGGCCCCCGGCCCGCCGACACGGCTTGAGGATCGTCCGGGCCGGGACGTGAGGACGCGTCCCGTCCCGGCCCGCCCCGCTCCGCCCCGCACGAGCGGGACGCCTCAGCAGGAGAGCAATCACTCTTACCCGCACGAGACACTCCGGAGACAACGGTGAGTGAAGCAATGGGCGAGCACATGCCGCCAGCAGGAGATGTGTGGTTCACCTGGAACAGCGTGAAAACGGAGGAGCCCTCCCCCGCGTCGGCCTATTCCGGGATCTTCTTCGACGAGACGCTGCGGGACGGCCTCCAGGCCCCGCACATCCGCGAACTGACTCTGGAGCAGAAGCTCCAGTTCGTCGACCACATGGTCCGCTCCGGGGTCCGGTCCGCGGACCTGGGCTTCCCGAGTTCGGACGTGGCCGCCGCCCGGGAGTGCACGGAGATCGCGAAGTACATCGCGGCGAACCGCCTCGACCTGGTGCCGGGTTACGCGGGCCGCACCCACCCGGCGGACATCAACGCGATCTGCGAGGTGGGGCAGCGGGCCGGGGTCGCGGTCGAGGCCTACGCCTTCATCGGTGTCAGTCCCATCCGGCAGTACGTGGAGGACTGGGACATCGAGGTGATCAAGCGCGCCATCCGCACCTCCGCTGCGGAGTGCGAGCGCGGGAACGTGACGTTCGTCCTGGTGCTGGAGGACGCGGTCCGCTGCACCGCGGAGGTTCTGCGCAGCGTCTACGACACGGCGATGGAGACGGGGACCGGGCGGCTGACGCTCTGCGACACGGTCGGTGCCGCGGTGCCCAGCGGGACGGAAGCGCTGATCCGCTGGACCCAGCGGTACTTCGCGGACCGCGGTCATCCCGTGGAGCTCGAATGGCACGGGCACAACGACCGCGGGCTGGCCCTCGTCAACTCGCTCACGGCACTGGCCCTGGGCTGTGCGCGCGTCCACGGCACCATCCTGGGAATCGGCGAGCGGGCGGGCAACGCGTCCCTCGACCAGCTCATGGTGAACAGCCATCTGGACGGTCACCGGGCCTACGACCTGAAGGCCCTGAGTGAGTACTGCCGGTACGCGGCGCCGCTGCTCGGCGTGGACATCCCGCAGAACTACCCCGCCATGGGCCGTGACGTCTTCAAGACCAGTGCCGGAGTGCACGCCTCGGCGATCCTCAAGGCCCATGAGAAGGGCAGCACCACGATCAAGGACGGGGTCTACGCGGGGGTTCCCGCCGGCCTCCTCGGCCGCGAGCAGGAAGTGCTCATCGACGCGGCGTCGGGCGAGAGCAACGTCAAGTACTGGCTGACGCTGCACGGACACGCGACGGACGACGCCTCCTTGATCAAGCGGGTGCTGGAGCGGGCGAAGTCGAACGGTGCGCCCCTGACCGACGAAGAGATAGGACTGGTCCTTGCGACAGGCAGGTGAAGCGGCGAAGGCCGGCCGCGACCGCACGATCAGGCTCCGCGGCAACGTCCTGGTCATGACCGAGAGCCCGGACCTTCTCGCGTCCCAGCTCGACGGCAGCGGCTCTTCGACACCGGAGCAGCTGCTGCGCGAACCGCTGCGGAACAACATCTCGACGGACGAGATCATCCCCGGATGGTGCTGCTACTGGTACGACGAGAAGCTGGGCGACTACGCCTACCTGGGCCTGCGCGGACGGCAGTTCGGCGAGGGCGCGGTGAAGGCGTTCGCCCCGCAGATCATCGTCAGCGGTGAGGCGAAGGGAAGCGGGTCCTCCCGGGAGCACGCCGTGTACGCGGAGAAGTACTCCGGGGTCCAGCTCGTCTTCGCCCGGTCCTTCGAACGGATCTACCAGCAGAACTGCCGCAACGTCGGGATCGTCACGTGTGACGACTTCGACGTCCTCGCCGCTCTGCTGGCCGGCGAGGAGCTGCCGCTGGAGGCGTTCACGCGCAGCGCCAACGACATCGAGCGCGCCGTCATCGATCTCGGCGGTCTGTTCGGCTTCAACCGCGCCCACCGGGACGGAACGGGCTCCGCGGTCCGCACCGCCTTCGACGGAAGCAGGCCGCTGAACATCGTCGAGAAGATCATCCAGAGCCGGCTCTCGTCCCGGAACCGGCCGCCCGCCGACTCCAGTGTGCGGGTGGGCGAGTCGTACTTCGTGCGGACGGACGTCAGGTTCTCGCACGAGTACGTGACCCCCATGGCGGCCGGCATGTTCACCCAGCAGTTCGGCGCGGAGGCCACGCTCCACGATCCGGACTCCTGCTACTTCTTCCAGGACCATCTCTCGCTGGCGGAGCAGGTGCTGACCCGCCGCCCGCGCGGTCCGGAACTCATCGAGCGGGTCCACAACCTCGGCCGGCGCCAGCGGGATTTCGCCGAGCTGGAAGGCGGTCACTTCATCGGCCCCTCCGACACGGGGGGCAGCCGCGCCATCTGCCACAACTACGTCATGGAACACGTCGCCCGGCCCGGTGACATCATCATCGGCACGGACAGCCATACGTGCACGGCCGGCGCCCTCGGCGCCTTCGCGTTCGGGGTGGGAGCGACCGACATCGCGAACGCCTGGTACAACGGCGAGATCCTGGTGAAGGTCCCCGCCGCCATCAAGATCAACCTGCTGGGCCGGCTCCACCAGGGCGTGTGCGCGAAGGACCTCATGCTGGCCCTGCTGGCGCACCCGAAGATCGAGGGCAGCCAGACGCTGGGCAAGGTCCTGCTCTTCACCGGTCCCGGCTGCGCCGAGCTGAACACCGACGAGCGCGCGACGCTGTGCAACATGGCGGTGGAGGCGGGGGGCATGACCGCCGTGTTCGAACCCGACGACGTGACGAGCGGCCACCTGGCAGGGCGCCACGGAGCACCGCACGATCCCGGCGTGCCCTACCTGACCTCGGACGAGGGTGCCACCTACAGCGCCGTCGTGGACATCGAACTGGCCGGGGTCGAACCCATGGTGGCGCTCCCCGGGGACCCGAGGAACGCCGTCCCCCTTGCCTCCGTCCATGAGGACGTCAGGGTCGACAAGGTCTACGGAGGATCGTGCACGGGCGGCAAGGCGTACGACATGGACATGTACGCGAGTGTCTTCGAACTGGCACGCGCACATGGCCTGGCCGTAGCCGCGGACGTGCGGGCGTACATCCAGGTCGGCAGCGAATCCGTGATGGCGTACGCCGTCGAACGCGGCTACATCGGTCTGTTCGAGGAAGTCGGCGTGCAGGTCCTGCCCCCCTCGTGCGGAGCGTGCATCAACGCCGGACCGGGAGTGTCGGAGAGCCCGGACGAGGTGACCGTCAGCGCGCAGAACCGTAACTTCCCGGGGCGTTCGGGGCCCGGACAGGTGTATCTGGCCTCCCCCTACGTGGTGGCGGCCACGGCGATCGCCGGCCGACTCAGCTCCGTCGAAGCCATGCTCGCGGAAAGGGCCCGCCCATGAGAATCGCGGTGGTACCCGGAGACGGGATCGGTCAGGAAGTCGTCCCGGCGGCCCTGCCCGCCCTGACGGCACTCGACGAGGCGTTCGGGCTCGGCATCTCTCACGATGTCTTCGACTGGGGTGCCGACCAATGGCTCGCCACGGGCGTGGGGCTGCCCGCCGGGGCGATCAGCCGTCTCGCCCGCGACTACCACGCGGTCTTCCTCGGCGCGCTCGGCGACCCTCGCATCCCGGACATGGCGCACGGCCGCGACATCCTGCTCGGCCTGCGCAGAGGCCTCGATCTGTACGTCAACTACCGCCCCATCGTGCTGAAGCACGGTGTCATCGACCTCTACCGCGAGAACACGCAGGGACTCTACGCAGGTGTCGGCGGTTCGATCGCCCGGTCCGGAGCGGTCACGGTGGCGATCGACGAGTGCGTGTACACGCGGGACACCGTCGAGGGTTTCGTCCGTTTCTGCCTGGGCCGGCTCAGGGAGCAGCATCGCCGCAAGGTGACCCTGGTGCACAAGTCCAACGCCGTGCCGAACACGGGCAGACTCTGGCAGGACGTGTTCTGGCGTGAACTGGAGGCGTTCCCCGAACTGGTCGGCTCCGAGGAGTACGTGGACTCGTTCTGCTACAACCTGGTGCGCGATCCGACGCCGTACGAAGGCGTCCTGGCGCCCAATCTCTTCGGCGACATCATCAGCGACATAGGCGCGGCCCTGATGGGAGGCCTCGGCCTCGCGTCGAGCGCGAGCATCTGCCCCGAGACGGACTTCGCGCTGTTCGAGCCCGTGCACGGCAGTGCCCCCGACATCGCCGGAAAGGGGACGGCCAACCCGTACGCCGCCGCGATGTCCCTGGTGCTGATGCTCGATCACTTCGGCCACGGCACCGCGGCCGGCCTGCTCCGCGACTGTCTGACCGAGGCGGCGGGAAGCGAGGCGGCGACCCCCGACCTGGGGGGCGGGGGAAGCACACGGCAGTTCATGGCGAAGGTCATGGAACTGCTCGACCGGAAGCTGTCCGCTCTTCCGGACCTCCCCACCCCCTGACCACGACACCGGCCGCCGGGACCGCCCCGCGCTCGCGCCAGGCGGTGCCCTGGCGGCCGGCCGTCGACGACCGGAGAACGCTGACATCCATGGAACGACGTGTCCCTCCCCCCAGCCTCGCCGAACGGGCCGTCTCGACCGGCGGATCGGTCATCCGCGAGGCGCTCGCGCTGACCGCTCGCCCCGAGGTGATCTCCTTCGCCGGCGGACTTCCCGCGCCGGAACTGTTCGACACCGACAACATCCGGGCCGCCTACGACCGGGTACTGAGCGAGTCCCCGCACCGTGTGCTGCAGTACTCCGTCACCGAAGGGGACCCGGGCCTTCGGGAGGCGATCGCCGCGCGGCTGTCCCGCCAGGGGCTGCCCAGCCACCCGGACGATCTGATGATCACCACCGGCGCACAACAGGGGCTCGCGCTGCTGGCGACCACCCTGCTCAACCCGGGTGACGTGGTGGTCGTCGAAGAGCCCACCTATCTGGCGGCCCTTCAATGCTTCGGCCTCGCCGGCGCCCGCGTCGTTCCTGTGCCGACCGACGACCAGGGCATCGTCGTCGACGCCCTGGCGACCATCGTCGCAAGGGAGCGCCCCCGGCTCCTCTACATCGTCCCCACCTTCCAGAACCCCACCGGCCACACCCTTCCCGCGGAACGCCGGCACGCGGTGGCACGCCTCGCGGCGGAACACGGATTCTGGATCGCCGAGGACGACCCCTACGGCGAACTGCGTTTCCGCGGGGAACCGGTGCCGTGGATCACCGCGCACGAGGAAGCCTCGGACCGGACGGTACTGCTGGGCAGCCTGTCCAAGGTGCTCGCTCCAGGTATGCGACTGGGATGGCTCCGGGCGCCCGTGGCGTTGCGCCGCGCCTGTGTGCTGGCCAAGCAGTCGCTGGACCTGCACTCCTCGACCGTCGACCAGGCCGCTGCCGCGCGGTACTTGACGGAACACGACCTGGACGCGCGCCTGGTGCCCGTCAAGGCCGCCTACAAAGAACGCTGCGACACGCTGCTCACCACGCTTCCGCATGTCCTGCCGGAAGGCAGCACATGGAGCCGCCCCGACGGCGGAATGTTCGTCTGGGCCCGGCTGCCCGACGGCTTCGACACGGCCGCACTGCTGCTGGACGCCGTCACCAACGGAGTCGCCTACGTCCCGGGAGCCCCGTTCTTCGCCGGCCCCGCGAACCCGGCCACCCTGCGGTTGTCCTTCACCACGCACCATCCACCGGAGATCGACCGGGGGTTGAAGCGGCTGGCCGGCGTATTCCACGCGGGCCATCGCGCGAGTGGGGCGAGGGGAGCGGAGGCCGGCCCCGCGGCGTTCTCCTCGGCCGGGACATAGTGCCGCCGACAGCTCTCGCGCGCGTACAGCAACACCCTCACCACCGGTGGCCGCATAGACCAGATGTTCTCCGGTTCATCAATTCCAAGCCATTCCCCTCGACCCGTTCTGGCGAAATAAGGCACAACCGGAGGGGCTCATTCCGACCTGTGATCGACAAGGTCGCCCGTGATTGAGTGGGGCGCAGTGATCCACAACACGGGGAGTGACCTTCAATGAGCCTTTCGTCAGATTATCCTGACGTCCCCACGTGGGAGGAAAATCCCAGCGGTTACCAGACCGGAGCCGTCGTCCAATACAAGGGCAATGTTTTCCGTGCCGCTTTCTGGGCCTCGGAGCCGGGAGCGGGAGACCCCAACCAGAACGGCTGGCGATTCTTCGACGAGTTGTACGACCAGACCCCGCACGAGCCGACCGAGCGTGCGAACATCATCGCCTACATCCCCACCTGGCGGAAGAACGAGGGATTCGACTACGGCAAGGGCGAGATGTATCAGTACATCACGCACGGCATCATCGCGTTCCTGACGTTCAGCGACAAGGATCCCGGCGCGTTCGACCCCGCGTCGGTCGGGGAGATCAGCACCATCCTCCCGGACGTGCTCATCGCCGCGAACACGTACGGGACCAAGATCATGGTCGCGCTGGGCGGCGCGAACGACTACGCGTTCCTGGACCTGATGACGGCGATCGGGAACGACCCGGCCTCCCCGAAGCTCGACCAGACGGTCCGCAACGTCGTGGACTACGTCACCCACAACGGCCTGGCCGGCGTCGATCTCGACCTGGAGTGCTGGTGGGGCCGGCCCGGCGACCAGGACCAGGGCGGCCGGACGAAGAGTGACGGGCCGCATCCCGCGGGGCGGGGCCTGGCCCTGTTCGCCAGGAAACTGAAGGAGGCCATGCCCGACAAGATCGTGTCGGCGGCCGTCTTCGGCACCTCGTGGTACGGGAACAACTACGACCCGGACATGGCCGAACACCTCGACTGGCTCGGCGTGATGACCTACGACCTCACCGGGTCGTGGGACAGGTCCCCGGTCGGCCCGCACTCCGCCCTGCACAAGATCCGCGGGAAGGACACGGCGAAGATCCGTGAGGCGGATGTCTATCTGGAGTCGTATCTCGGCGAACAGCAGGGCGACTGGCCGGGGGCCAGGGCCGGCGCCGGTTCGGACGCCCCGGGCGGCGACGCCCTGGAGAACAACCCGATCCTGTCGGTCGAGGACTGCCTCTGGTACTGGACGAATCCGCTCTTCATGAACTGGCAGGGCAAGGGGCAGGGTGTGGACCGCGGCAAGATCGCGGCCGGAGTGCCCGTCTACGGCTACGACTTCGCCGCGGCCAAGGAGCCGGACGACCTGACCGGTGACGTGCCCCCGGGGTACAAGGTGCTCCGGTACAAGGAGATCCTGGACGAGTTCCCGGACGCCCTCCAGGCCAAGGACGCGAACATCAAGGTGGACGGGAGCACGCCCCGCCCCAAGCTCAAGGAGCCCCTGCCTCCGGGTGAGTACCCGTACGCCCACAACGTCTACTTCGAGACCCCGGACACCGCGGTCACCAAGCTGAAGTTCCTCAAGGACGTCGGCGCCAAGGGCGTCATCATCTGGGAACTCTCCAACGACGTCTGGGAAGACGGCAAGAGCATCATCAAGTCCCTCTACCTCGCCTCCGGCAACCCGGTCCCCGAGTCCTCGCCCGTCACGGATCCGCCGGTCCCGGTGGCCGGTTCGTATCTGTGGGACTCCCTCGGATTCCTCGGGCACGCGGCCGGCCCTCTGCAGTTCCAGGACGACGGCACCAAGGACAACGGCATGCGCCAGTTCTCGGCGCGGCTGTGGAACATCCCCGACGACGCGGACTGGAAGTCCGTCGCCCAGAACTGCCCGGCCGTGGTCAAGAGGCAGTACTTCAACCGGCCGACCCGCATCGTGGACAAGGGCGCCCTCGGCCTCTGGGGCGAGTTCGACGTCCGCGACAACGACGACGTACCGGACTGGTTCTGGGGCCACATGGAGGAGAAGGACGGGGCGCCCGACGGGCACACGCGGTACGCCTCGCGCCTGTGGGGCCTGTCCCTCAGCGACGACTGGAAGGCGGCGGCGAAGCAGACCCCGGCGCTCGTCGCGGGCCAGTACTTCGACGAGCCGACGGAGATCGAGGACAAGGGAGTCGGCGGACTCTGGGGCATCTTCGACGTCAGCGACAAGCCGAGCCCCGTTCCTGCGTTCACCGCGCAGATCAAGGGCGACAACGACTGCATGTACTGCCAGGTCGGCACCCTTCCCGCCAAGGTCCTGGAGGGCCTGGGCAACGTGGAACGGTTCAACCTGACGAACACGATGACCATCGGTGACGGCGCGCCCTTCCTCTACTCGGTCATCACCAAGGGCGACGGCTCGGTCGACTTCCCCGAGGGCGTCGTCATGACCCTCAAGGACCCGGACGGGAACTCCTTCGACAAGGACGCCGAGGAGGACGGAAAACTCGTCAAGATGTCCGGCGACTCGGTCCGGTACCTGGTCGTCAAGGATCCCCCGGCCGGCGACTGGACCATGTCGATGAGCGTGACCAGGGAGGCCGCGTTCCGGTGCGAATGCAACACCGTGCCGAGCACGCACGTCTACGACACCCTCGTTGACACCCGCCGGAAGCTCGACGCAATGCGGGGCCTCGCCCCCCGGGATCTCGGCAAGACCGGTGCCACGGCGCTCGCCGGTGTGGCCACGATCGCCTTCATGGCTCCCGAGCTGCTCCCGCTCCTCGCCCTGGGCGTTTTCATCTTCGGCGTCGGGCTCACCGCGTCCAAGCTGATCGCCGACAACCTGGCGGACACGTCACAGAACATGGCGGCATACTCGCGGGTTCTGTCGCAGTTGGAGAAGAGCCTTCTGGAAGAAGGCCCAGCCGCCCTGGACAAGTACATCTGGCTGATCGGAAAGAACGTTTCCGGCCCGGAGGTCTACGAACTCCTCAAGCACCCCCAGAACATCATCAGGTGGGCCGGGGTGCACGTCGAGGTGCTTCAGCTGGTCGAGCACATGACGGACCCGGAAATGCAGAACTCCGTTCGCCACGTGTTCTGGCAGTGCCTGCTCAAGAAGAGGCTGGGTGAGGAATTCGCCAAGGCGATGGGCGAGGCGCACGAGCGTGGCCGCCCCGGGTCCGACGCGGACAACGCGGCGGACGAGAAGAACAACGAGATCGGCCTCCGGCTCGCGGACGAAGTGAAATCCGACAAGGAATGCAAGAAGCGCGTCCACGAGTTGTGGGAGGCGGGCAAACTCGCCATCCGGCCCGACTACGAGGGCGACCCGACCTGATGCCGTCGTAAAAGCGCATCGACGGACGGCACCACCGGGCAGGTCCACGACCTGTTACGGAACGGACCCGTCGCACCCACGGCCGCGGTGCCGAACCGACCGCGGCCGTGGTGCACGCGAAGGCCGCAGGCTGCGAGGCCCATCTCCGGGAACCACGCCGCCTGCGGCCTCGTCCGTTCGCCGCGGCCGGACAACTCGCCACCACCGGCTGCGGGGTGCCCCCGCCAGGGGTGAGTAAGGGCAGCCTTCCCTCACCGTCTACATTTGCGTAGACTCCGCTGCGGCCGGGCAGCTGTGCCCGTGCCGTCGGCTCACCCTTGTGAATTGAGGCACCCATGTCCGCCAGACCCCGTCCCCTTCTCCTCGGCGCCGTCACGGCGACAGCCGTCGCCGTGACGCTGTCGGGCTGCACGCAGAAGGCGACGAGCGGCGACGGCGCGGTCACGGTGACCGCCTCGGACTCGGCGTGCAAGGTCTCCAGGACCCAGATCCCCGCCGGACACGTCAGCCTGGCCCTGGAGAACACGGGATCCAAGATCACCGAGGTGTACGTCCTGTTCCCGGACGACCGGATCGCGGCCGAGCGGGAGAACATCGGCCCCGGCACCAAGGCGACCCTGGTCACCGAGCTGAAGGCGGGCGACTACGAGATCGCGTGCAAGCCCGGCATGAAGGGCGACGGAATCCGGCAGAAGGTCACGCTCACCGGCAAGAGCACGGCTGCCAAGCACAGTCCGGAAGCCGACGCCGCGGTCGCCGCCTACCGCTCCTACGTGCTCGCGCAGGCCGAGCAGACCCTGCCCGGGGCGAAGGCGTTCGCCGACGCCGTGAAGGCCGGCGACGTCGAGAAGGCGAAGCGGCTGTACGCCCCCTCCCGGATCGGGTGGGAGCGGACCGAGCCGATCGCCGAGTCCTTCGGTGACATCGACCCCAAGGTCGACGTCCGTGAGGACGGCCTGGAGGCCGGCCAGGACCCCAGGACGGACTGGACCGGCTGGCACCGCCTGGAGAAGGCGCTGTGGCGGGACAGGAAGATCGGTGACCGGGAGAAGGAACTCGCCGGTCAGCTGACGACGGACCTGAACGCCTGGGTGAAGAAGGTCGGCACGGCCGAGATCACCCCGACTTCCATGGCCAACGGTGCGAAGAGCCTGCTCGACGAGGTCGCCCGCAACAAGGTCACCGGCGAGGAGGAACGCTACTCGCACACCGACCTGGTCGACTTCAAGGCCAACCTCGAAGGCGCGCAGAAGTCGTACGACCTGCTCAAGCCGATCGCGCGGAAGAACGACCCGGCGCTGGCCAGGGAACTCGACAAGCAGTTCGCGTCGCTGACCGAGCAGTTGGACGTCTACCGCACCGACGACGGCGCGGACAAGGACTTGTACACCTACACGTCCTACGACAAGGTCTCCGAGGCCAAGCGCAAGGAACTCTCCGACGGGGTCAACGCGCTGGCCGAGCCGCTGTCGAAGCTCGCCGCCGCTGTGGCGAAGTGAACCGCGCGGCACCACAGTTCGCCGTCCCGCCAGGCGTCCGGGACACGGACGACCGGTGGGCCGGGCGCTGTTCACCTGACACACCACGGCGCCCCACCGCGTCAACCTGAGACCTGAGAAAGGAACCGGCGTGTTCGGCAACTACCTGATCGGACTGCGCGAGGGTCTTGAGGCGAGCCTCGTCGTCTGCATCCTCATCGCCTACCTCGTCAAGACCGGCAACAAGAGCCGACTGGCCCCGGTGTGGACCGGCGTGGCCATCGCCGTCGCGCTGTCCCTCGCCTTCGGCGCCCTGCTGCAGTTCGGGTCCTCCACCCTCACCTTCCAGGCCCAGGAGATCCTGGGCGGCACCCTGTCCATCCTCTCGGTGGGACTGGTCACCTGGATGGTGTTCTGGATGCGGCGCACCGCCCGCCACCTCAGGAGCGAACTCCAGGGCAAGCTGGACGCCGCCCTCGCGCTCGGCACCGGCGCCCTGGTGATCACCGCCTTCTTCGCCGTCGGCCGCGAAGGGCTGGAGACGTCCCTGTTCATCTGGACGGCGGTACAGGCCAGCGGCGACGGGGTGCGCCCGCTCGTCGGCGCCCTCCTCGGGCTTGCCACCTCGGTGGTGCTGGGCTGGCTGTTCTACAAGGGCACCCTGCGCATCAACCTCGCCAAGTTCTTCCGCTGGACCGGCGCCATGCTCGTCCTCGTCGCCGCCGGCGTCCTCGCGTACGGCATCCACGACCTCCAGGAAGGCGACATCCTGCCGGGCCTGCGCAACCTCGCCTTCGACATCAGCAACACCGTTCCGGTCGACTCCTGGTACGGCACCCTGCTCAAGGGCATCTTCAACTTCCAGCCCGACCCCACCGTCCTCCAGGTCATCGTCTGGCTGCTCTACCTCGTCCCCGTCATGGCCCTCTTCCTCGCCCCCGAACGCACCCGCCCCGCCACCCGGCCCCAGCAGACCGCGAGCCGGCCGAGCACCGAGTGACCACCACGATGTCCGCTTCGGCCGCGCTGCTGCCGGTCGACGCCGTGCTGGGCCGGGTCCTTGCCGTGCTCCTCGCCGCCGCCGTCGCGGTCACCGCCGTGGCCAGGCTCTCGCCGGAGCAGGGCTTCGGCCGGGCCCGGGAAGTGCTGACCGCCGGGGTGCGCGCGGCTGTCCAACTGGCCGCCGTCTCCGCCGTCATCGGCTGGGTCGTCCACCACGGCGCCGCCCTGCTCGGCTTCCTGCTGCTGATGTACGCCGTCGCCGTACGCACCGCCGGACGCAGGATCACCTCCGACAGCACGTGGTGGTGGGCGGCCCTGCCGATCGCGGCCGGCGTCGTACCGGCTGTCGCCCTCCTGCTGGCCACCGGCCTGCTCCCGGTGCGCGGCATCGCGCTGATCCCGGTGACCGGCATCCTGATCGGCGGCGCGCTCACCGCGACGGTCCTGGCCGGACGTCAGAGCCTGGCCGCGCTGGAGCAGCGGCACGGCGAGGTCGAAGCGGGTCTCGCCCTCGGCCTGAGCGAACGCGACGCCCGCGTCGAGATCGCCCGGCCTGCCGCCTCCGACGCCCTGGTCCCCGGACTGGACCAGACCCGCACCGTCGGCCTGGTCACTCTTCCGGGCGCGTTCGTCGGCATGCTCCTGGGAGGAGCCGACGCTCTCACGGCCGGGGCCGTGCAACTCTTCGTCCTCGTCGCCCTGATGGCCGTCCAGGCCGTCGCGGTCTCCGTCACCCTCGAACTGGTCACCCGTCGCCGCCTCACCGCACCCCGCCGCGGCGCGCCGGGCTCCGCGCAGTCTGCCTCCGCCCCGGGAGGCAGATGATGTCCGAAAGCCGAAGGCCCGACGCCGACCTGGTCAATGAGGCAGCGCCTCGGGCCGAGCGGGTACTGGCCTGGCTGGCCGCCCGTGACGAGGTCGAAGAAGCCTTCCGCGATCCGCTGGACAGGCTGCCGGGGGAACGCGACGACCGCATGGCCCGGATGGCCGACATCCTCCAGGCCACCGCGCAAGGGCTCGGACCACGGGCGGCCGCGGTGTGGGCCGGGGTGCCCGAGCAACTCGTCCGGCAGTGGCTGGCCCACGACGAGGACTTCGCTCTCGCCGTACAAGCGGCCTCGAACCTTGCGGCAGCACACGGACTGGAGCCTGGCGGGACGACGACACCGGCGATGATCCGCGTCGTGATCCTCGCCATGAGCAAGGGCCACTCCTGGGCGGAAGCCACCGACATCGCGGGCATCGGCGGTTCGAGACTCCGTCGGATGTGGAGATCGTCTCCCGCGCTGGTGTCCCTGGTGGACGCGGCGCGGCGCACACGGTCGCGCAAGCCCAAAACCTACGTCCCGCCGTCCTACCGCCCGAGAAAACCGGGCCGTGCCGCGCCCACCAGCGTGTACCGGCTCGTGCGGCGCGAAGACCCTTGAGACGCGGATGCCCCACGGCGGCTCATGTGACAGAGCGGATGCGGCCGTCCTCGATGACGTGGACCGTGTCGGTGTAGCGGGCGACCAGATGGTGTTCGTGGGACACCACGATCAGGGTCATCCGGTGTTCGGCGCGCAGGCGGGTGAGGAGATCCATGATGCCTGCGGCGGTGTCGGCGTCGAGGGCGGAGGTGACCTCGTCACAGAGCAGGATGTCGGGGCCGGCGGCCAGTGCGCGGGCGATGGAGACGCGCTGGCGCTGTCCGCCCGACAGCTGTCCGGGGTAGCGGTCCGCGTAGTCGGCGGGGAGGCCGACCTGGGCGAGGAGTTCGGTGACCCGCTCGGGGCGGACGCTCTTGGGCAGACCGGCGTGCAGGCGCAGGGGGCGGGTGAGCTGCCGGCCGACGGTGTGGCGGGGGTTGAGCGCGGCCAGCGGGTTCTGCGGCACGAGTTGGATGCGGCGCTGCTGTTCCCGGGTTCGGCGCTGCACGCGGGCGGCCAGGGGGCGGCCGTCGAGAGTGAGGTGTCCGGTGTGGGTGGGGTGGAGTCCGGCCATCACGCGCAGCAGGGTGGTCTTGCCTGAGCCGGAGGGCCCGATGAGGGCTGTGGCAGCGCCGGGTGCCGCGCTGAACGCGACGTCGCTCAGGGCGGGGCGCCGGCGTCGGTCGCCCCGGAAGAAGGCGTCGATCGTGTGGGCGGCAAGACCGTCATCTCCCGAGAGGCCGTCAACGACCGGGAGACCGTCAGCACCCGAGGGGCCGTCAGCGCCCGAGAGGACGTCAGCACCCGAGAGATCGTCAGCACCCGAGAGGCCGTCAGCACCCGAGAGATCGTCAGCGCCCGAGAGGACGTCAGCGCCCGAGAGGCCGTCAGCACCCGAGAGATCGTCAGCACCCGAGAGGCCGTCAGCACCCGAGAGATCGTCAGCGCCCGAGAGGACGTCAGCACCCGAGAGGTCGTCGGCTCCGGTTGCCGCGGTGGCGGGCTCGTCTGCGCGCGCACGGGGAACGGGCCGTGTCCTCGGGGTGAGCCGGATGATCCGGTCCGCGCAGGTGTCGACGAGGTCGGGGTCGTGGGTGGCGATGACGACGGCGAGGTCGCGGCTGGTGGCGAGGTGGCGCAGCAGGTGGGCGATGTCGTCGCGCACCGTGGCGTCGAGTCCGGCGGTGGGCTCGTCCAGGAGGAGGACCCGGGGGGCGCGGGCCAGTGCGCGGGCGAGTGCGACGCGTCGTTGCTGGCCGCCCGACAGAGCGGTGGGCCTGCGCCCGGCGATTCCCGTGTCCACGGGCAGGCGGCACTCGGCGAGCAGTTCCAGGACCTTCTCGCCGCGCGGGTCGGTGGCGAGTTCGGCGACCAGGCGGCGGGCGGTCATGCGCGGGTCGAGGGCGGAGCCGGGGTCCTGGCCGACGTAGGCGACCGTGGTGCGGCGCAGCGTGCGCAGTTGTCCGGCGGGCAACTGGTGCGGGGTGCGCCCGAGGACGTCGAGGGTTCCGGTGGCGGTGGCGCCTGCCGGGAGGTGGCCGATGAGCGCGCGCAGCAGGGTGGTCTTGCCGCTGCCGGATGCGCCCATGAGGGCGGTGACCTGTCCGGCGTGGATCTGTGCCGTCGTCTCGGGCAGGAGGACGGGGCCGTCGGGCACTCGTACGGAGAAGCCGGACACGGAGGCGACGGGCGTGAGGGAGATGGTGGTCGAGGCGGGGGCAGGGGCGAGGTCGCTCATGAGCGGGTCACCGCCTTCGCTGTGGTGTCGGGTGCCAGGGAGCGCGTGACCAGGCTGACGGTGACGGCCAGCAGGGCGATGGCCAGGCTGGGGGCGATGACGGCCCAGGGGTTGAGGAGGATGCCGGAGGCGTTCTCACGGACCATCAGCGACCAGTCCGAGGCGGGCGGCTGGGGGCCGATCTGGAGGAAGCCGGCCATGGAGATGACGTAGACGGCCTCGACGAACCGGAGTCCGAACAGGGTGAGGACGGTGGCGCGGAGGTTGGGCAGGATCTCGCGCAGCGCGATGTACGGGGTGGACTCCCCGCGGGCCAGGGCCGCTTCGACGTAGCCGGCCGTGGCGAGCGGGGACGCGGCCGCGGCGACGACCCGCACCGCGTACGGGGTGCCGAGGACGATCGCGGCGGCGATGACCGCCCGGCGTCCGCCGCCGGGCCAGACCAGGGCGATGAGCATGATGCCCAGCAGGGGCGGCAGGAGGATCGCGACGTCCGCGCCGCGTTCGACCACCCGGCCCAGGGCGGGCCGCAGCACGGCGAGACAGCCGATCAGCATGGCCGCGACGGTGGTGACGACGGCGACGAGCAGCGCGCCGAGGATCAGGAGGGTGCCGCCGTGCAGGACGCGGCTGAGCACGTCGCGGCCGAGCTGGTCTCCGCCCAGCAGGGCGCCGCCGCCGGAGGTGGCGAACGGTGCGGTGACGGGCGTGTCGATGCTGTGCGGGGCGACCAGCGGTCCGGCGAGGGAGAGGAGCAGCGGCAGGACGGCGACGGCCACGAGTGCGGCGGTTCGTGCCCGGCGTGCGGGCCGGCGGGAGGGCCGGGGCGCGGCCACGGGCAGGGTGGCGGTCATGCGCGGACTCCCACGGTGGCGTGGCGGATGAGGTCGGCGGCCAGGAGCACGAGGCCGATGACGGCCCCGGCACACATGACGACTCCGGCGATCAGCGGGGTGTCGCGGGCGGCGACCGCGCCGGCCAGGACGCTGCCGATGCCGGGGTGGTTGAACAGGGTCTCCACCACGACCGCTCCGCCGAACAGCAGGCCGGTGGAGGTGGCGATGCCGGTGGCGATGGCCGGGACGGCGCCGGGCAGTTGGTGGCGCAGCAGGATCCGGCGCGGTGGCAGCCCGTCGAAGTGGGCGGCCTCGACGTGCGGTGTGGACGCCTGGTCCGCCAGGGCTCCGCGTACGACGCGGGTGTTCCAGCCGGTCTGCGGGACGACCAGGGCGAGGACCGGCATGACCAGCATGGTCCAGGACGCGGGCCTGCCGTCGCCTCCGGTCACGGTGGCCGCGGGCAGCCAGCCCGTCCACAGGGACAGGACCAGCAGCAGGACGGCGGAGACCACGAACTCGGGCACCGCGAACGCGGCGGTCGAGGTGTGGGAGATGATCCGGTCGCCCAGGCGGCCGGGGCGCGAGGCGGCCCAGCAGCCCAGCAGCAGGGAGAGCAGCACGGTGATCACGAACGCGCTCCCGGCGAGGACGAGCGTGTTGGGCAGCGGGTCGGCGAGGAGTTCGGTGACCTTCTGGCCGCGGGCGGAGGTGCCGAGGTCGCCGGTGGGCAGTGCGGTCATCCAGTCGGCGAACCGCTCCCACACCGGCCGGTCCAGGCCCAGCAGGTGACGGCGCGCCGCCAGGTCGGCCGCGCTCTCCCCGCGCTCGGCCGCGGCGCCGGCCGCGTCCCCCGGCAGCAGGTCGACGGCGGCGAACACGAGCGCGAGCAGCACGATGAGCATGAGGATGCGGCGTACGAGCAATCCCGCGATCCGCACGGCGATCACCCCGGCCCGGCGCACGGTGACCGCCCCGGCCGTGGGGGCGGTCACCTGGCCGGTCTCGTCCGTGGGGGCAGTCACCGGACCGGTCCTGGCCGCAGAAGCAGTCACCGAACCGGTCTCGTCCGTGGGGGCAGTCACCGAACCGGCCGCGGCCGCAGAAGCAGTCACCGAACCGGCCCCGGCCACAGAAGCAGTCACCGAACCGGCCCCGGCCGCAGAAGCAGTCACCGAACCGGTCCCGGCCGCAGAAGCAGTCACCGAACCGGTCCCGGCCGCAGAAGCAGTCACCGAACCGGTCCCGGCCGCAGAAGCAGTCACCGAACCGGCCTCGGCCGGAGAGGCGGTCACCGAACCGGTCTTCGCCGTCCGGCTCAACGCAGCCACACGCCTTCGAGCTGGACGCGGCCGTAGCCGGGCAGCTTGGGCAGGTTCCGCACCGTGGACGCGGCCAGGTCGATGCCGTCGGCCATGCCCCACAGCAGATAGCCGGAGCGGTCGTGCTCGATCTGCTGGAGTTCCCTCAGCGCCGCGGCCCGCTTCTTCGCGTCGCCGCTGCCGATGACCGTGCGGTAGGCGGCGTCGAACCCGGCGTCGTCCCAGCCGGCCTCGTTCTGGCCCGCCTCGCTGACCATGGTCTTGGAGGCGTAGAAGACGACCGAGTCGTTGGTGCCCCAGTAGGTGGTGTAGAAGTCACCGGACTTCCAGGTCTTCTCCCAGAACGCGCCCGACTCCTGCTTGACGACCTTGACCTTGATGCCGGCCTCACGGGCCTGGTTCGCGAACAGGGTCGCCGAGTCGGCCAGCCCGGAGATGTCCTCCGTGGTGACCAGTTCGTAGGTCTTGGACAGGTCGAAGCCGGCGTCCTTCAGCAACTGCCCGGCCTTGGCCAGGTCGCGCTTGCGCTGCGGGATGTCCTTGGCGTAGTCCGGGTCACCGGTGCCCAGGATGTCGTTGGCGACGGTGCCGTAGCCGGACAGGACCTGCTTGACCATCGCCTCGCGGTCCACGACCAGGCGCATCGCCTCACGGACCCGCTCGTCCGCGAACGGACTGCCCTTCGCGGTCCGCATGACGATCGGCATCGCCATGTCGTCGGGGCGGCGCAGCACCTGTACGTCGTCGCGGGACGCGGCGGTGCGCGCGGCCACCGCACCGGCGTTGGAGGCGAGGTCGATCTGTCCCGCGAGCAGGGCGTTCGTCATCGCCTGCGGGGTTTCGAACATGGTGACCTCGATCGCGTCGAGGTACACGTCGGGCCCGTACCACGTGTCGTTGCGCACCAGGCGGGCGTTGCCGCCCCGGAACCAGTCCAGCTTGAACGGTCCGGTGCCGGGCGCCTTGGCGACGTCGGCGTCCTTGGTGCCCTTCTTCATCACGAAGGAGGAGAAGCGGGTCATGAGGGGGAAGTCGGCGTTGGCGTAGTCGGAGACGACCACGACCGTGTCGGTGCCCCTGGCGCTGATGTTCGCGGCCTGGATGCCGGGCAGTCGTGCCGCGCCGGAGGGGGTGTTGCGCAGCCGCTTCAGGGACCACACCACGTCGTCGGCGGTCACCGGGGTGCCGTCGTGGAACACCGCACCCTTGGCGAGCCTGAACGTCCACGTCTTCAGGTCCGCCGACGGCTCCCACGATGTGGCCAGCCGCGGAGCGGTGTTCTCCTTGGCACCCGGAATCGTGAGGGTGTCGAAGACGAGGGCGAGGATGAGGTAGTCGCTCTCGTTGGCCTGCGTCCCGTGCGGGTCGCGGGTGATCGCGCTCGCATGCCCGAGCGCCCCGACGCGCAGCGTGCCTCCGGTGCGGGGTTTGCCGGTTCCGCCGGAACCCGCGGTGGCCTCGGAGTCATCACTGCCGCCGCTGCAGGCCGCGAGAAGTCCGGCCACGGACATGCCGGTTCCGGCCCACAGCAGCTGTCGTCTGGTGACGCCCACGTCTGGTCCTCGTCTCAGGTAAGCACTTGGTCGTTCTTAGGTTTACCTAACCTAACTAAGCCGGAATCCGCAAGCCGCCCCCACCCCTCACCGCGGCTGCGGAAACGGCATTTCGCCATCCCAAATGGCCTGCTCAGAAAGCACTTTGAGGCCACGCCAGACACTCTCCAGGGAACCCGAAACAGGACTACGTCGATGTAGTCGATCGAGAAAGTTAGGGTTGCCTTACCAGGTCGGCGTTGTTAGCTTTCCTGGTGTCCGGCGGCGCCCCGAGCCGCGCAACGCCCGACCGCGCCTTCCGCTTTCCCCGCCTTTCCCCGCCTTTCCCCGCCTTTCCCCCGGCTTTCCCCCGCCTTTCCCCCGCTCTCGAGCCGGTGCGGCGATGCCGCATGCCCGCGCTCCGCTCCTCCCTGCCCCGAAAGGTGCCACCGTGCCCACCTGCCCTGCCCGGTACGCCCACTCGACGATGCCGCCGCGGCCGAACTGACCACCGTCGCGGCCGAGCTGCTGGCCGACCACGGCTCGGCCACCTCTCCCGGACTCCTCGCCGCCCTGCCTGACGCATGCGCTCGGCTCCCCGACGCCGTACGGCATGCGCTGCGCCCGGTGGACACCGCCGACGGGCTGTTCGTCCTGCGCGGCCTGCGCCCGGACGACACCGGACTCGGCCCCACCCCCGCCCACTGGTCGAGCGTCGGCGACGCCGGCGCGCTGTGGGACGTGGTCCTGCTCCTCGTCTCCACGCTCATGGGCACGCCGATCGCCTGGGACGGCCAGCAGGACGGCCGGTTCGTCCACAACATCGTCCCCTCGCCCGGTCACGAGAGCGAGCAGACCGGCGCCTCCAGCGATGTGCTGCTCACCCCGCACACCGAGGACGCCTTCCACCCCGGCCGCGCCCACCTGCTGCTGCTGTGCTGCATGCGCAACCACGACGACATCGCCACCACGGCGGCCGGCATCCGCCTCACCGCCCTCGAACCGGCGGACGTGGAACAGCTCAGGCGGCCGGTCGTGCCGATCCTGCCCGACGACGCCTACGAGGAAGCGCGACAGTTCGCCGGGCGCCCCGCCCCGGTGCCGACCCTGTTCGAGACACCGGAGGGTCTGACCCTGCGGTTCGATCCCGCCTACACCCCGCTGGACGAGGCGGACGCCGAGTGGCGTGAGGCGTACCGGCGCCTGGAGGGCGAACTGGCCCGGGTCTCGGTCGCGGTGAGCCTGGAGCCGGGCGACGTCCTGGTCGTGGACAACGACATCGTCGTCCACGGACGGGTGCCCTTCAAGGCCCGTTACGACGGCTCCGACCGCTGGCTCAAGCGCGCCTCCGCCCGCGTCGAGGGCCGCCCGACCCGGCCCGCGGCCGAACGCGACGAGCACGGCTACGGGCAGGCCGCGCTGACCGCCTGGCCCGCGTGACCGGCCTGTTCCGCCCCGCCGCCGAACCTCCTCCGAAAGGCCCCCACATGGACCGGGACGACACCACCCTGCGCGTACTGTCCACCAGCGACCTCGCCGGTCTGGACATCTCCCTGGCCGACGTCCTCGACACCGTCGAGCAGGCTTGCCGCACCCTGGCGACAGGCAGGTCGGACAACCCGCGCAAGCTCACCGTCAAGCCCGACGACGGCCACTCCGTCGCGTACGCGATGCTCGGCCGCGACGGTGTCCGCGACGTCGTCGCCATCAAGACCTCGTACAAACACGGGCTGCACGAGGGCCGCGAGCAGCAGCACTACTACACGACTCTGACCCTCTACGACGACGTCACCGGCCTGCCGGTCGCGATGATGGACTGCTCCCGCATCGGCGCCCTGCGCACCCCCGCCGTCTCCGCGCTGCTGGCCCGCGAATGCGCCACCCCGGACGCCTCGACCGCGCTGGTGATCGGTACCGGCACACAGGGCCGCCTCGCGCTGCCTTTCCTGCTGACCACCCTGCCCGAGCTGGACCGCCTGCTGCTGTCGGGCACCCACCCCGACGGCATCGCCGCCGTCCGCGACGAACTCGCCCGCCACTTCCCCGGCCGGCAGCTGGAATTGGTCACCGACCTGAAGGCCGCCGCCCGTGACGCCGACGTGGTCGTCGCCACCGCCGGCGCGCACACACCCGCCGCCGTCGAGGCCGGCTGGCTCAAGCCCGGCGCGACCGCGATCCTCGTCGGCCACGGCCTGGCCCCCTCCACCCTGCACCGCGCCGACCGGGTCATCGCCACCAGCGAGGCCCAGATGCGGGTCACCGGCACCGACATGGCCGACGCCGACGGCAAGCTCCCCGACGTCGACCTGGAACTCCTGGTCGCCATCTCCGGTGTCTCCAAGGCCCGCACCGCCGCCGGGCAGCGCATCTTCGCCTACAACAGCGGCCTGGTCGTCACCGACATCGCCCTGGGGCACCGCTTCGCGCAACTCGCCCTCGACCAGGGCCTCGGAACGGAGATGTCGCTGTGGAAGTGACCACCGCCGCCTCCTGGCCCACGCTCCCCGCCCTGCCCGACCCGGCCACACATCCGGTCGTGGCCGGCGGACTCGTGGCCGAACTCGCCTACGCGCTGGGAGGGCCGTTCCACCTGCTGCTGCCCGACGCCTTCACCGCCAACCTCGTCGCGATGCAGAACGCCCTCACCCGAGCGGGCGTGGACGGGTTCGTCCACTACGCGAAGAAGGCCAACAAGGCGGCCGTCTTCGTCGAACGCGCCGCCGCCGGCGGAGCCGGTGTCGACGTCGCCTCCGCCGCCGAACTGCGCGAAGCCCTCGGCCACGGGGTGCGCGGCGAACACCTCATGGTGACCGGCCCGGCCAAGGACCCCGCCCTGCTGCGCCTGGCCGTCACGCACGGCGCGACCGTCGCCGTGGACGCTCTCGACGAGCTGGACCAGGTGATCTCCCTGGCCCTGACGGGCCGCGTGCGACCGGCCCGCGTGCTGCTGCGCGTCCTGCCCGACACCCAGCCGCACTCCCGGTTCGGGATGAACCGGGATGAACTGGCCACCGCCCTCCAGCGGTGCCTTCAGGCCGGGAACGCGATCCGGATGGAGGGCTTCAGCTTCCACCTGTCCGGCTACGCCCTCCAGCCGCGCGCGGACCTCGCCGCCCGCCTCGTCGACCTGTGCCTGACCGCCCGGCTCCAGGGACTGGAGGCCGGCCGGATCTCCATCGGCGGTGGCCTGCCCATCAGTTACACCGACGCCGACAGCTGGCACACCTTCCTCGCCGGCCGGCGTCCCGCCCACTACCACGCCGGAAAGTCGTTCCAGAGCGGTGACTTCTACCCGTACCACTCGCCCGTGGCCGGCGCGGACGCCCTGGCGGCCCTGCTGGCGACCCGGCCGGAGAACACCGACAGCACGCTGGCGGACCTGATCGCGGACGCCGGGATCGAGCTGCTCCTCGAACCCGGCCGCGCCCTGCTCGACCGGGCCGGCGCCACCGTCTTCCGCATCCAGGGCGTCAAGGACCGGGACGGCTACCGGATCGTGACCGTCGACGGCACCAGCCTGAGCCTGTCCGAGCAGTGGTTCAACAGCGAATACCTCCCCGACCCGCAGCTGATCCCCCGGGAGCAAGGCGCTCCCACCGGGGTGTTCCCCGCGAGCGTGGGCGCTGCGACCTGTCTGGAATCGGACATGCTCACCTGGCGCAAGATCGCCTTCCCGCATCCGCCACGCGTCGGAGATCTGCTGCTCTACCCGAACACGGCCGGATACCAGATGGACTCCAACGAGTCCCCCTTCCACGACCTGCCGCTGCCGCCCAAGGTCGTCATCGACCGCACCGACCGGGCCCGGCCGCGCTGGCGCCTCGACCGCCACTTCACCTGACCCCGCACCGCACCCTCCCCTGCCACAGGAGCCCCTTGATGTCCGGAGCCCTTCAGCGGCCCGCCGTCGTCTCCCGCATGTCCGACCTGATCGGCCGCACTCCCCTGCTGGAACTGGCCACCACCGAGACCGGCAGCCGCCTGCTGCTGAAACTGGAGATGTTCAACCCCACCGGCACCGCGAAGATCCGCATGGCCCGCGCCATGATCGACGCCGCCGAGTCCGCGGGAGAACTGCGCACCGGCGGCCGGATCATCGAATCCACCTCCGGCAACACCGGGCTCGGCCTCTGCGTCATCGCCGCCGAGCGCGGCTACACCTTCACCGCCGTCGTCGACCACGACGCCGCCGCCGACAAGCTGCGCGCCATGAAGGCCCTGGGGGCCGAACTCGTCTACGTCGACGACGGCGCCGACGGCGACGAACTCCACACCGCGGCCCGCGAAGAACTCGCCGCGGACATGGCCCGCGACGAGGACAACACCGTCTTCACCGAGCAGCACAACAACCCCGCCAACGGCGTCGGCTACTTCCCCGTCGCCCATGAACTCGCCGAAGCCCTCGACGGCCGTCTCGACATCCTCATCGGGGCCGTCGGCACCGGCGGCGGACTGTGCGGCACCGGCCGCGAACTGGCCAGGCTCATCGACGGTTTCACCACCATCGGCGTCGAGCCCGAGGGATCCACAGCCTTCGGCGGGCCCGCCCACGACTACTACCAGTCCGGCACCGGCACCCCCGAAGGCGCGGAGATCGGCGCCCTGGTCGACTTCGACCTCATCGACGAAGGCGTCAAGGTCGGCGACGTCGAGGCCTTCGCCACCTGCCGCGCCGTCGCCAGGACCGGGCTGCTCATCGGCGGCTCCGCCGGCGGCGTCGTCCACGAGGCCCTGACCCGCATGCCCTCGCTGCCGCCCGGCACCACTATGGTCGCCCTGATCAACGACGGAGGGGAGAAGTACATGGACACCGTCTTCGACGACGACTGGATGGCCCAGCGCGCTCTCCTCAGCCCCGAGGCCGAACGCGACGTCGAGGAACGCCTCACCAAGCTCCGCAGGAACCGGTGACCCCCACCATGCCGACCACCCTCCTCCGCGACAGCCGCGCGCTCGGAGCCCTCGCCGTCCCCCTCGTCCTCACCCAGCTCGCGCAGGTCGCCCTGACGACCACCGACACGGTGATGATGGGCCTGCTGGGCACCACCGAACTCGCGGCCGGCGGCCTCGCCATCGTCATCTTCAACCAGATCCGCACCATGGGCGTCGGCCTGGTCACCTCCGTCGGCAACCAGATCGCCGCCGCAGCCGCCCGCACCGAAACCACGGGCGCGGACGACGGGAGCACGCAGGAGGTCCGGGGCATCGTCCGGGCCGCCATGGCCGTCGCCACCCTGGCCGGCGTCGCGGGCGCCCTCGTCATGGTCCTCATCGGCCAGGCCCTGCCCCTGCTCGGGCAGGACGCCGACGTCGTCGGCCTCACCCGGACCATGATCTACGCCCTCGCGCCCGGCCTGCTGCCCTGCCTGTGGTTCCAGGCGATCCGCCAGTTCACCGTCGGCATGCGCCGCCCCCAGGCACTCCTGCGGATCACCCTCGTCTCCATCGCCGTGAACGCCGGGCTCGACTGGGTGCTCATCCACGGCACCTTCGGCCTGCCCAGGCTCGGACTGACCGGCGTCGGCATCGCCACCTCCGGCGTCTACCTGCTGTCCTTCCTCGCCCTCCACCTCGCCGCGAAGCGGGACGGCGAACTGGCCCCCCTGCTCGCCCTGGACATCACCCGCGCCGACGCCGCCACCGTCAAACGCCTCCTCGGCCTCGGCATCCCCATCGCCGCCACCTACGGCTCCGAAGCCGGGTTCTTCTCCGTCACCGCCCTCATGGCGGGCTCCTTCGGCCCCGACGCACTCGCCGCCCACACCGCCGTCAACCAGCTGGTCTACATCGTCTTCCAGGTCGCCGTCGGCCTCTCCCACGCCGCGTCCATCAACGTCAGCCGCGAACTCGCCCTCGACAACCACGACGGCGCCCGCCGCATCATGAACACGGCCCTGGCCTGCGCGGCAGCCGTCATGACCGTGGTCGGCGCCGTGTACCTCACCCTGCCCCGCCTCGTGCTGGCCCCGTTCCTCGAGACCGGCTCCGACAGGGCCGTCACCATCGCCGCCCACCTGCTGATCGTCACCGCGTTCCTGCAGTTCTTCGACTGCGCCCAGAACATCGGCGTCGGCCTCCTGCGCGGCCTGGACGACACCAGGAGTGGATTCCGGATCACGCTGATCGGCTACTGGGCCGTCGGACTACCCGCCGCGTGGCTGTTCGCCTACGCCCTGGACCTCGACACCCTCGGCATCTGGCTCGGACTCCTCACCGGCCTCGCCGCCACCGCCCTGCTCCTGCTGCGCCGCTACGACACCGCGCTCACCGCGAGACGGACCCGGCAGCCCGCCGCCGCTGCCGCCGCCTGACCAGCGCGATCCGGGCCATGGTGACGCCGAGCGCCTTCGTCGGGCCGAACCGGTTCTCGTCCGGTCACGTCGATGACGCGATCAGCCGCCTCGCACGGCGACGCACGCGAATTCCACGTACTCGTGCAGCCCGTAGGTCATGGCGAGAGTGGTCAGTGCCACAGCGGCGATCGTGGCCGCCAGGACCACGGCGCCCGCGCGCCGGCCCCGACCGCCCGGTGCCGCCCGCTCCGGACGGAGCAGGGCTTCGACCCTCCGGGGCACCGGCCCGCTCGCCGCCGACAGCAACGGAACTCCTCCCGCGCGGGGCCGGTCCTGGGCCGACCTGGCCAGAGCCACCCGCGCAATGGCCGCGGCTGTCACCCGCCGGTCGCCGACAACCGCGGCCGCGCGTTCGTCCGCCCACCGCTCCAGATGGAACGCCAGCGACTCACGCACACCGCGCAGGGCGGGGTGAACGACAGCGGCCAGGTCCACGACCGCCGACAGCAGGTGATGCCGGCCGGCCAGGTGAGCGCGCTCATGCGCCATCAGCACCGCGCGCTCCTTCGCCCTCAGCGACCGCACCGCTGCGGAAGTCATCACGACCCGGCCGCGGCGTCCCCGGTGTCCGGGAAGGGCGAAGGCGTCCACGTCGGCTCCCGGAACCACGATCAGATCGCCCTCGCCCGTCCCTTGCCCGACCGCCTGCCAGGCACGCCTGAGCAGCGATCGCTGCCTGAACCAACGGCTCAGCAGCAGCGTCACTTGGACGGACAGCGCCACTCCGGCCGCGACGGCGAACGGGACCGCGGCCGGCCACACCTCCAGCACACGGGACAGGGGCACCCGCTCGAACAAAGCCAGGAACGGCACATGGAGCAAGCCGATCAGCGCTGTTGTCGTCCCGCCGGCGAGCAGGACCGCCGCACCGGTCAGTCCCCAGCACGCCTCACGCGGCGGCAACAGCCCGGCCAGGCGCTGAGCGACCAACGCGCCGCCCCAGGGAAAGCCGAGGGCCAGCACGACCAGGACCAGTGCGTACGTCACGGGGAGTCGTCCCCGGTCTCGGTCTCGACCTGGGTTTCGGCCTCGGCCTCGGCCTCGGTTTCGGCCCCGGTTTCGGCCCCGGCTTCGAGGAGCAGGCGCCGCAGCGTCTCCTCGTCGCTCGGGGACAGGGAGGAGACGAATCGCTTCAGCACCAGGTCTCGACGCGGATCGCTCTCCAGCTCACGGCGCATACGACCGGCGACGAGACCCTGGGCGTCCTCCACCGGCTCGTAGGCGAAACCCCGCCCCGAGGGGGCCCGGCGCAGCGTGCCGTTCTCGTACAGACGGCTCAGGACGGTGGCCATGGTCGTCCTGGCCAGCCCCCTGTCGAGCGCGGCGTTCACCTGCTGCGCGGTCATCGGCCGGCCGGCCGCCCACAGCACGGCCAGCACATCCCCGACGAGCTCGCCGTGCCGGCGTCTGTCGTCCCGCCTCTCATCCGCCACTTCTCATCGCCCCCTGTCCAGGTCGCCCGCCGGGCCCTCCGCAGCCCGCAGGTGACTACGCGCAGGTGGACGACTGGCGCCGATCGTCCAAGACGTGCCTCATCGTACGCTCGGCGTCCCGGGCGGCGTACGGCCGCCGGTGTCACCCCGCTGTCCCCGCCCCCTCTGACTCATCCAGGCCGACGGGCAGGAGCAAGGTGAACGTGGCCGGGTACCGGTTGGTCAGGGAGAGTCTGCCGCCGAGCGAGACGGCCAGGTCACGGGCGAGGGCCAGACCGATACCCGTTCCCGCTCCGCCGTCACCGGTGCGCCCGCGGTCGAAGAGCCGGGCGGGCTCGCCCGTCACGGCGCCTTCGTCGCTCACGTCGAAGGCGAGGGCGTCCTCCAGGTCCCGCACCGCCACGCGGACCGTGCCGTGCCCGTGCACCCGGGCGTTGTCCAGCAGGATCCCGAGCACCTCCGAGACGGACGCCCCCGGAACCCGGATGCCGGCCGGTGTCTCCTCGGTGGCGCACTCCAGGCGTCTGCCGTCCTGGGCGAAGAGGCCGTGCCAGCGTTCCTCCGTCTCCCGCAGCAGTCGCCGTACGGCGATCGTCCCGGCGGTGGAGCGGGCCATCTCCGCGGAGCGGGACAGCCGCAGCACTTCCTCCACCGTGTGGTGCAGGCGCTGGGTGGTGGCCAGCGCCTCGGCCAGGACGGGCCGCAGCCGGGCGTCGTCGTCCTGGGCGAGCCCGGCCTCCAGGGCGAGCTGGAGGCCGGTGAGCGGGGTGCGCAGCTGGTGGGAGGCGTTGGCGGTGAAGTCGCGTTCGCGGCGCAGGAGTTCCGCAAGGCTGTGCAGCATTTCGTTGTGGGTGCGGGCGACCTGGTCGATCTCGGCGACGCTGCTCGTGGCGGCCCGTACGTTCAGGTCGCCCTCGGTCACCGCCCGGCACTGGCGGGAGAGATCCTCCAGCGGCGCGGCCAGCGCCCGGGCCTGACGGCGGGCGACGAGGACGGCGACGGTCAGCGCGAGCGCGGCCACGCCGAGCAGCAGCAGCCAGGCGACCGCGACCCGGTTCCGTACGGCGGCGGCGGGAGAGGAGGCCCGTACGACGCCGATCACCTTCTCGGCGTGGGAGACGGGTACGGCCACCACCAGGTCCGCGCCCGTCCGGCCCCGGAGCATCTCGCCGCCGAGGCTGTGCCGGACCGGGGTGTCGCCGGTCCGGGGGCCGCTGCCCGCGCGCAGTCGCAACCGGGGGTCGTACAGGCCGAGCCGTCCGCCGGACGGGGGCGCGGGCAGTTCCACCGGGTCGCCGGTCACGAAGTCCGGGCTCACGTGTACGGCCGCGGCCAGGGCCGACCGTTCCAGGGTGTCGCGCTGGTCCGCGTACAGGGACGACCTGATCGCCAGGGCCAGCGGGACGGCCAGGAGGACGACGGCGACCAGAGCGGCGGTCAGGGCGACTCGCACCACGCGCTGTCTCATGCCCTCATCATGCGGGCCGTTCACCTGGGCGGATGCGCCGCGCCACACGGTTTTGCCGTCGTCTAACCCTCGGTGGGCGGGGCGTTAACCCCTCTCCTCCTAGCGTCGGTGCCGTGACCGTCCGGTCCGAGGACTCCCCTGGAGGGCAGTGACCATGGCAGCACGCACGAGGACGTTCGCGGTCGCCGGGCTCGCCCTGGCGGCGGCGGTGACGGCCGGCTGTTCCGGTTCCGGGTCGCACGCCGGCTCCGGCGGCCCCGCGTCCGGTTCGGCCACCGTCAGCGGACAGAACCAGCCCGCCCCGACCGAGTCGAACCCGCCCGGTGACATCCCCGACAACCAGGTGTACGTCGCCTACCGGCCGACCGGCGGTTCCTTCACCGGCTTCACCGTGAAGGTGCCCGAGGGCTGGGCCCGCACGAGCCAGGGCGGCACCACCGCGTTCACCGACAAGCTCAACACGGTGAGGATCACCGCGGTTTCCGTCTCCGGCGCGCCCACGACCGGCTCGGTCACGAACGCGGTCGTACCCCGCCTTCGTTCCCAGGTACCGAAGTTCTCCTCGCCCAAGGTGGGTGAGGTGACCCGGCACGCCGGCCGGGTGGTGCTGCTGACCTATCAGGGCGACTCGGCGAAGGATCCGGTCACCGGCAAGGTGGTGCGGGACGCTTTCGAGCGGTACGCGTTCTACCGCGCGGGGCACGAGGTGGACCTGACCCTGTCGGGGCCGGTCAACGCCGACAACGTCGATCCATGGCGGATCGTCAGCGACTCCTTCACCTGGCGGTGAGGACCATGTCGGACGGCACACGGACCGGCGGCGCGCAGAGCGACGGCATACAGACCGGTGGCACACAGAGCGACGGCACACAGAGCGACGGCGGCGCCGGTGACGTCCTCACGGCCCGCGAGCTGTACCGCTTCTACCGGGCCGGCGAGGAGGAGACACTCGCGCTGCGCGGGGTGTCGCTGAGGGTGCGCCGTGGCGAGACGGTCGCGGTCGTGGGCCCGTCAGGGGCCGGCAAGTCGACCCTGCTGGCGTGCCTGGCCGGACTCGACGAGCCCTCCGGCGGCGAGGTCCACGTCGACGGCGTACGGATCAGCCATCGGCCCGAGGCCGAGCGGGCCCGGCTGCGGGCCCGGCGCATCGGCGTCCTGCTCCAGACCCGCAACCTGCTGCCGCACCTGAGCGTGCGGGACAACGTCCGCCTGCCGCAGCGGGCACAGGGCCGCAAGGCCGCCGTTCCGGCCGGGGAACTGCTGGCCCGGGTGGGGCTCGCCGACCGGGCGCACGCCCTGCCGCGCCAGTTGTCCGGCGGGGAGCTGGCGCGGGCCGGTCTCGCCGTCGCGCTGGCCAACTCGCCCGCTGTCCTGCTCGCCGACGAACCGACCGGTGAACTCGACGGCGAGACGGAGCAGTTGGTCCTGGCGATGTTGCGGGAGCGGGCCGCGCAGGGGTGCGCGGTGCTGATCGTCACGCACAGCCGGGAAGCGGTCCGTGTCGCGGACCGGGTGATCACCCTGACGGACGGGCAGGCCACCGATGCCCGGCGGCAGGACCACGAGAAGGCACACGATGCCGATGCCGTCGGCGAGGAGGCACACGATGCCGTCGGATGAGGTACTTGTCGGCTGCGCGGACGCGGCCCTGACCTTCGGCCGGGGGCCTCAGGCGGTCGTGGCCGTGCACGGGGCCGACCTGGAGATCCGGGCCGGGGACCGGCTCGCGGTCGTCGGACCCTCGGGGTCGGGCAAGAGTTCGCTGCTGCACCTGCTCGCCGGTCTGGAGCAGCCCACCAGCGGCACCGTCACCCGGGCCGCCTCGCTCGGGCCGTACGACATCGGCCTGGTCTTCCAGGGCGACAGCCTGATACCGGCGCTGAACGTGGTGGAGAACACCGCTCTGCCCCTGGTCCTCACCGATCGTCCGGAAGGCGAGGCGCGACGCCGCGCACTGGCGGCACTCGCCCTGGTGGACGCCGCCGACCTGGCCGACCGGCTCCCCGAGGAGATCTCCGGCGGCCAGGCCCAGCGGGTGGCCGCCGCCCGGGTCCTGGCCCAGGCGCCGCGCCTGATCCTGGCCGACGAACCCACCGGGCGCCTCGACCACGCCACCGGCACCCACGTCCTGGACGCCCTGCTGACGGCCGCCGACCACATCGGCGCGGCCCTCGTCGTCACCACCCACGACCCCGCCGTCGCCGCCCGGCTCACCGTCCGCCGCCGTATGCGCGACGGACGACTGCTCACCCCCGAGGAAGTGTCGTGATCACCACATGGGCGAGCGGACTGGCCCGCCACCGTGCCGGACGGCTGCTGGCCGCCCTGACCGGCATCGCGCTCGCGGTCGCCCTGGTCGCCGCGCTCGGCTCCTTCCTCACCGCGTCGAAGGCGACCATGACCGGGCGCGCCGTCCGCTCGGTCGCCGTGGACTGGCAGGTCCAGGTGCAGCCAGGCGCCGACCCGCGTGCGGTCCTGTCCCTGGTGGACGGGACCCCGGGCATCCGCTCCGCCGTGCCCGTCGGCTTCGCGCACACCAGCGGCTTCACCGCTCACGTGGGGGGAAGCACCCAGACCACCGGCCCCGGCATGGCCCTCGGCCTGCC
This sequence comes from Streptomyces sp. NPDC048297, assembly GCF_043201585.1. NCBI lineage: Bacteria > Bacillati > Actinomycetota > Actinomycetes > Kitasatosporales > Streptomycetaceae > Streptomyces > Streptomyces sp. NPDC048297. Next base: position 124,513 of record NZ_JBICZA010000003.1, read on the forward strand.
CGACGGCTACCGCGCCCGCTTCCCGGGCGCCGTCCGCACGCTCTCCGGCTCCTCCACCGGTGTCCTGCTGGCCCAGCAGACCGCCTCCAACCTGCACGCGGCCCCCGGCGACACCATCGGCATCCGCTTTCCGGGTGCCGGTCTGCGCCAGGTGAGAGTGGACGGTGTGGTCGACCTGCCGCAGGCCGACTCCCTCTTCCAGACCGTCGGCGCCCCGAGCCAGTCCCAGCCGACCGCTCCCCCGGACAACGTCGTCCTCCTGCCCGCTCCCCGGTTCGCCGCTCTCACTCGCGGCGCCACCGGTGTCACCGCCCAGATCCACGCCGCACGCGACAACTCCCGGCTGCCCTCCGACCCGGCCGCCGCGTACTCCGCCGTCACCGGCGCCGCCCACAACCTCGAAGCCCGCTCCGCCGGCACGGCCCTGGTCGGGAACAACGTCGGCGCGGCGCTCGACTCGGCCCGCCAGGACGCCCTGTACGCCCAGATCCTCTTCCTCTTCCTCGGTGTGCCGGGCGCGGTGCTGGCCGCCACGCTGACGGCGGCGGTCGCCTCGGCCGGCGGCGAACGGCGCCGTCAGGAACAGGGGCTGTTGCGGCTGCGCGGTCTGCGGCCCCGCCAGATCACCGCGCTCGCCGGTCTGGAGGCCGCCCTGATCGGCGTCGTGGGAGGTCTGGCCGGGCTGGGCATCGCCGCGCTCACCGGCCGTCTCGCCTTCGGCACGGCCTCCTTCGGCGCGAGCGCGGGAACCTGGTCCGCCTGGTACGCCGTCGCCTTCGTGCTCGGGGCCGCGGTGGCCGCGGGTGCGGTCCTCGTCCCCGCCCTGCGGGACCTGCGCACGGTCACCGTCGCCGACACCCGCAAGCAGGCGGACGTACGACGCTCCCGATCGCCCTGGTGGATGCGCTACGGCCTGGACTTCGCCCTCCTGACCGGCTCGTGGCTCGTCTTCCGCGCCTCCTCCGGCAACCAGTACGCACTCGTCCTCGCCCCCGAGGGTGTCCCCAGCATCTCCGTGTCGTACTGGGCCTTCCTCGGCCCCGCCCTGCTGTGGATCGGCGCGGCCCTGCTCCTGTGGCGTCTCATGCTGCTCGCCCTCACCCACGGCCGGCCCGCCCTGGCCCGGCTGGTCCGGCCGCTGACCGCGACCCTGGCCGGCACCACCGCCGCCGTCCTGGCCCGGCGCCGCCGCCCCTTCGCCCGGTCGGTGGTCCTGCTCGCCCTCGCCGTCTCCTTCGCGATCTCCACCGCCGTCTTCAACGCCACCTACCACCAGCAGGCCGAGGTCGACGCCAGGCTGACCAACGGCGCCGACGTCACCGTCACCGAACCACCGGGCGCCCACGTCCCGCCCGCGGCCGGAGCAGCCCTGAGGATCTCGGGCGTACGGCACGTCGAACCCCTCCAGCACCGCTTCGCCTACGTCGGCTCCGATCTGCAGGACCTCTACGGCATCCGGCCGGGCAGCGTGACCCGGGCCACCTCGCTCCAGGACGCCTACTTCGCCGGCGGCAGCGCCGACCAGCTGATGCGCCGCCTCGCCCAGCGCCCGGACAACCTCCTCGTCAGTGCCGAGACCGTGAGCGACTTCCAGCTCGCCCCCGGCGACACCGTCAACCTGCGCATCCAGGACGCGCGCACCAAGTCCCTGCGCACGGTCCCCTTCCACTACGCCGGCATCGCCAAGGAGTTCCCCACCGCCCCCAAGGACAGCTTCTTCGTCGCCAACGCCTCCTACATCGCCAAGGCCACCGGCGACGACGCGGTGGGCGCCTTCCTCCTCGACACCGGTGGCACGGACCAGCGGCGGATCGCCGCCCGCCTGCGGGGTCAGCTCGGTACCCGGGCCACCGTCACCGACCTCACCCAGACCCGCGGCACCGTCGGCACCAGCCTGACCTCCGTCGACCTGGCCGGTCTCACCCGTATCGAGCTCGCCTTCGCCGTGCTGCTCGCCGCCGGGGCCGGCGGCCTGGTCCTCGCCCTCGGACTCGCCGAACGCCGCCGCACCTTCGCCATCGCGACCGTCCTCGGCGCGCGTCCACGCCACCTTCGCGGCATGGTCCTCTCCGAGGCCCTGCTGCTGGCCGTCTGCGGCCTGACCGGGGGCGCCCTCATCGGCTGGGCCCTGTCCCAGATGCTGGTCACGGTCCTGGCCGGCGTCTTCGACCCGCCGCCCGCGGCCCTGTCGGTCCCCGGTGCCTACCTGGCGCTCACCGCGGCAGCCGCCGTCGCCGCCATCCTGGCCGCGGCCCTCAACGGCATCCGCGGCAGCCACCGCCCCGCCGTGGAGGAGCTGCGCGACCTGTGAACACGGCGTGCACCCACGACGGGCTCCACGACGGGCCCCTCGACGGGCCCCTCGCCCCGGCGACTCCTAGGCTGTCGGCCATGCGCACGCCCGCCGCACCGGACCGCAGCCGACTGCGCGTCCTCGTCGTCGAGGACGACGACACCATCGGCCGCCACCTCGAAACCGGCCTGCGCGGCCACGACTACGCCCCGACGTGGTGCCGCACCGGAGCGGGCGCGCTGGCGCAGGCCGAGCGGGCACCGTACGAGGTGCTGCTCCTGGACCTGGGGCTGCCGGACATGGACGGCCTGGACGTCGCCCGGCAGCTCCGCGCCCGCCTCCCCGACCTGCTGATCGTCGTGCTGACGGCACGCACCGACGACATCGACATCATCGCCGGGCTGGACGCCGGGGCCGACGACTACCTGGTCAAGCCGTTCAGCCTGTCCGTGCTGCTCGCCCGGCTGCGGGCCCACCTCAGGCGGCACGTGGTGGCCGTGCCTGCCCGGGAGCCGGTGCGGCTGGGCGATCTGGTCGTCGACGTGACGGCCCGTCGCTGCGCACTGCTCGGCGTCGACGTCCCGCTGCGGGCCAAGGAGTTCGACCTGCTCGCGGTACTGGCCGAGCGGGTCGGCGAGGCGCTCTCGCGCGAGACGCTGATGGCCGAGGTGTGGGACGAGAACTGGTTCGGCTCCACCAAGACCCTGGACGTGACGCTGGCGGGCCTGCGCCGCAGACTCACCGAGGCGGCACGGGCGGAGGGGCGGCAGGCCCGGCTGCCCAGGATCACCACGTTGCGGGGGCACGGGTACCGGCTGGAACGGCAACCCGATCCGCCGGACTGAGAAGACGCGCGCACGGCGCCCCCGGTACGGCGAACGCCCGCTGGTTCTCAGTGTTGAGAGAACGTGCGCACGGCGCCCCCGGCACGGCGGACACCGGCTGGTTCACAGCGCCGAGCGGCGGGCCAGCAGCGCCAGGACCAGCAGCCCGGGGGCCATCGGCAGCCATCCGGTCAGCAGGCGGTAGCCGAGGACCGCCGACACCGCCGCCGCTCCCGGCGCGCCGGCCGCCGTGAGCGCGAGGGCGAGCGCGGCGTCCAGCGATCCCAGGCCGCCCGGCGTGGGCAGCAGCGCCGCCGCGCCGCTGGCGACCAGGTAGGCCATGACCACACGGCTCACGGGCAGGCCGAGACCGATCGCGTGGACCACGGCCACGACCACACCGGCATGCAGCAGAGCGAACGCGACCGACCCGCCCCACAGCGCACCGGCCCGCGCCCGGCACCGGTGCACGTCCCGCACGTCGGCGAAGGCCCGGACCACCAGTCGTCTGAGGCGGCCGCTGATCACGGCCGCCAGGACGGCGCCTGCGGCCGCCACCGGCAGCAGGACCAGCACGTGCGGGACCCGCGCGGAGAGATGGACCGCGCCGGGCGAGGCGACCAGCAGAGCCACCCCCAGCGCGCACCGCACCAACCCGCCGACGGCCGCCTTCACCGCCAGCGCGGTCGCCGCGCGCCCGGTGGACAGCCCGCACCGTTTCAGGAACCGCAGGTTGACCACCGTCGCTCCGGCCCCCGCCGGAAGAAGGTGATTGGCGGCGCCGGCCGCGAACTGCGCCGCCACCAGCCGCCCCCTGGGCAACCGTTCGATCACCGCGCCCTGCTGTGCCACGGCCGCGCACACCCAGGTGGCCGCGGCGGCGGCACAGGCGAGCAGCAGCCACTCCCGGTCGGCGGCGGCCAGCCGGTCCGTGCCGCTGTCCAGAGTGGTCCGGTGCGCGGCGAGCATCCCGCCGGCGGCGGCGAAGGCGATCAGGGTGATTCCCAGCTGGACGTACAGGCGCCTGCCCACGGTGGCCGGCAGGCTCTCGGTCGCGGCCACGACGGTCACCTCCCCCGCCGCACATCGGGGGCCACGTACGCCCGGAGAACGCCGACCTTCTCCGCGGGCCAGGTGCGCGCGTACGCGGGCGGGCGGCCCCCCGGTTGAGTGAGGACGGCGACGGGCGTGCGGTGAGCGGCACGCTCCAGTTCGGCCACGGTCGTGCTGGCGTCGTGCCCCGCCGTCTGGGCGGAGCCACAGCCGGTGTAGAAGGCGATCGGCACGGCCTGGTACCCGCTGAGCAGGCAGGGCTGCCGTACGCCGAGCGCGTGGAGGGCGGCGGCGGTGCGCGACCAGTCGGCGCGGGAGGCCGCGGAGCTGTGCACGGTGTGTTCCAGGACGACGTACTGCACGACCAGGTGACCCGCCACACCGATCGCCACCAGGCCGACGGCGACGGTGCGCGCCGTCCGGCCTTTCGCGGCCGTGACCACGTGGGCGAGGCCATGGGCGACGGGGAGGGCGAGCAGGGCGTAGGCGGGGAGCAGGAACCGGGGGGCCGCGTAGCCGATGAGGAACAGGTAGGGGACCGCGGCCGTGACGGCACAGGCCAGCGGGAGCAGGACGGGCAGCGCGCGCCGGGCGCGTACGGCGACCGCGGCGCCCAGGACGGCGAGGAGCGGCAGCGCGAACCACCACAACGTCACCGCGGGGTTGGGGGCCGATCCGGTGCAGGGCCGGCACAGAGTACGTCCGCCGAGGCTGCGCAGCTGGTCGAGCACCGCGAGGTGCCAGCCGAGGCCGCCCTGGATGGCGGAGGCGTCGGACAGGCGCTGCGCGAGGCCGCCGTAGCTCGCGTACGCCTCGATCACCCACTCGCCGGCACCCGCCAGCAGCCCCGCGGCCAGCACGAGAAGAAGACGCGGGCGGCGCACGGAGAGCGCGAGCAGGGGCAGCACGACGTAGACCGCGTCCATGGGGCGCATCAACGCCATCACCGCCGCGCCCGCGAAGACGCCCCACCGGGCCGCCCGGTCCCGTGTGTTCGAGCGAGCGCGCAGGAAGCAGCCGACGCAGACCAGGGCACCGATGGCGACCCAGTAATTGGGCATGGCCTGGGGACCGTAGAACAGCGTCACCCACAACGAGGCGAACAGGGCGCCGGCCGAGGCCAGGACACCGGGCCCGAAGTGGCCTCGCCATACCCGCAGGGCGAAGTAGAGGGCCAGGCCGGAGAGGACGGCCAGGTAGATCCGCAGCAGGACGGTGGAGTCGGACCACGAGGCGATCGGCGCGACGAGGAGGGAGATGCCGCGGGAGCGGGGCGCGCTGAAGAAGGCGGTGGGCACGTGCCCGCTGACCTGGCTGACGTAGACCGTCTCGTCCCAGCCGAGACCGAGATCCGGCCGTACGAGGACGAGCTGGACGAGCGTGAAGGCGGCGGCGACCGCCCCGAGCCGGGGCTCGCCCCGCGGGCGCCGAGTCCGCGGGGTCTGCGAGGTCTGCGAGGTCTGCGGGGTCCGCGAGGTCTGTGGGGTCTGTGGGGTCTGCGAGGGGCGGCCGGTGCGGGGGACACCCGTCCCCGTGGCGTTCGAGCCGTCGGCCATCTGGCACCTCTCGTCGTCACACGCCCGGATCACATGCTCTACATCTCGTAGGAGGACGTCCCACAGTACGGCTCGCGGGGTGAGAGACAGGTGAGAAGACGCCTCCGCTGTCACGTCCCGGAGCAGGAAGTCTCACCCGCCGGCGGCCACCGCGTCACGGATCCCGTGCCCCGCGACAGGTGATCGGCGGCGCTCCCAGGGGGAGTCGCCGCCGATCAGGTCCGTCAGCGCATGTCCGTGAGGAGTTTGGTGAGTTCGGCCTCCTGCTGGGCCGGCGACATCGGCGGGTTCGGGTGGTCGATGGCGAAGGTCTTCAGGACCTGGTCCATCTGGGCGTCCAGGAACGTCCAGCCGGTGTCGTCCAGCGGCTGCAACGTGGCCTGGTCGGCGTCCCAGAGGTCCCGCAGCGACTGCGCCGCCGCGTGGGCCCCGCTCGCGTTCCCCGACTGCGCGTCCTTGAGGGAGGTCGACGCGAGCGCCCTCAGCGCGTCGACCTTCGCGGGCGGGAACTTCTTCACGGCCTCGCCGGGGGCGAGCTGAACGGTGGAGGTGGCGTCGGTCTCCGGCGCCGGGCCGACGTGCGGCTGGCTGTGCGCCCAGACCAGCAGGAACCCGGTGGCGACGGCGAGGAGGCCGAAGCCCGCCAGCGCGACGCGCTCGCGCTGCGGCGCGGCGGTGAGCTGCGGGGGGTGCGTGGCGTCGTAGGTCTCGGTCACGTCGGAGCGCGTCACCGTCAGATAGACGACCGTCGCCAGGATCAGGCCGAGGAAGATCAGGCTGGTGGTGAAGGTGCCCAGCGCGAGGCCGGTCGGCTCTCCCGGGCCCTGAGCGACCTTCGGGGAGGCGAGCCAGTCACCGATGTTGGCGCCCAGCGGGCGGGTCAGGATGTAGGCGAGCCAGAACGACAGCACCGGGTTCGCGCCGAACCTCCACAACAGCGTGATCGCCGCGATGAGGCCGAGCGGCAGCAGGACCGAGGCGCCCGGGCTCCAGCCGGTGAGCTCCAGGGTCCAGTCGCCGGTCGCGGTGCCGAGCGCGAAGGTGACGAGAACGGTGAGCCAGTAGAACGACTCACGCGACAGCGTCGTGACCGAGTGGATCGAGAGGGTCCGCTCGCGCAGCCACCACACGCCGAAGACCACGGCGAGCAGGACCGAGAACACCGCGGAGCTGATCCGCAACGGCACGTTGAGCTGGTCGGTCAGGATGTCGGTGTACAGCGTGCCCGTGACACTGACAACGACCACGGTCAGCCAGTACGGGAACGGGACGTACCGCTTCAGCCGCAGCTGGACGGCCAGGACCACGACGAACACCGCGGTGAAGATCCACGCGGTGTTCACCAGGCCGACGCCCAGCTTCATGTTGATCCAGTCGGCGAAACTCTCACCGACGGTCGTACACAGGATCTTGATCACCCAGAACCAGATGGTGACCTCGGGAACCTTGTTCACCATCAGCCGCCCACTGCTGCGCGTGCGGGCTTCGCTTGTCGTTGTCATGCGGCGAGCCTGGCCGGGCCAACCTGCACACAACCTGACTACGCGATCGCCTCCGGCAGGGGAATCGCCTCCGGCGTGGGAAAGGTCACCTCGACGCGACCGTGGCCGCCCGCGATCGCACGGACCGCCACTCCCGCGGACGCGGCGAGACGCTTGACCACGGCCAGCCCAAGACCGTGCCCGTCGCCGCTGGTCACGCCCGCTTCGAAGACCCGGTCGACCTCGGCCGGGTCGAACCCCGGGCCGTCGTCGAGGACATCGATCACGACGCCCTGGGGCTGGACGCGCGCCGTGACCCAGACCCGCGAACGCGCATGGCGCAGGCCGTTCTCCAGCAGGGGTGACAACACGGCCACGACGAGTTCGGTCGCCACGGCGACGTCGACGTCGGCCGGGACGGCGAGTTCGATGGAGCGGCCGGCGATCGCCTGTCGCGCCGCCGCTCCGAGATCGCAGCGGGTACCGCCGTCGATCCGTGTCCGGGCGGCACCGAGAATCGTGGTGATCGCCGCGTTCAGGCGGTCGACCTCGGTCAGCACGGACTCCGGTGCCACCTGCTGACCGGAGAGCTGCGCCAACTGCGCCTCGCCCCGCAGCGCCGTCAGCGGCGTCCGCAACTCGTGGGCGATCTCGTCGGTGAGCCGGCGCTCGTCCGCGAGCGCGTTGTCCACGCGGTCGAGCAGGCGATCGAGAGTGCGCCCGAGCTCCCCGAATTCGTCCCGCGGAACGCCGAGGCCGAATCGGCGCCCGGGTTCGTGATCACCCCACTCGTCGGCGAGTGCGGCCATGTCGTGGACCACCCGCAACGCACGACCCACCACGAGGCGCGCGACGACGCCCGCGAGCAGGACCGCGATGCCGCCCAGCACGAGCGACATCGTCAGGCTGCGCTGCTCCGACGTCTCGTACGGCGTCAGATCCACCCTCACGACCACCATGACGCGGTGGCCTTCCAGCCGGATCGGCTGGGCATACAGCAGGTGACTACCGACCGTGGTGGTCTGTGACTGCCCCGAGCCGACAAGCGCGTCGACGCGGTCGAGGACGCTGCCCGGCACGATCCCGTCGATGAGGCGCCCGTCGGCGTACACCCACGAGACCGTGTCCAGCGCTTCGTTGCCGCCCTCGATCAGCACGACGTGGCCACCGCGTACGGCTACGTTCGCCGCCACCGCCTCGGCACGTGTGTGCGCCAGGGCGTTCGCGTCGGCGTCGGTCACCTGGCTCAGCAGCACGTGCGAGACCACCACCAGCACCGCGACCACCGCTGTCGCGATCAGGACCGCGAGCGCGACGACCCTCCCGCGAAATCCCGTCACTCCCATCGATCCGCGAAATCCCGTCACTCCCATCGATAGCCCACCCCACGGACCGTCGCCAGGCGATCGGCCACGCCCAGCGCACCGAGTTTGGTCCGTAGCCGGCGCACGAAGGAGTCAAGGGTGTTGTCGCTGACCTGCGCGCCGTACGGCCAGCCCGCGGCGACGAGGGCGTGACGGCGCACCGCGTCGCCCTGCGAGGCGATGAGCCTGCCCAGCAGCCGGAACTCGGTCGGCGTCAGGCGCTCGCTCGTCAAGCCGTAGCTGACGACATGTTTCGCCGGATCGAGAACGACGCCCCTCGCCGGGGTCGTCGCGGTTGTTCTGCGCAGCAGGGCGCGGACCCTCACCAGCAACTCCGGGATGTCGAACGGTTTCGTCATGTAGTCGTCGGCTCCCGCCTCGAAGCCGCCCACCTTGTGGTGCATGCCGTCCAGAGCGGTGAGCATCAGCACCGGGGCGTCGACGCCCCGTGCCCGCAGCGCCAGGCAGACGTCGCGGCCGTCGGCGTCAGGGAGCCCCAGATCGAGGACGACCAGGTGAGGGGCCGGATCGAGCTGCCGCAGCAGGCTGTCCGCGGTGGAAGCGAGTGCGACCGTGTGGCCGTCGCGCTCAAGCGCACGTCTGAGGACGTCACGGACCGCTGCGTCATCCTCACACACCACGATAAAAGCCACAGGCCGACCTTAGGCACTCCCGCAACAGTTCTCCATTTTCCCTGGCCAGCGCCCTGATGGTGCGCGTTTGCCGAGCTGGCGCCCTGGTGACTCACGGGACGACCGCAAATCGTAATGGGATCCATTTTCATGTAGCGTGCTGCTCCGTCCACCCACTCTGGAGGTCCCCATGGCCGTGCCCAAGCGCAAGATGTCCCGCAGCAACACCCGTCACCGCCGGGCCCAGTGGAAGGCCACGACGCCTCAGCTCGTGCCGGTCACCGTGGACGGGGTGCCCTACCTGGTACCCCAGCGGCTGGCCACGGCGTACGAACGCGGCCTGCTGCGTCCCGAGGGCTGACGCCCGATGCCGTACGACCGGCCCGGTCGCCTGCCCGTCACCGTCCTGTCCGGATTCCTCGGCTCCGGCAAGACCACCCTCCTCAACCACGTCCTCGGCAACCGCGAGGGCCTGCGCGTCGCCGTCATCGTCAACGACATGAGCGAGGTCAACATCGACGCCGCCCTGGTGAGGGGCGGCGAGGCGGCCCTGTCCCGCACCGAGGAACGCCTGGTCGAGATGACCAACGGCTGCATCTGCTGCACCCTGCGCGACGACCTGCTGGAGGAGGTCGACCGGCTGGCCCGCGCCGGGCGGTTCGACTACCTGCTGATCGAGTCGTCCGGCATCTCCGAACCGATGCCGGTGGCCGCCACCTTCGCGTTCGCGCGCGACGACGGCGCGACACTGAGCGACCTCGCACAGCTGGACACCATGGTCACGGTCGTCGACGCGGCGAACTTCCTGCCGGAACTCGCCCGTGGGGACGATCTCGTGGAGCGCGGCCTCGCCCCGTACGAGGACGACGAACGCACCGTCAGCGACCTGCTGATGGACCAGATCGAGTTCGCCGACGTCATCGTGCTCAACAAGCTCGACCTGGTCGACACCGACTCGGCCGACCGGCTGCGCGCGGCCCTCAGCCGCCTCAACCCGGCGGCGCGGATCGTCCCCGCCGTCCACGGCCGCGTCGGCGTCGGGGACGTCCTCGGCACCCGGCTGTTCGACCTGGAGCGTGCCCAGCAGGCCCCGGGCTGGGTCAGGGAACTCAACGGCGACCACGTCCCCGAGACGGAGGAGTACGGCATCTCCTCCACCGTCTTCCGCGCCGAAGCGCCCTTCCATCCCGGGCGGCTGTGGACGTTCGTGACCGAGCGGCTGGACAGCGGTGCCTACGGGCAGATCCTGCGCTCCAAGGGCTTCTTCAGCCTCGCCGGCCGCCCGCACGTGACGGGCCTGTGGTCACAGGCCGGTTCCGTGGCCCGCTTCGAACCGTCCGCCGCCCGCGAAGCGGAGAGCCCCGACGGCCAGGAACTGGTCTTCATCGGAACCCACTTGCGGGCCGACGCCCTGCGAACGGCCCTGACCGACTGCCTCATGACGGCCGGCGAGGCCCACCCGCGTGCCGACCCGTTCCCCGCCTGGGACACCTACGGCATCGACGACACCTGCGAACACGAGCACCCCGTATCCGTCGCGGGGCCCTGAAGCCCCGGGCCGGACGGTGGTCGCAGCCGCTGCTCCCCCTCGGGCGCCCGGAGCGTCGAGCGAGCGTCACGGGTCACGTTCGCCGCAGTGGTGTATCCACGACCGCTCTTGGCGATCTCGCTCACCTCGTGCCGGCCGCCACGGAGAGGGTGGGTGGGGTGGCCGGGGTGGGCGGAGTGGCCGGAGTGGGCGGGTTCGGGGGCTCGGTGAGGTGCTGGGTGCCGCCCGGGGAGGTGCAGGCGTGCACCCCGGAGGTGAGCAGAACACATGCCTTGGCTGTCGAGGGGCTGGGCGCCGCGACCATCGCGCTGAACGTGTCGGTGTCGTAGTGGACCTTGTTCTGGTACGTCCGGCCCCCCTCGCCGATGACCCGGGCGATGTCGCCGGGCTCTCCCCAACTCATGCGGGACCAGGCGGCCTTGCAGGCATCGCTGTAGCGCAGCTCCACGTAGACCTTGCCGACCCTGGACAGGGCAGCGGTCCACGCGTCGCCACCGCAGCCGGCTGGCCCGGGATTTTTTTCCGGCACAGCTGTCCGCGAAGCAGTTCACGTCGAGTTGCCTGCTCGGTGCGCCCTTGCCCACGGCGCCATCCCGGTCGGCGGGCGCGCCCGGATGCCGGCCGAGAACGCCGTACAGCGAGACGGACAGGCCAACGGCGGCGGCCAGGGCGACCACCGTCCCTTGCGGCCTGATCAACCGACCACGGCGTTGCAACGACCCCTCGAATTCGCCCTTATCCGGCGGGGCTTCAACTTTGCTGTTGCTATCCAGCGCGAGGGTTGCAGGATCAGGCAGTGAGGCTACACCTCACCCTCCAGCCAACGTTCGAATGGCGCGACCTCCGACAGCTCGGAATTGATCGCCTTCAGCCCTCCAGCGAAGTCCCGGGCCAATCTTGAGAGCATCGCGACTAGCTCACTCTGCGCAATACTCTCGCGCTCCGGGTCTGGAACCCAATTGGTTCGCGAATCACAGTGAATCATCACGAGATCTCCGCTTGGGCGGAAGGTCAAAGTCCTCTCGATGCCTTGCGAGTAAAAATCCACCTCGACTTCGCGGCGTTCACGCACACTCGCCAGAAGCGACGGGAGTTGCTCCATGAAGGCAGACAAGTCATACGCGACATCGAGCGGCCACTCATCATTCCCGAAGCCGCCAATGTGGAATATGCCGCCTCCGACATCGGAGAGGGCGCTACACGCCTCCATGACGAGAGTTTCATACTCTCCACCCGGCTCCATACTCGCTGAAGCAGGGGTTAGAGCACCTGACGGCACGGCCAGATTGAACGACACAGAGAAGCTTATCTCTCCAGCCTCCTAGTTCGGGCCAATGATCGGAAATCCCGTCTTGTACAGACCATTTGGACTTGGTACGACGGTAGCTGCGCGCGCCTGGACAATGCTCCCATCCGGCATGATCACCTGCCCCATTCCCTCCGGGATCTGCACCGACCTAGGACCGGCCCCTTCGACATGGAGCCCCTTGAGGAAATCTGCAGCAGCGTCGTTGTCCAACCATTGACCTTGCTGGTTCCCAGTACTGCGAGCACGATCAGTCAGAGCCTTCGTGTTCTTCGCCCCAGCGCCATGAGTCTTGAATGTGTGACCCCACGTTTTCACGCTGTTAGACGACCAGTTCACACACCCATTGCTGTTGTGAACCAGAACCGGCGTCTGACCAGCGAGTACATAGTACGTGTGCTGCGCGACCCCGCTCTACCTGCTTCTTTGCAGGTCAGCGTATGTTTCGGGTTCCGCTGGCGTCCGTGGTTGTGCGGGGAAATCCGTCGTTGTTGCCGTCGCTACTGCCGTCAAGGGCTCGGGCGGCACGGTCGCGTTGCCGCTGGCGGCTGTCGGCGCAGGGGGACTCTACTGCCACGCGCCGGGTTCGGCGCGGACGAGAGCGCGGACGGTCTGTTCGTAGAACTCGTGGCCGCTCTGAGCGCAGTGTTCGGCGATCCAGCGGGTCAGGTCGTCCGGGGTATGCAGTGTGCCTGAGGTGGCGCCGCAGTTGTGCTCTTCGCCGGTGACGCAGGCCGCCTCGAACTTTGGCAGCGCCAGGGGGTCGGGGACGATGGTCACGTGGTACTCGCGGAAGCGGTAGCGCCCCCGAGAGACATTGCGTACTGGTGCGCCGGCGTTCGGAGAGTCAGGCATCCTCGGTCGCCTCTTCCTGATCCGGAATGCGCCGTCCGCGCGAGTCCGCGACCCTGAGCGCGTCCGCCAGGGCTTCCGTCAACCGGCAGGCCAGCCAGCGGTATTCGGTCGCCGACAGGGTTTTCGCGCCGGGCATCGTGGCGTCGCGGGCGTACTCCAACACTTCCTGGCCCATGCTGAGCTGTACCGTCTCGATGCTGTCGGCGAGGGCGGAGAGGTAGCCCCGGCCGTCGGTGCTCAGGTAGCAGGGCTTCCCCTCCGGGCTGGTCCACGGCAGTAAGCGGGGTCCTCCCGCACCCGACGCGGCGTCGTACAGCTCTCTGCGACGCATGCGGTCGGCATCGCTCCTGGGCTGGCTCACTGGGCACCCCCGGCCTGGGTCACTGATCGTGGACACAGTGACCGTAGGCACTGACTGATCGTCACCCCAGGCTGTAGTTATGGCAGTTCGCGACTCTTGGTTCACGAACTGCCACGCTGCGTGGCAGCTACCCGACAACGCCCAGGTAGTCGGCCATTTCGCGCATCTCTGTCGTGAGGGTGCGCTTGCGCTTGCCCAGGATCTCCTGCATGGTCTCGGCGGCCCCGTTCTGGTGCCGCAGCCACTGCGGGGCGGCTTCCCTGGCACGGGTCAACTCGTCCATGGCGGCGGACAAGTCTCCGGTCCGGGTGTGGGCACGCGCCACATCGAGGGTGAAGCGGTTCCCGTCGTTGGTGCTGGGCCTGCCCAGGCGTTTCCACGCCTTGGGCGACAGCTCCTCCTGCTCGCCTGCCTTGCGCACCACCGCGCGGGAGTCGCCGACGACCATGTCGTCTTCGAGTGCCTTGACCGCGACGGTGACCGGCCCGAAGAGGGACCAGTGCCGGGAGACGTTGCGATGCGCCGTCCCGACCGCGGTTGCCGCGACCCGGGCGGCCTGACGGTACGCCTTCGCCTCGTCGGGACGGTTGTTCCTCGCTGCCGCAGCGGCGGCCTCCATCGCCAGGCCGCCCCACACCGCGTAGTGGTCCGGCTCGGCCCCGGTGATCTTCGGCTCCACCGCGTCCATGCTCCGGGCCGCGACCTGTTCTGCCTCGTCCAACCGGCCCTGCCTCACCAGCAGCCAGCACATGCAGCCGACGCCCGAGCCCGCCGCAAGCATGTCTCCGGTCTGACGGGCATCCATGATGGCGCCGCGCACAGCGGCATACGCGATGTCGTACTGCCGTACCTGTGTGAGGTAGGTGCCGGCCAGACGCAGCGCCTCGGCACGGGCCAGCAGAGCCTGCCGGTGCTCGTCCCCGCTGTCGTAGTAGGCGACGGCTTGTGCGGCATCACGCAGCAGGCCCGGCAGTTGAGCCGCGACGCTCTTGTAGCTGTCGGAGAAGTACAGCACCCGTGCGTCTTGCAGCGTCCGCCGGAAGGTACGCAGGTTCGGTTCCTCGGCCACGGCCTCGGCGTCCTGGTCCACGAGCCCGACGGCCGGGGTGAGGGCGGCGCGGAGCTGGATCAGGTTGACCCGGTTCGGCTCCTCGGCCCGCCCCACGGGCTCCGGTGCATCCGAGGCCATCAGCGCGGCCGTGGTCACCCCCAGCGCGCGGGCAAGCGTGTGCAAGGTCTCCATACGGATGGTGCCGCCCTGCTCGGCCTTGCGCACGGTGCCCGGCGATACGCCTGCGGCGTGGGCCAGTTCCTCCTGGCTCATCCCCGCGCGACGCCGGTACTTGCGGACGTTGTCAGCCAGCTCCGTGGTCATCAACTCACCACCTCCCACTCCACGGTACGCCCGGTCGGCACATCAACCGGGGGCGCTCCGGCAGACACCCGCCCACAAGGGTGCCCCACCGTGCGACGGGCCGGACCTCCGGCAGAACCGGAGCCTGAGCGGGTGGGGTCCCTCGTCGGTCGGGCAGCTTCGCCGGACCAGGGTTCTCCGGGGGCCGCCAAGGCTCACCTGGTGACGCGTGCGCTCGGCCTTGGCGGCCCCCGGGGGTTCCTGGTACGCCTCCGGTGACCGGGCGGCGAGGGACCCCATTGAGCGCTCCTACAAGCCGTGTGGAGACGAGGGCGTCAAGGACGCATCCGGAAACAAGGTCGGCGACCTGTGCTGGGCCTATGACAACGCCACCATCTCCTTCGATGGCCACTCCGGCGAGCTGATCGCCACCGGTGCCAACAGCTTCCGCATCAAGGGCGACGACGGCACGAAGGTCGACCGCATCTACGGTGACTCCACCAACGTGCGTGCCAACGGCGCCCACAACGACGAGTACTGGCGGATGACGACCACCGACGGCACCCGCTACTACTTCGGCTACAACCGCCTGACCGGCTGGGCCACGGGCAACCCCACCACCAACAGTGCCTGGACCGTTCCGGTCTACGGCAACGACTCCGGCGAGCAGTGCCACGCAGCCACGTTCGCCGATTCGTGGTGCCAGCAGGGCTGGAGGTGGAACCTGGACTACGCCATCGACGTGCACGGCAACGCGATCGCCTACTTCTACGACAAGGAGACCAACTACTACGGCCGCAACCTCACCGCGACGGATGAGACCGTCTACGACCGAGGCGGGTCGATCAACCGCATCGAGTACGGGCTGAAGCTCTCCACCACGTACTCCGCCAAGGCCCTGGCGAAGGTCGACTTCACCACTGCCGAGCGCTGTATTCCACAGACCGGGGTGACCTGCAACGCCTCCAGCATCGACACCCAGAGCTCCTACTGGTACGACACCCCGTGGGACCTCAACTGCAAGTCCGGCGCCTCCTGCTATGCGGCCTCCCCAACCTTCTTCACCCGCAAGCGTCTGACCGGTGTCTCCACCTCCACCCTGCAGTCCGACGGCACCTATGCACCCGTGGACTCCTGGGCGCTGGACCACCAGTGGGGCATGGCGGACATCGACTACCAACTGGAGCTGGCCTCCATCCAGCACACCGGTAAGGCCGCCACCCCGGACATCACCCTGCCGAAGGTGACCTTCGGCTACGACCAGCGCACCAACCGGCTCAAGATCGACGGCGACGACACGTCCCCGTTCATCAAGGAACGCCTTGCCACGATCGACGACGAGGCCGGCGGCCAGACCGACGTGGAGTACTCCACCGCCGCGTGCGACGCGAGCAACCTGCCCACGCCGGAGACGAATACCACGCGCTGCTTCCCGCAGTACTACACCAAGTCGGGTGACTCCGACCCGACCCTGCAGTGGTTCAACAAGTACGTGGTGGACGCGGTCACCCAGACCGACCGCACCGGCGGCGCCCCCGACCAGGTCACCCGTTACACCTACCTGGACGGCGCGGCCTGGCACTACGACGACGATGACGGCCTGACCAAGGAGAAGTACAAGACCTGGTCCACCTTCCGTGGCTACGGTCATGTCCGCGTGCAGACCGGCGGTCAGGCCGGCATGAAGTCCCAAAGCGAGCACTACTTCCTGCGCGGCATGGACGGCGACAAGGCCTCGCCCTCCGGCGGAACCAAGTCCGTGCCGCCCGTCTCAGACGACAACGGCGGCACCATCACCGACGCCGACCCGCTGGTGGGCTTTGAGTACAAGACCGAGGACTACTCCGGCCCCGGCGGCAACGTCCTCGACAAGAACGTGTCCACACCATGGTTCCATCAGACCGCGACGGTGACGCGCTCCTGGGGAACTGTGACCGCGAACCTGACCGGCACCCTGCACACCTACACCTGGACATCTCTGGACGACGGCGCCGGCTTCAAGTGGCGCCAGACGTATGTCTCTTACGCCCACGAGGACACCGCCGGCCGCGTCACCACAGTCAACGACACGCGGGACACTTCCACCTCGGCGGACAACCGCTGCACCCGCACCACCTACGCCGACAACACCAGCAAGTGGATCCTGAACAGGCCCTCCCGCATCGAGACGGTCGCGACGGCCTGCCCCACCGCCCCTGACCGATCCAAAGCCGTCCTCTCCGACGTGCGCACTGCCTACGACGGCCAGGACTACGGCGTAGCACCCACCACGGGCGACGCCACACACCTCGCAACTCTCAAGTCCCACGATGGCACCACCGCCACCTATCTGGAATCCGGCGTCACCTACGACTCCTACGGCCGCCCACTGGCCACCACGGACATCACTGGCAACGTCACCGCGACCGAAACCACGGCACCGGTGCGCACCGCCCGCAGTGACGGGCGGACCGCCACCACTGTCTACAGCCCCTCCACCGGCTTCCCCACCACCACGACGGTGACCACTCCGCCCGCCAAGGCCGGGGACAGCACGACCGCACAGACCACCACCACCACCACCACCTATGAGCCGGTCCGGGGACTGCCGCTGACCGTGGTGGACACCAACAACAAGCGCACCGACACCACCTACGACGCCCTCGGCCGCACGCTGAAGGTCTGGCTGCCCAACCGCTCCAAGGCCAACAGCCAGACCCCCAACTACGCCTTCTCCTACACCATCACCGACGGCCAAGCCGTCGCGGTCGGCACCACCACCCTCGCCGGCACCGGCACGCTGACCTCCTACACCCTCTACGACGGATTCCTCCGCCCGCGCCAGGCCCAGGCGCCCGGACCGTCCGGCGGCCGGCTGGTGTCCGACACCTTCTACGACGAGCGCGGCCTGGTCCCCAAGGCGTTCGCGCCGTACTACAACAACCAGTCCGGGCCTTCGACCGGCCTGCTGTCGCTGACGGATGCCACTGGGGTGGAGACCCAGACCTGGAACACCTACGACGGCCTGGGCCGCATCACCACCGCCAAGCAGGTCGCCGGCAGCGGCGACGGCGGCCAGGTGCTCTCAACCTCCACCACCGTCTACGGCGGCGACCGCACCACCGTCACCCCGCCCCAGGGTGGGACCCCCATCACCACCGTCACCGATGCCCGCGGCCAGACGACGGAGCTGGACCAGTACCACGCCTCCACCCCGACCGGCGCGTACGACAAGACCCTCTACGGCTACACCCCGGCTGGCCAGCTCGACAAGATCACCGATCCGGCCGGGAACGTCTGGTCCTACGCCTATGACCAGGACGGCAACCAGAAGACCGCCACTGACCCGGACAAGGGCACCACCACCTCCGTCTACGACGACCGAGGCCAGCTGCTCTCCACCACCGACTCCCGCAGCAAGAAGATCACGCACGTCTACGACAACCTCGGCCGGGAGATCGAGACCCACGACGGTGACGCCACCGGCCCGCTGCTGACCGCACACGTCTGGGATCCGACCGGCTACAAGGGCCAGCTCGCCTCCGCCACCCGCTACATCGGCGGCGCCACCGGATACGCCTACACCACCAGCTACGGCCTGTTCGACAACCTGTACCGGCCTCAGCGCACCACTGTCACCATTCCCTCTTCCGAAGGCGACCTGGCCGGCTCGTACGCCTCGACCGTCGCCTACAACGCCGACAGCACCATCCAGTCGATCGGCTACCCGAAGACCGGCGCGCTGGCGGCGGAGGCGGTCACCCCGTCCTACGACGAGGTGCTGCGTCCCAAGACGCTCACCGGCAGCGGCGGCAACACCTACGTCACCGACACCGCCTACAGCTACACGGGCAAGCCGCTGCAGTACACCTACCAGGCTGCCGGCGCCAAGTTCACCCAGGTCACGAACACCTACGAGTGGGGCACCCAGCGGCTGTCGAACTCCCGGGTCGACCGCCAGGACATCAACGGCACCGACAAGTCCGCCACCTATCACTACGACCAGGCCGGCAACATCACGTCGGTCGCGGACGTCTCCCGCGACGGCACCGACAACCAGTGCTTCACCTACGACTACCTCGGCCGTCTGACCGAAGCCTGGGCCCAGGGCTCCACCACCTGCGCCGCCGCCCCGGCCGCGTCGGCGCTCGGCGGCCCCGCCCCGTACTGGCAGTCCTACGCCTATGACCTGGCCGGCAACCGTACCTCCGAGACCCGCCACGACCCCTCCGGCGACAGCGCCCAGGACCTCAAGCACACCTTCACCTACCCCGACCCCGGCGCCTCCCACCCGCACTTCCCCTCGCAGGTGACCACCACCGGTCCCAACGGCACGGCTGTCGACTCATACACGCCGCCCGACAACACGGGCAATACTCAGACCCGCACCGTAGTCGCCAACAAGCAGACCCTCACCTGGGATACAGAGGGCCACCTTGCGGCTGTCTCCGCGGACGACGGCAACGGCGGCACCAAGACCGCCAACTACATCTACGACGCCGACGGCAACCGTCTGATCGCCGACACCGACTCCGGCACCACGCTCTTCCTCTCAGGCACCGAGATCACCCTCGGCATCGGCTCCACCACTCAGAAGGGCACCCGCTACTACAACCTCGGTGACGGCGGCCAGGCGGTACGCACCGATGACGGCAAGCTCTCCTTCCTCATCGGCGACCACCAGGGCACCAGCCAACTCGCCATCAACTCCAGTGACCTGTCGATGCAGCAGCGCCGCTCCACCCCCTTCGGTGCTCAGCGTGGAACTGCACCGACCAGTTGGCCCGGCGACAAGGGGTACGTCGGCGGCACCAACGACGCCACCACCGGCCTCACCCACCTCGGCGCCCGCGACTACGACCCGGCCACCGGCCGCTTCCTGTCCGTCGACCCGTTGATGGATCCCACCAACCCCCAATCGCTCAACGGGTATTCGTACGCGGAGAACAACCCGGTCACCCTCAGCGACCCGACCGGCCTGTGCCCGGTTGACCTTTGCGGCGGAGGCGAAGGCAAAGGCGGCGCCACCAATGGCGAGGTGACCAAGGTGGCCAAGTCGAGCCCGGCATATCAGCCCCTTCCGTATGACGTCACGCTACCGGGCACTGGAAAGCGTCAGATCTTTCCTGGCGTTTTCATACCTGACCACTTCAAGGGCTGGCAGAAGGTCAGAGACCGCTTCTACCACTACTGGTTGGGCACCATGAACACCAACGGGTCTACACCTCAGTACCTCCTGGACCCAGACAACCCTAACCAGCATGCCCAGGTGGAGCTGTGGTTGTGGAATTCCTGCAGGGGTGGAAAGGCTTGCCCGAAGGGCACTACATCAAGCTTCATGCAGGTTGTTGCCGGCGGCCTCTTCGCATTCGGTTGGGGTGAAGGCGCGGGCGCGCGCGGAAGAAGCGGCGGGATACGCACTCGCGCCGGGGGCGTCAGGCTCAAAAGACCGTGCAGTTTCACCCCGAGTACCCGTGTTCTCATGCGCGGACGGAAGTCCAAGCCCATCGGAAAGATCAAGGCTGGCGACGAAGTCGAGTCCGCAGATCCTGCCACCGGGCGACACCAAGGTTCTCGCACAGTCACTGCCACACACATCCATCACGACGATGATCTCGTCGACCTGACGCTCCAAACCGGGCACCACCACTTCAGCATCCTGCACACCACCTCCCGCCACCCCTTCTGGGACGACACACGCCACACTTGGGTACCCGCCGGTCAGCTCACACCGGGCCACAACCTGGAAACTGCGACTGACCACCACGTCCGCGTTGTGTCCGTCCGTACCCGCCCAGGTGCCGCGGACATGTACAACCTGACGGTCAAAGAGCTGCACACGTACTATGTCCTTGCAGGCAGCACGCCGATTCTCGTGCATAATGCATGCGGCGATCCTGCGCATGCAGCTGATTGCTACTGCAATTGGGGGGAGCCGGTCATTCCGCGCCCCAATGCTGCCGCTAAGGTTGATGAATTCACGCTTCACGCTACGCAGCGCCTGGAGCAGCGCGGGGTTTCGGCAGAGGATGCTCAGGCCGTTCTTGGAAGAGAGCCCTTCTCTTACAATCACGATGATCAGTGGAAGCTGGGCTACCATGATCCCCGGTCCAAGGTATTTGTCGCCAAGACCGTCGACGGGAACGTGAACACCGTGATGACCAATGTGGACCAGGCATACATCAACCGTCTCCAGGGAGGGCGCTAACCATGGCAGACGTTAGAGTTACATACGATCAGAAGGCGAATGCGGCGTATGTCTACTTCGCCGATCCGCAAGCGCGCACGCAGGTGGCTCGCATGTATCCCTGCGATCCGGTCGAGGTCGGGGGCATGATCAATCTCGACTTCGACGAGAGCGGGTGCCTCATTGGTATCGAGGTGCTGGCGGCCAGTTCAAAGCTTCCCCAGCACTTGCTTGATATGGCGGAGCGACTCGACATGGAGAGCTCTTAAAGGCTGCCAACGGGCTTCCGAATCAAGTTCTCGAATTTGTAGCTCTCCTCCTGGTTTGACTTGCTAGTTTTCGAGGCGCCGTTGCGTATCATTCCGAAATCTTGGCGCGTCTTTCAGGAGGAAAATAGCTCTCCGGTTCATGGCTCGACAGAATTGAATCAGTCAGGCTTGGGATGTGCTTGCAGGTCGCGCGATAGTGTCAATTGGCTCTATGGAATGGGGCGCACGAAGACCGTCGGGTGAATTATTCGGACTTCGGGTGAGGGTTTCTGCGGGCGCTGCCTGGCGTCTTCGGAAGTGAGCAAGCCGCCCCCATCGGAGATTGATCCGGTGGGGGCGGCTGCGGTGCTCTCGGGTGTCTGACGGCAGTAGTTGACGGCAACGTCAGCGGACGGGCGCTGCGCAAAGGGGTGGTTCGTCGCTGTCGCCGGGCTCGCCGGTGATCTGGGCGGGGTTGCGGAGGGCGTTACCAAGAAGGTCGATGGCGTCGCGCTGGAGGCGGAGCCGGACGTGGGCGTACACGGTGGCGGTGACGCCGATGTGGGCGTGGCCGAGGAGTTCCTTGATCACGACGAGGTCGACGCCTTGTTCCAGGAGCAGGGTCGCAGTCGAGTGGCGGAGATCGTGAAAGCGGATGCGGCGGAGCCCTGCCCGGCTGAGGAGTCGGCCGAAGCGGCGGTTGAGATTGGTGGGGTCGAGGGGGCTTCCGGTCGCGGTGGTGAAGACGAGCCCGCTGTCCGTCCAGTTGGTTCCGGCGTCCTGGCGTTCATCCTGCTGGTGTTCCCGGTAGCTCTTGAGGGAATGGACGCACTCGGTCGGGAGGGCGATGCGGCGTTCGGAGGCGCGGGTCTTGGTGTGCAGGGTGGTCAGGCCGCTGGTGCGGGTGCGCTGGAGGGAGCGGTGGATGCTGGCTGTGCCGCCGTCGAGGTCGAGGTCTTCCCAGCGTAGGCCGAGGAGTTCGCCCTTGCGGAGCCCGGTGCGCAGGGCGAGTTCGTACAGCACGTGCATCCGGTCACCGCTGGCGGCCTGGAGGAACTGCCGGGCCTCGGCCGCCGTAAGGGGCCGGAAGCGCCTCGTGCGGGGCGCAGCGGTCTTGACGTTCCGGGCCACGTTGCGCGGCAGCTCGTCCTCGCGGACGGCGTGTTCCAGGGCTGACTTGAGGACCGCGTGGACGTACGTCACGGTCAACGGTGACAGCCGCTTGTCGCAGCACTGACCGATAGCGCAGCAGGACCGCCGAACAGCATCCCGTTCCTGGGTGCAGCACTGGCAGGTGGTGCGGAGTCAGTCGAGGAAGGTGCCGACGTCGCGGGTGGTGAGTCGGGCGAGCTTCTTGGCGCCGAGGCCCGGGGGCTGATGCAGGTTCGGGTGACAGGTGCGGTCACGCGGCCTGGAGGGCCGGTGTGGTCATGACGGTCTCGAATTCGATGGGGGTCAGCCGGCCGAGTGAGGCTTGTCTGCGGCTTCGGTCGTAGGTCCGCTCGATCCAGGTCACGATCGCGATGCGGAGTTCTTCGCGGGTGGCCCGGACACGGCGGTCGAGGACGTTCTTCTGCCGCAGGCTGAAAAGGACTCCATGGCCGCGTTGTCCCGGGCAGCTCCGACCCTCCCTGTCGATCCGGCCATCCGGTGGCTGTCGAGCACCCGGACGAACTTCCGGGAGAGGAACCGCAATCGCTGTGCAGAGTGCACCCGTCGACGTCTCCACGCCGGGCCACGGCATTGTTCAGGGCGGCCACGGCCCAGCGGGACTTCATCCGCACATCGATGGAGTAGCCCACGATCCTGTTGCTGAAGGCGTCCTTGATCGCGCCGAGGTAGAGCTTGCCTTCGCCGGTGGCGTGCTCGGTAATATCTGCGAGCCACAGCCGGTTCGCGCAGGTCGCGGTGAAGTCACGGCGGACCAGGTCGTCGTGCACCGGCGGGCCGGCCTTCTTGCCCTTGCCACACTTCTTGCCGGACACGCTCCACCAGCGGTTGTCCCGGCAGATCCGCCATGCAGTCCAGTCCGCCATCACGGCCCCAGCGCCGCGCGCTTCGTCGGCCAGGAAGCGATGGCCGAACTCCGGGTCGTCACGGTGCGCATCGAAGCGGTGCAGGGTGGAAGCGGATGCAGGTTGTTCAGTCACAAAGGCTCATCAGACCCGCCACCCAGGCCCCTTGGCTCACAATCTCCGTCGCATAGCCACAGGCGTGGTGAGTCACGGTTGGCGGCAGACCCTCTCATCGCCCGCCGCCAACCGCCTGCTCATCGGGGTACGGGTGCACGCCCTCGCTGGGTGCGAAAGGGGAATTCCAACGCCAAGACACGGCTGATGGTATCTGCCACCGCCGGACCGGTTGTCCCTCGCACCGGAACCCGCCGGGCGTGCCGGCGTGGCCACTCGTCGTCGAAAGACTCCAAACACTCCTGCCTCGCTGGAGAGGCCGACAGGCCGCCCAACCAGCTGTTCAGCCCACCTGGCACCCCATCAGAACGAGCGTCAAATGAGCGTCAAGACACCTCGGAGAGCGTCATTTCAGCGTCAAGATATCGCCCGTACCGCCCACACCGCACATAACGCACACCACCCGAACCCGCAGGTCAGACGGCCTTTGCGGCCGGTTCAAGGATCGCCACGCACTCCACATGATGCGTCATCGGAAACAGATCGAACGCCCGCAGCGTCCGCACCCGGTACCCGCCGTCACGGAAGTACGCCAGGTCGCGGGCCAGCGCAGCGGGATCGCAGGCGACGTAGGCGATGCGGCGGGCGCCGAGGGAGGAGAGGTGGTCGACGGTCTTGCGGCCGGCGCCCGCGCGCGGGGGGTCGAGGACGATGAGGTCGACCTCGGTGATGCCGGTGCGCGGGAGGACCGACTCGACCTTGCCCTGTTCGATGCGGACCCGGGGGAAGTCGGCGAGGTTGTGGCGCGCGTCCTCGACCGCGCGCTTGCCGGACTCGATGCCGAGGACCGCGCCCTTCTCGCCGAGGCGGTCGGCGAGGGCGCCGGCGAAGAGGCCCACGCCGCAGTAGAGGTCGAGGGCCATCTCGCCCTTGCGCGGCAGCAGGCCCTGCATGACGGCCTTGACCAGGGTGTCGGCCGCCATCGGGTGGACCTGCCAGAAGCCGCCGCTGCCGACGCGATAGGTGCGGCCGTCAGCACGCTCACGCACGAACGCGCGGCCGTGGACGCGGTGGATGCCGCCGTCCTTCTCGTCGACGCGCATGACGGAGACGGGCTTGTCGAGCTCGACGAGCGGCAGCCGGGCGCCGGGCCGCGGTTCCAGGATCACCATGCGGTCCTGGGAGCCCGTCGCGGCGATCGCGTCGACGGACGCCATGCCGGCCCAGTCCCGTTCCTCGATGCCGAGTTCGGTGACACCGGGCGCGGCGATCATGCAGTGGTCGATCGGTTCGACCTCGTGCGAGCGGTGGCGGCGCAGTCCCGCGTTGCCGTCGGCGTCCACCGCGTACTGCACCCGCGTCCGCCACTGGGGCACCTCGCCCGCCGGAAGCTTGTCGCCCTCGGCCGGCATGACCGTGCCGTCCCAGCCGGCCTCCTCGGGGGTGAGACCCGCGAGGCGCTGGAGCTGCTCGGCGATCACCTCGCCCTTCAGGCGGCGCTGGGCGCCCGGCTTGGCGTGCTGCCAGTCGCAGCCGCCGCAGCGGCCGGGGCCGGCGAAGGGGCAGGGGGCCTCGACGCGGTCCTTGGAGGCGTCGAGGATCTCGACGGCGTCCGCGCGCAGGAAGCGGGCGCCCTCCTCGCCCTCCGTCACCCGGGCCACCACCCGCTCGCCGGGCAGCGCGTGCCGCACGAACAGCACCTGGCCCTCCGACGTACGGGCGATGCAGTGGCCGCCGTGGGCGACGGGGCCGATCTCGACCTCGTACTCCTCGCCCACCAGAGACTTCGTCGGTTCTGCCTGCATGGTGGGGTGACTCCAGATCGGGAAGAGGGCGGGACGGAGGGGGTGGGGCAGAGGGCAGGAGGGTGGTGCAGGGGGTGGGACAGTGGGAGGCGGTCGCGGGAAAGGGTGCGGCCGCAGCCGGTGGGCCTGACAACAGCCCACCAGTCTACGGCCTTCCCACAGCGCCTCGAACCCGTGCCTCAGCCCCTCGCCGACGCGGGCCTCGAGTCTCAGACCCTCGCCGACGCGGACCCTGCGTCTCAGACCCTCGCCGCCTCGGACCTCGCGCCCCAGACCCTCGCCGACGCGGACCCTGCGTCTCAGACCCTCGCCGCCTCGGACCTCGCGCCCCAGACCCTCGCCGACGCGGACCCTGCGTCTCAGACCCT
>NZ_JBICZA010000003.1:149952-335444 GCF_043201585.1 Streptomyces sp. NPDC048297
CCCTCGCCGCCTCGGACCTCGCGCCTCAGTCCCTCGTCGCCGGCTCCTTCGGGCGTTCCGTCGCCGGGCCGCGCCGTACCGCGCCCGGGGCGCTCCACTCCTGGCGCTTGCGGGCGCGCAGCTTGGCGGCTTCGGAGGAGGCCAGCTGGTAGGGCACGGAGGTGACCATCACGCCGGGGGTGAAGAGCAGGCGGCCCTTGAGGCGCAGCGCGCTCTGGTTGTGCAGCAGGTGCTCGTACCAGTGGCCGACCACGTACTCGGGGATGATCACCGAGACCGCGTCGCGCGGGGACTCCTTGCGCAGGCCCTTGACGTACTCGATGATCGGCCGCGTGATCTCGCGGTACGGCGAGTCGAGCACCTTCAGCGGTACGTCGATCCCGCGCCTCTCCCACTCCTCGTGGAGTGCCTTGGTCTCCGCCGGGTCGACGTTGACGGTGAGCGCCTCCAGGGTGTCGGAGC
Organism: Streptomyces sp. NPDC048297; assembly: GCF_043201585.1. Classification (NCBI taxonomy): domain Bacteria; kingdom Bacillati; phylum Actinomycetota; class Actinomycetes; order Kitasatosporales; family Streptomycetaceae; genus Streptomyces; species Streptomyces sp. NPDC048297. The sequence goes on from NZ_JBICZA010000003.1 coordinate 150,415, forward strand.
GCATCAGCTTGGCGTAGGCGAGGGCGCGGAGCGTCGGGCGGTGGATCTTCGAGATCAGGACCACCGAGTGGATCCGCGAGGGGCGCACGCTGTCGTCGTCCGGGCCCTCGGGGGCCGAGATCTCCTCGGAGACCCGGTCGTAGTGCTTACGGATCGCCGTCATCGTCGCGTAGAAGATGACCATGCCGAGCAGGGCGACCCAGGCGCCGTGCGTGAACTTGGTGACCAGGACGACGACCAGGACCAGGCCGGTGAAGAACGCGCCGAACGTGTTGATCGCGCGGGAGCGGATCATGTGGCTGCGCTTGGCCGGGTCCTTCTCGACGGCTAGGTGGCGGTTCCAGTGCCGGACCATGCCGGTCTGGCTGAGCGTGAAGGACACGAACACGCCGACGATGTACAGCTGGATCAGGCGGGTCGAGTCGGCGCCGTAGATGACGGTCAGCAGGGCCGCCGCGCCGGCCAGCAGGACGATGCCGTTGGAGAAGGCGAGGCGGTCGCCGCGGGTGTGCAGCTGGCGCGGCAGGTAGCGGTCCTGGGCGAGGATCGAGCCGAGCAGCGGGAAGCCGTTGTACGCCGTGTTCGCGGCGAGGAAGAGGACCAGGGCGGTCGCGGCCGCGAGCACGATGAACAGGAAGCTGCCCTTGCCGAACACCGCCTCGGCGACCTGGGAGATCACCGGGTTCTGGACGTATCCGGAGCCGACCGGGATGCCGTGGTGGATCAGGTCGGTGGCCGGGTTCTCGGCCATGCGGACCTTGGTCGTCATGGCGAGGATGATGATGCCGCAGAACATGGTGACGGCCAGCAGGCCCATCATCGCGAGCGTGGTCGCCGCGTTCTTCGACTTCGGCTTGCGGAAGGCGGGGACACCGTTGGAGATGGCCTCCACGCCGGTGAGCGCGGCACAGCCGGAGGAGAAGGCGCGCAGGAGGAGGAAGACCAGGGCGAAGCCCGCCAGGCCCTGGTGCTCGGCCTTGATGTGGAAGTCGGCCGTCGGGGCGCGCAGGGTGTCACCGAGGGCGAGACCGCGGAAGGCGCCCCAGGCGATCATGATGAAGACGCCGCCGACGAACACGTACGTCGGGATCGCGAAGAGCTTGCCCGACTCCTTCACGCCGCGCAGGTTCATCAGCGTCAGCAGGACGATCACCGTGACCGCGCACAGGACCTTGTGCTCGACCACGAACGGGACCGCGGAGCCGAGGTTCTCGATGCCGGAGGCGATGGAGACGGCGACGGTCAGGACGTAGTCGACGAGCAGGGCGCTGGCGACGGTGAGGCCGGCCTTGGGACCGAGGTTGGTCGTCGCCACCTCGTAGTCGCCGCCGCCGCTCGGGTACGCGTGGACGTTCTGCCGGTAGGAGGCGACCACCGTGAACATCAGCACGACGACCGCGACCGCGATCCAGGGGCTGAAGTGGTACGCCGACACACCCGCGACGGACAGGACCAGCAGGACCTCTCCGGGCGCGTAGGCGACGGAGGACAGCGGGTCGGAGGCGAAGACGGGGAGGGCGATGCGCTTCGGCAGGAGCGTTTCGCCCAGCCGGTCACTGCGCAGTGCGCGCCCGATCAGGATCCGTTTGGGCACGTCGGTCAGTTTGGACACGACAGAGGATCGTAGGGCTTCGAACAGGCAGCCGCCCACCCGGTGTCTCGAATCTGCCTCACGAGTGAAATCGCGGGCGCACGGAACTGCGGATTCCGTGGTCCGCGCGCCCTCCGTGCCTAGATGGCAGACCCCGCCTGTCATCGCACCTCCGGAGGTCCCATGCCCGCGACCGCAGAGCTGATCGGTGCCACGGTCGCCCTCGTCGGCCTCGGAATCCTGACCGCGTGCAGCGTGCGCAGCATCACGCGCAGACGGGTGCCGCCGGTGCCTGTTCCGGCGCCCGCGGCGGACGAGTGACCAGGCGGCGGGACGCGTGACCAGGCGGCGGGACGCGTGACGTCGCCGCGTGCCGGGGATGATCGCCGGCAGCGATCCCCACAGCCACGGTGCGGTGATCCTCACAACCACCGCACAGGGGTGCCCACCTCCGAGCACGCTTGTGTAGCTTTGGGCGTCGGTCTGAGACCCTGATGCTGAGCAGCAACTTTTGGACACCGGAAGGACGGTCGTGCACATCGTCATCATGGGCTGCGGGAGAGTGGGTTCCGCTCTTGCCCAGACCCTGGAGCAACAGGGCCACACGGTCGCCGTGATCGACCAGGACCCCACCGCCTTCCGCCGGCTGGGCCCGGGATTCGGCGGTCGCCGCGTCACCGGTGTCGGCTTCGACCAGGACACCCTGCGCGAGGCGGGCATCGAGGAGGCCGGCGCCTTCGCCGCCGTCTCCAGCGGTGACAACTCGAACATCATCTCCGCGCGTGTCGCACGCGAGATGTTCGGCGTGGAGAACGTGGCCGCCCGTATCTACGACCCCCGCCGCGCCGAGGTCTACCAGCGCCTGGGCATCCCCACCGTCGCCACGGTCCGCTGGACGGCCGACCAGATGCTGCGCCGGCTGCTGCCCTCGGGCGCGGAGCCGCTGTGGCGCGACCCCACCGGGGGCGTCCAGCTCGCCGAGGTGCACGCGTCCCCCAAGTGGGTCGGGCACAAGATCAGCAAGCTGCAGGAGGAGACGGGCGTCCGCGTGGCGTTCCTGACCCGCCTCGGCGAGGCCGTCCTGCCCACCTCGCAGACGGTGCTGCAGGAGGGTGACCTGGTGCACGTGATGATGCGCACCGACGACGTCGACAAGGTCGAGGCGGCGTTCGCCGGGGGCCCGGAAGAGGAGGGCGGTCACTGATGAGGGTCGCCATTGCCGGAGCCGGCGCCGTCGGCCGCTCGATCGCGGGCGAGCTGCTGGAGAACGGCCACGAGGTCCTGCTGATCGACAAGGCCCCGACCGCCATCTCGGTGGAGCGGGTGCCGCAGGCGGAATGGCTGCTGGCCGACGCCTGCGAGATCACGTCCCTGGACGAGGCGGCGCTCCAGCGCTGCAACGTCGTCATCGCCGCGACCGGCGACGACAAGGTCAACCTGGTCGTCTCCCTGCTCGCCAAGACGGAGTACGGCGTTCCGCGCGTCGTCGCCCGTGTGAACAACCCGAAGAACGAGTGGCTGTTCAACGAGGCGTGGGGCGTGGACGTGGCCGTCTCCACCCCGCGTCTGATGTCCGCCCTGGTCGAGGAGGCGGTGAGCGTCGGCGACCTGGTCCGCCTGCTCCGCTTCAGCCACGGCGACGCCAACCTCGTCGAGCTGACCCTGCCCGAGGAGTCGGCCCTGGCCGGCACCCAGGTCGGTGACGTGGAGTGGCCCGAGGACACCTCGCTGGTCACGATCATCCGCGGCACCCGCGTCCTGACGCCGTCCAAGGAGGACTCCCTGGAGGCCGGCGACGAACTCCTCTTCGTGGCCGCCCAGGCCCGCGAGGAGCAGCTGGAGGATCTGCTCTCCGTGCGGCGCGAAGAAGGCTGAGCCGCAGCGCAGCCGCTACGACGGCGAAGGGCGCCCCTGGCATCCAGGGGCGCCCTTCGCCGTCGTCCGGCGGCTGTCTATGCCTCGCGGCGGTGCCGTCCGCCCGTGGGTTCACCACTCTCGGCGGCGAGCGCGGCCTTGCGCTCCTTCTCGGCCTTCTCCGCCTGCTCGGCCTTCTCCGCCGCCTCCATCTCCGCGAACACGTCGATCGGCGCGGGCGCCTTCGCCAGGAAGACCCAGGTGAGCCAGACGGCGAGCAGGAACGGCGGGATCTTCAGGGCGACCAGGACCCAGCCGAGCTTCGTCGTGTCGGACCACCAGTACAGCGGGAAGAGGATCGCGCACTTGGCGAGCAGGATCAGGCCCCAGGCCCAACTGGCCTTCGCGTAGGCCTTCTTGCGGCCGGGGTTGCGGGTGCGCCAGGAGAGGTTCTCCTTGAAGACCGGGCCGAGGATCAGACCGATCAGGGGGACACCGGCGAGGGTCGTGACGATGTAGGCGAGCGCCAGGCCCAGCGTGTAGAGCATGCCGGGGAGGTAGAAGTCCTTGGCGTTTCCGGTGAACATCGCGAACACGACGCCGAAGGCCACGCCGAAGACACCGCTGAAGGCGTGCTTGACGGTGTCCTTGCGCACCAGCCTGACGACGACCAGCACCAGGGACACGGCCAGCGCGGCGATCGCCGAGATGTGCAGGTCCTTGTTGACCGTGAAGATCGCGACGAAGAGGAGACCGGGCAGGACCGTCTCGACCATCCCGCGGACTCCGCCGAACGCCTCGAACAGCGCGGCCTCGGTCACCGCCCGGGCATCGTCGGTCTGCGCCTTCGTGGCGTCTTCGGTCGGCTTGTCGAGGGACGTCACCGGCTACTCCCGTCCGAGGGGTCGCAGTTCGTATTTCGGGTTGAACAGCACCCGGCGGCCGCGGCTCATCGAAACCCGGCCCGATGCGATCAGCTTGCGCCCCGGTTCTATGCCGACGATGGAGCGTCTGCCGAGCCACACCACGTCCAGCGCGGCGGTGCCGTCGAACAGCTCTGCCTCCAGGGCCGGGACCCCGGCGCGCGGCCGCAGGGTGACGGTGCGCAACGTACCAGTTACGGTGACGATCTGGCGGTCCTGACAGTCACCGATCCGGGTACACCCGGCGGTCTCCGCGTCCTCCCGCAGCTCCTCGGACTCCAGGTCCTCCTGGGACGAGGAGAGCCGGTCGAGCATGCGCCGGAACCGGCCGGCCGGCTTTTCGGAACGAGGAACAGCAGTCATGTCTGAAGCGTACCGGGGTGCACCGACGGCGCCGTAGTCCATCTCACTCCGGCCGCTCGCTCCAGGCGCTGACCTGGGCCGCTCACTCCGGCCGGCCTCTCCGCCGCCTCCGCTCACTCCGGCCGGCCCCCTCCGCCCCCGCCTCCCCTCACCTCTCGAACCGGTACCCCATCCCCGGCTCCGTGATGAAGTGCTTCGGATGCGACGGATCCGTCTCCAGCTTCCGCCGCAGCTGGGCCATGTACACCCGCAGGTAGTTGGTCTCCGTCCCGTACGACGGCCCCCACACCTCCTGCAGCAGCTGCCTCTGGCTGACCAGGCGGCCGGTGTTGCGGACGAGGACCTCCAGCAGGTGCCACTCGGTCGGGGTGAGCCGCACGTCCTTGCCGGCCCGGTTGACCTTCTTCGCGGCGAGGTCGACGGTGAAGCCCTCGGTCTCCACGGTCGTCACGTCGTCCTCGCCGGGCCCGACCGGCTCGGCACGGCGCACGGCGGCCCGCAGCCGGGCCAGCAGCTCGTCCATGCCGAAGGGCTTGGTGACGTAGTCGTCGGCGCCCGCGTCCAGCGCCTCGACCTTCTCGTCGGAGGTGTGGCGGGCGGACAGCACCAGGATGGGCACGCGGGTCCAGCCGCGCAGGCCCTTGATCACCTCGACGCCGTCCATGTCGGGCAGGCCCAGGTCGAGGACGACCACGTCGGGGTGGCGGGAGGCGGCGAGTTCGAGGGCGGTCCTGCCGTCGGGGGCCGCGTCGACCTCGTACATGCGTGCCTTGAGGTTGATCACGAGGGCGCGCACGATCTGCGGCTCGTCGTCGACCACGAGCACCCGGGTCATAGGGTCTGCCTTTCTGGTTCTGCCGGTTCTGCGATGTCGTGCCCTACTGGCTCTGCGATGTCGTGCCCTACTGGCTCTGCGATGTCGTGCCCTACGGGAAGGGGCCCGGGGCGCGTTCCCGCCGCGCGGAGGCTGAGCACCATGGTGAGCCCGCCGCCGGGCGTGTCCTCGGCGTTCAGGGTGCCGCCCATGGATTCGGTGAAGCCGCGGGCGACCGCGAGGCCGAGGCCGACCCCGGCGCCGCGCGGGGCGTCGCCGTAGCGCTGGAAGGGTTCGAAGATGCGGTCCTTGGCCTCGTCCGGCACTCCGGGGCCGCGGTCCACGACGCGGATCTCCACCCGGTCCACTATGGCGCTGGCGGACACCAGGACGCGCCGCTTGGGCGGGCTGTACTTGACGGCGTTCTCCACCAGGTTGGCGACGGCCCGCTCCAGCAGTCCGGGGTCGACGGCGACCATGGGCAGTGTCTCGGGGATGTCCAGCTCCACGCTGTCCTCGGGGACGCCGCCCAGGGCCATCGGTACCACCTCGTCCACGTCGATCTCGCGGATGAGCGGGGTGACCGTGCCGGTCTGCAGGCGGGACATGTCGAGCAGGTTGCCGACGAGGTGGTCGAGCCGGTCGGCGCCCTCCTCGATGCCCTTGAGCAGCTCGGCCTGGTCCTCCTCGGACCAGGCCACGTCGTCGGAGCGCAGCGAGGAGACGGCGGCCTTGATCCCGGCGAGCGGGGTGCGCAGGTCGTGGCTGACGGCGGCGAGCAGTGCCGTGCGAATGCGGTTGCCCTCGGCGAGCGCGCGGGCCTGGTCGGCCTCCTCGCGCAGGCGCCTGCGGTCCAGCACGACGGCGGCCTGGGCGGCGAAGGCGGCCAGCACCCGGCGGTCCTCGGCGGGCAGCACCCGGCCGGTGAGCGCGAGGGCCATGTGGTCGCCGACCGGCATGTCGACGTCGGCGTCCTCGGGCCGCTCCAGCGTCGGCCCGAAGCCGGCGCGGCCCGCGCACGTCCAGGGCTCGACGTCGCTCGCCCGCTCCAGCAGGGCGGCCGACTCCATGGCGAAGGTCTCGCGGACCCGTTCGAGCAGTTCTTCGAGGCTCGTCTCGCCGCGCAGGACGTTGCCGGCCAGGAAGGACAGGATCTCGGACTCCGCCCGCAGCCGGGCCGCCTGGTGGGTGCGCCGGGCGGCGAGGTCGACCACCGAGGCCACGGACACGGCGACCCCGACGAATATCACGATGGCGACGATGTTCTTCGGATCGGCGACCGTGAAGCGGTGCAGGGGCGGGGTGTAGAAGTAGTTCAGCAGGAGCGAGCCGAACGCCGCCGCGGCCAGGGCGGGCAGCAGACCGCCGAGCAGCGCCGCCGCGACCGTGACGGCCAGGAACAGCAGCATGTCGTTGGCGAGGCCGAGGGCGTTGGAGTTCAGCAGCAACGCGAGCACGGCCGGCCCGATCAGCCCGACCAGCCAGCCCGCGACGACCCGGGAACGTCCGAGCCGGGCGCCCCGCGCCACGGGCAGTCCCCGCCCCTTGGCGGCCTCTTCGTGCGTGACGATGTGGACGTCGAGGTCGGGTCCGGACTCGCGGGCGACCGTGGAGCCGACGCCGGGCCCGAACATGTACTGCCAGGCCTTGCGGCGCGAGGAGCCCAGCACGATCTGGGTGGCGTTGACGCCGCGGGCGAAGTCGAGGAGGGCGGCGGGTATGTCGTCGCCGACGACATGGTGGAAGGTGCCGCCCAGGTCCTCCACCAGGGTGCGCTGCAGAGCCAGTTCCTTCGGGGAGGCACCGGTCAGGCCGTCGCTGCGCGAGATGTACACGGCCAGGACCTCGCCGCCCGCGCCCTTCTCCGCCAGCCGCGCGGCACGCCGTATCAGCGTCCGGCCCTCCGGACCACCGGTCAGACCCACCACGATCCGCTCACGCGAACCCCAGATCTTCGACACCCGGTGCTCACTGCGGTACGCGTTCAGGTACTCGTCGACCCGGTCCGCCACCCACAACAGCGCCAGCTCCCGCAACGCCGTCAGATTCCCCGGCCGGAAGTAGTTCGACAACGCCGCGTCGACCTTGTCCGGCTGGTAGATGTTCCCGTGCGCCATACGACGCCGCAGCGCCTGCGGCGACATGTCCACCAGCTCGATCTGGTCCGCCCGCCGCACCACCTCGTCCGGGACCGTCTCCCGCTGCCGCACCCCCGTGATCGACTCCACCACATCACCCAGCGACTCCAAGTGCTGGATGTTCACCGTGGACACCACATCGATCCCGGCCGCCAGCAACTCCTCCACGTCCTGCCACCGCTTCGCGTTACGCGAACCCGGAATGTTCGTATGAGCCAGCTCGTCCACCAGAGCGACAGCCGGAGCACGACGCAGCACCGCGTCCACATCCATCTCGGTGAACACGCTGTCCCGGTACTCGATCTCCCGGCGCGGAACCTGCTCCAGGCCGTGCAGCATCACCTCCGTGCGCGCGCGGCCGTGGTGCTCGACGAAGGCGACGACACAGTCGGTGCCGCGCTCCACACGGCGGTGCGCCTCGGACAGCATCGCGTAGGTCTTGCCCACGCCCGGTGCCGCGCCCAGGTAGATCCGAAGCTTGCCGCGTCCCATGGCCCCATTGTCTTCCAGATGACTGCTGCGTACGCAGGGTCGAGATTACGGCCAAGGTTCTGAACAAATGGGGCGAGGGCCCGCTCAACAGGGGTCTTTGACACAACTCTGACGGGCTCCGAGGCCCTGCCGGGCGGCGATCCGGCCGGCCCGGGCCCGGCCCTCTCCCCCGCTCAGTGTTCGACGATCTCGCCGTCGTGCAGCTCCAGCACCCGGTCGGCGAGGTCCAGCAGGGCGGCGTCGTGCGTGGCGACCAGGGCGGTGGCCTGTTCGCTGTGGACGACGGCGCGCAGCAGCTCCATGACGGCGTGCCCGGTCTCGGCGTCCAGCTGGCCGGTGGGCTCGTCGGCGACGAGCAGGACGGGCCGGTTGGCGAGGGCGCGGGCGATGGCGACCCGCTGCTGCTGGCCGCCGGACAGCTCGCCGGGCCGCTGAGCCGCGTGGTCGGCGAGCCCGACGAGGGACAGCAGCAGTTCGACGCGCTCCTCCCGCTCGCGCGGGTCGGCCCGGCGCAGCCGCAGCGGGACGCCGACGTTCTCGGCGGCGGTGAGGATCGGGATGAGCCCGAAGGACTGGAAGACGAACCCGATCCGGTCCCGGCGCAGCCGCAGCAGTCCGCTCTCGCCCAGCCCGGCGAGGTCGTGCCCCTCGACCTCGACCCGTCCCCGGTCGGGGGTGTCGAGTCCGCCGACGATGTTCAGCAGGGTGGTCTTGCCGGAGCCGGAGCGTCCCTTGAGGGCGACGAGCTCACCGCGCGGGACCTCGAAGGAGACCCCGCGCAGGGCGTGCACCGCGCCGGCTCCGCGGCCGTACGACTTGTGGACGTCCTCGACGCGCACCATGGTCTCGGTGACCACCTGGCTGCCGCCCATGCCGTCTCCCCCGGTTCCCCGTGCCCCCCGTGTCGCGCGTTCCCGTATGCGCGCGTTCCCGTGGGCCGGGCGCCAGTATGGCGGTGGGCGCCCGGCCGTTCAACGATGTGGCCGTCCTCGGAACGGATCAGTTCGGGTTGTCACCGTGGGTGAGGGTCTCCCAGGCCACGAAGAGGTTGTTGCTGCCGGCCGGGCGGTTGTCCAGGGTCAGTGCCTGGGTGTTCGTCATGGCGATGCCCAGGCGGTTGTGCAGGGCGTTGAAGCCGACCTCGGTGACCGGGCCGAGCCCCAGGTTGAGGCTGCCGCCGCAGAGCCAGGTGGGGACGGCCGTGCCGAGCTGGTACTTGGACTGGAAGCCGAGGGCCTGGCGCAGCCGCTCGCCGACGTCGGTGCCGTACAGGTCCTCGCCCTGGATCCGGCTGGTCTCGGCGACGTGCGAGATCGCGGAGATGCCATAACCCGTGTGGGTGAAGTCCCGGCAGGTCTCCTGGGTGAGCCCGGTGGCGAAGGTGGACTGCCCCTGCCAGTAGTTGACGATCTTGTCGCGGGTGTCGAGGTTCTGGCTGGGCACCGTCCTGGGCAGGTCGCCGTCGGACGCGAGGTAGACGTAGGCGGCGGTGCGGGTGCGGAACTTGGCCATGGCCGTGTCGTACGAGGCCTTGTCCTCCAGGAAGACGGAGATGCCGACGGCGGCCTCCATCATCGACAGCTCCCAGTTGCCGTTGGAGTTGGAGCCCTTGATGACGACCGGCAGGTAGACGTTGCGGAGCATGGTCGCGAAGCGTCCGGAGTTCGGCCAGCCGCCGGTGTACGTGTACTTGATGATCTCGGCGGCCTTGGGCCAGGAGGAGCCGGCCCAGCCGGTCTGCAGGGGGGCGTTGCTGTTGGTGTGGCTGGTGATGGTGCCCGACCAGGCGTCCATGATCTCGATGGACTTCTGGGCGTAGCGCGCGTCGCGGGTGATGTACCAGGCGAGGGCGTCGGTGTACGCGGCGATCGCGTCCTCGCGCTCGTCGGTGCACCCGTAGTTGGGGTTGGAGTAGGAGCCGCACTCGACGGTGGCGCGGGGCTTGGGCGTGCGGCTCAGGCTGGCGTAGGAGCTCGCCATCATCTGGTCGTACGCGCTCTTCCAGGGCTGGGCACCGGCCTGGACCTTGCCGCGGGCGAAGTCCAGCTGGCTCTGGGAGACGGTGACGCCCGGGTGGACGAAGGCGGTGGGGGCGGAGTGGGCGGCGGGCGCCGCGAAGACGGCCAGGATCAGGGAGGCCACCACGGCGAGCAGTGGGGTACGACGCACAGTGACTCCGTTCTCGTACATGAACACGGAGCGCCTTTGTGAACAGGCGTTGGCCGGACCGTAGGTACAGACCATTCGCGCGTCAAGGGGGCACGCACGTCAAAAGGGCCGCACCCCTCCTGGGGTACGGCCCTCTACGGCCCTGTAAGGCCCTGTCGTCTCCTGGGACACGGCCCGGCCCCGTACGGCCCTGCCGTGCCCTGCGGTGCGGCCCTGTCGTGCCGGACTCAGCGGACCTCGGTGATCTCCGGTCCGCGCTGCAGCTGGCCCATGCCGCCGGAGAAGCGCGAGCCCTCCTCCTGCTGGACGCCCTCGGGGACCATCTGGGCGTCGTTCGGCAGCTTGAGGACGATCGGGTCGCGGGGCGCCATCGGGCCCTCGCCGCGCATCACGACCGTGTCCCGGAAGATCTGCTCCAGCAGACCGGCCGCCTGCGGCTGCACCGCGCCCTGCCCGGAGATCACACCGCGCAGGAACCAGCGCGGGCCGTCCACACCGACGAACCGCACGACCTGGAAGCCGCCGGTGCCGTCGGGCAGCTGCACCGGCACCTGGGCCCGCAGCTCCCAGCCCAGCGGACCCTCGACCTCGTCGACGATGCCGCCCTGCTGGGTGATGCCGCCCGCGATCTCCTCACGGACCTCGCCCCAGATGCCCTCACGCTTGGGCGCGGCGAAGGCCTGCAGCTGGACAGCGCTGTCGTGCAGCACGACGGTCGCCGCGACGATCGCGTCGCCGGCGACCTCCACCCGCAGCTCCATGCCGTCGACGCCCGGCACGCACAGTCCGCCGAGGTCCACCCGGCCCTCGGCCGGGTCGCTCACCTCGGTGCTGTCCCACGGCCCCTCGGGCCGGGGCTCGGGCTCCAGCCGGACGCGCTCGCGTTCGGCCTCCGCCTCGTCCACCTCGTCCGCCTCGGTGTCGACGCTGTCGACGACCTGCTCGGCCTCGCCGGCCGCGTCCTCGGCGGCACCCTTCTTCTTGCGACGTCCGAACACGTCACTGTCCTTCCCGGTCGGATACGACCGAAGCGTATCGATTCCCACCCGTCGGACCGCCGTCGGCGGCCTGACCGCTTGTGCCGCTTCCGCCGCCCACCGCGGCGTGACCACCGGTGGACCCGAAGCCCCCCGCGGCCCGCGCCGAATCGGGAAGCTCCGCGACCTCCTGGAAGCGGACCCTCTCGACCTGCTGGACGACCAGTTGGGCAATCCGGTCGAAGCGCTCGAACCGCACGGACTCGCGCGGGTCGAGATTCACCACGATCACCTTGATCTCTCCACGGTACCCGGCATCAACCGTCCCCGGGGCATTCACGAGGGCGACACCGCAGCGGGCGGCGAGACCGGAACGCGGGTGCACGAAGGCCGCGTACCCCTCCGGGAGGGCGATCGACACACCGGTGGGCAGAACGGCGCGCTCTCCGGGCGCCAGGTCGCAGGCCTCGGTGGTGCGCAGATCGGCTCCGGCGTCCCCGGGGTGCTCGTACGCCGGAAGCGGTACGTCCGGGTCGACGCGGCGGATCAGCACGTTCAGGGGATCGCGGCGCGCGGGTTCTCCCGGGTGATCGCCGAGGGGCCGGTCCGGGCTCACGGGTTCACCTCGAAGGCGCGGGCACGCCGGATCCGGTCCGGGTCGCTCATGGCGGCCTGGATCTCCTCCTTGCGGCCGTGGTCGACGAAGTGGTCGACCTTCACCTCGATGAACAGCGCGTCGGCGCGGACGGCGACGGGGCCCTCGGGGCCGCCGATGCGTCCGGTGGCGGTCGAGTAGATCTTCCGCCCGGCGACGGCGGTGACCTCGGCCTCCAGATGCAGCGTGGTGCCCACCGGGACGGGACGCACGAAGTCGGTCTCCAGCCGGCCGGTGACGGCGATGGTCCGCAGCAGCCAGTTCAGCGAGCCGAGGGTCTCGTCCAGGGCGCTGGCGAGCACACCCCCGTGCGCGAGGCCCGGGGCGCCCTGGTGGGCGGGCTGGACGGTGAACTCGGCGGTCAGCGCGACGCCGTCGCGGGCACGGGCCTCCAGGAGCAGCCCGTGCGGCTGACCGGGGCCACATCCGAAACAGTGTTCGTAGTGGGCACCCAGAAGCTCGCCGGGCGCGGGGGCATCGGGATGCCGCACCGGCCGCACGGCGTCGGCGGGGGGCTGAAGAGCCGCGGAACTACCACTCACAGGCGCAGACCTTACCCGCGCGTCAGCCATACGCAGCCACCGTGCCAAGCTTGGCTTCATGCAGCTCTCCGCCACCCCCTACGAAGAACGCCTCACCGCCCCCCGCTCGTGGTGGCTGATCAGCTTCCTCGTGGGCGTCTCGTTCGCCCTGATCCTGCTCCCCTTCGGCACCCTGCCGCTGCTCGGCGGCCTGGTCGGCGGTACGGCCGTCTCGGCCGTGGTGGCCAGCGCGTACGGCTCCCCGCGCATCCGTGTGGTGGGTGACTCCCTGATCGCGGGCGAGGCGAAGATCCCGGTGTCGGCGCTCGGTACGTCGCAGGTCCTGGACCCGGAGGAGGCGCGCGCCTGGCGGACCTACAAGGCCGACACCCGCGCCTTCCTGCTGCTGCGCGCGTACATCCCCGAGGCTCTGAAGGTCGAGGTCACGGACCCGCAGGACCCGACGCCGTACCTGTATCTGTCGACCCGGGAGCCGGAGCGCCTGGCCGCGGCGATCGAGGCGGCGCGCAAGGCCTAGGAGACCAGGGGGAGCCGTCAGCTCCCCGGCTCCTCGGGGGGTTCCCCGAGTCGCAGCGGGTCCGCCGGCTTCTCCAGCGGAGGCAGTTCCGTCAGCTCGTCCCACGGCACCTGGATCTTGCGCAGGTCGTTGCGGACCCGTGCGGCGAGCAGCTTGGTGTCGCGGCGGTTCATCGCGGCGCCCACCACCGCGCCGACCATGAACGGCGTGAGGCTGGGCAGGTTCCGGACCATCCGCTTCATGATCCGCTGCCGCAGTTCGCGTTTCATCCGGCCCCCGAGGGCCGAGTCGATCGTCGACGGCTTCATCACGTCGATCCCGCGCTCCCCCGCCCAGGAGGACAGGTACGCGGTGCTGCGGGCCTTGAGGTTCCCCGGCGGCCGCACGCCGTACACCTCGTGCAACTCGGCGATGAGCTTCAGCTCGATCGCGGCGACCCCGGTGATCTCCGTGGCCAGTTCGGTCGGCATCGCCGGCGGTACGGGCAGCATCGCCGCCGCCCCGATCCCCGCTCCCACGGTCGAGGTACCGGCCGCGGCGCCCGTCACGAGCTTGTCGGCGAGCCGCTCGGGGCCGAGGCCCGGGAACTGCCGACGCAGCGTCGCCAGGTCCCGTACGGGGACCCGTGGCGCGATGTCGATGACCCGGTCCGCGACATACGCCACCACGGCTCTGGCGTGGTCGGCGCCCCTGCGGGCGCCTTCCCTGGCCAGCTGCCCGGCCTTGCCTCGGATCACCGCGGCCCGGCGCATGGCCGTGCCTTCGTGCGCCGGTGCCGGCAGGTCGTGCCGGTCGGCGGCCGGTTCGAGCGAGGCTCCCGTATCGGATGAGCCCCGCTCGTCGTCACGCGCGCCGTACGGGCCGTCGGACGGCCCTGAGTCCGCTCCCCCGAAGGGGAAGCGGCGCTTCCGGGGAGGGGTCGAGCCAGTCACGGCCGACCCGCCCTCAGTCGCAGTCGCGGCAGATCGGCTGGCCGTTCTTCTCCCGGGCCAGCTGGCTGCGGTGGTGCACCAGGAAGCAGCTCATGCAGGTGAACTCGTCCTGCTGCTTGGGCAGCACGCGGACGGCCAGCTCCTCGTTCGAGAGGTCGGCGCCCGGCAGTTCGAGGCCCTCGGCGGCCTCGAACTCGTCGACGTCCACCGCTGAGGTGGACTTGTCGTTCCGACGGGCCTTCAGTTCTTCAAGGCTGTCCGAGTCGACGTCGTCATCGGTCTTGCGTGGAGTGTCGTAATCGGTTGCCATGTCGCTCTCCCCCTCTGGGTGTCTGCGGTGTCTCCAGCGCACGTAACGCGTGAGAGGCCGGACTTGTGCCCGACCTGAGGCGGAGATTTTGCCTCACATCAAGGTCTGTTACTCAATCGACACCCAATCCGACCTCTCAAGAGTGATCGGCTTGGATGGCGCTGAGGACCGTACACGGTTCGAATAGCGCACCTCAAAGGCGCCTCACCGTGTACTTCCCGTGATCAAGAGCCCTGAAAACCCGGATTTTCCCGGCTTTCCACCGACAATCATGATCACTGAGAGTACATGGCCGGAAATCTGGCCATGTGATCGATCACACAAGAAGAACCTCGCGGGACGGTGAGAAAATTCCGCGCAAAGCGAACATCCTCCGCGTGTGTCGGATCTTCGTCACAACGGCATGGTGACGCGCATCACCAGACCCCCGCCCTCGCGCGGCCGCGCCATGATGTGCCCGCCGTGCGCGCGGGCCACGGACCGGACGATGGACAGGCCGAGGCCCACGCCCTTGTCGCTGCCCGTGCGCTCGGTGCGGAGCCGTCTGAAGGGCTCGAAGAGGTTGTCGATCTCGTACGCCGGCACCACCGGGCCGGTGTTCGACACGGTGAGCACGGCCTGCCCGTTCTCGACCCGTGTGTCCACCTCGACCCAGCCGTCCTTGGGCACGTTGTAGCGCACCGCGTTCTGGACGAGGTTCAGCGCGATCCGCTCCAGCAGCACGCCGTTGCCCTGCACCACGGCGGGCCCCCGCTCGCCGCGGATCTCGACGCCCTTGGCCTCCGCCTCGGCGTGCACCTGGTCGATGGCCTGGCCGGCGACCTCGGCGAGGTCGACGGGCTTGCGCTCGACGATCTGGTTGTCGCTGCGGGCGAGCAGCAGCAGGCCCTCCACCAGCTGCTCGCTGCGCTCGTTGGTGGCCAGCAGCGTCTTGCCGAGCTGCTGGAGCTCCACCGGGGCGTGCGGGTCCGACAGGTGCACCTCCAGGAGCGTGCGGTTGATCGCCAGGGGCGTCCGCAGCTCGTGGGAGGCGTTGCCGACGAAGCGCTGCTGGGCCGTGAAGGCGCGCTCCAGCCGCTCCAGCATGTCGTCGAAGGTGTCCGCCAGCTCCTTCAGCTCGTCGTCCGGTCCGTCCAGCTCGATCCGGCGGGACAGGTCGGAGCCGGCCACCTGACGGGCGGTGCGGGTGATCCGGCCGAGCGGGGACAGCACGCGGCCCGCCATCGCGTAGCCGAACGCGAAGGCGATCACGGCGAGGCCCAGCAGGGCCAGCAGCGAGCGGCTGAGCAGGTCGTTCAGGGCGGTCTCGCGCCGCTGGTCGACGCACTGGCTGATCGCGTCGTTGAAGTCCTGCAGCGACAGGCTGGAGGAGTTGATCGCGGGGCAGTAGTCGCTGGTGATCTTCAGCTGGGAACCCTGCGAGAAGCTGACGATCCGGAACGGCGGCTGGTTGCCGGTGCTGATCGCCTGCGCGGCGAGCAGATAGATGATCGACAGCAGCAGGATGCCGGCGATCAGGAACATGCCGCCGTACAGCAGCGTGAGCCGTATCCGGATGGTCGGGCGCAGCCACGGGAAGGGGGGCTGCGGCCTCCTGGGGTCCCAGGTGGGTCTCGGGGGCGCCTGGGGCGGCGCGGGTGTCGCGGCCACGGGGATCAGATCCGGTAGCCGGAGCCGGGCACCGTCACGATGACGGGCGGCTCACCGAGCTTGCGGCGCAGCGTCATGACCGTCACGCGTACGACGTTGGTGAACGGGTCGGTGTTCTCGTCCCAGGCCTTCTCCAGCAGCTGCTCGGCCGAGACGACCGCGCCCTCGCTGCGCATCAGCACCTCCAGGACCGCGAACTCCTTGGGCGCGAGCTGGACCTCCTTGCCGTCGCGGAAGACCTCGCGGCGGTTGGGGTCGAGCTTGATCCCGGCGCGCTCCAGGACCGGCGGCAGAGGCATGCTCGTACGCCGTCCCAGGGCGCGCACGCGCGCGATCAGCTCGCTGAACGCGAACGGCTTGGGGAGGTAGTCGTCAGCACCGATCTCCAGGCCCTCGACGCGGTCGCTGACGTCGCCGGAGGCGGTGAGCATGAGCACGCGCGTGGGCATGCCCAGCTCCACGACCTTGCGGCAGACGTCGTCGCCGTGCACGAGCGGGAGGTCCCGGTCGAGGACGATCACGTCGTAGTCGTTGACGCCGATGCGCTCCAGGGCGGCCGCACCGTCGTACACGACGTCGACGGCCATGGCCTCCCGGCGCAGTCCGGTGGCCACCGCATCGGCGAGCAGCTGCTCGTCCTCGACGACGAGTACGCGCACGTCGCTTGTCCTTCCTGTGTCCCGCCCGCGCGGCGCACCAGGGCGCCGGCGGGCAGGGGGTCCGTGGGAGTGTGGCCTCCATCCTGCCCTTTTCGGCCATAAGTCGGCTGTAAGACGGGGGCTGTGGCCGCAGAGACGGGGGCGGCGGGGCCGGAATACGAGATTTTCTCCACGGTTGAGGTTTCCGCGGAACGGAGCTGGGGGAGGACGGCTGGTACACCCCGCGATCACGCTCTGCATGTGCCGCAGCACCATGTGGTACTTCACGGTCCGCTTTCCGCAGAGCGGGCGTGGGTGTCCGGCACCGTCGCCGCCCGGCAGGGCGTCGCTGGGCACCCGCGAGAGCCGTGATCGCCCCTTCTCAACCGGCACACCCCCGTGCCACCGACCCACGACCCTGGACGAGGGGGCGCACATGGACGCATTCACCGCAGGACTTCTGCAGCGCATAAGGTCGACCGAGTCCGACCTTTCGCGGGCCCTCGACGAGGGCGACGACTTCCTCGTCGAGGTGGAGCAGGCCGAACTCGACGACCTGCGACGCCTCGCTGCCGAACACGGTGTGGAGGTCGGCGCGTCACGCGTCTGATCCACCCGAACCACACACGAGAAAACCCCCGGCGAATCCAGCGCCGGGGGTTTTCCCACACCCGCACCCCGCACGGGCCGGCATCCGCCCCGCGCACCGGCTCCCCCACGGCCGACCACCCGCCCCCCAGGCGCGGCCTCCGGCCCCGCCCGGACCGCGACATCCGCTCCACGGACTCAGGCCCCGCACGGACCGACATCCACTCCACGGACTCAGGTCCGGTGCAGACCGACATCCGCGCCACGGTGCCAGCTCCCGCGCAGGTCAGCACCCGCCCCGCACCGCGCGGTACCCGCCCGACCGGGACGGTTGCGGGGTGTCAGTCGTGCCAGGCTCCGAGGTTTTCCAGTAGGTGCTGGAGGGGCTCGAAGACGCCTGGTGAAGCGGCGACGGTCAGGTCGCGTGAGGGGCGGTCTCCGGGGCGTCCGCCGGTCAGGGCGCCGGCTTCCCGGGCGATCAGGTCGCCCGCGGCGAAGTCCCACGCGTGCAGTCCCCGCTCGAAGTAGCCGTCCAGCCGGCCGCAGGCCACGTCGCACAGGTCGACCGCCGCCGAGCCGCCGCGCCGGATGTCGCGCAGCAGCGGGACCAGCCGGGCGACCACCCCGGCCTGGTGGGTGCGGACCTCGGTGACGTAGTTGAACCCGGTGGAGACCAGCGCCTGGTCCAGCGGGGGCGCCGGACGGCAGGACAGCGCGCGCTCCCCCTCCCACGCGCCCACGGCCCACGCACCGCCACCGCGCACCGCGTGGTACGTCTCGCCGCGCATCGGGGCCGCGACGACCCCGACGACGGTCTCGCCGTCCTGCTCGGCCGCGATGGACACGGCCCAGGTCGGCAGCCCGTACAGGTAGTTGACGGTGCCGTCGAGCGGGTCGATCACCCAGCGGACGCCGCTGGTCCCCTCGGTGGCGGCGCCCTCCTCGCCGAGGAAGCCGTCGTCGGGGCGGGCGGCGGAGATCAGGTCGGTGATCAGCTTCTCCGCCGCGATGTCCATCTCGGTGACGACGTCGATCGGGCTGGACTTCGTCCTGGCCACGGCGAGGTCGGCCGGGCGGCCGTCCCGCAGCAGCGCGCCGGCGCTGCGGGCGGCCTCCTGGGCGAGTTCGAGCAGTTCCTTGTGCAGGGCGTCGGTCACGGGTCTCCTTACGCGTAGGGGCTGTCGGTGCCCGCGGCGGCGGGGCGGGGGGTGCGCGACGGGCAGCAGCCGACCGGGCAGACGTCGTGGCTGGCGCCGAGCGCGCCGAGGGCGCACGGGGTGACGTCCTGGCCGCGCTCCACGCCGGCCCGCTCCAGGATCAGCTCGCGGACGGCCGCGGCGAAGCGCGGGTCGGCGCCCACGGTGGCCGAGCGGCGCACCGGCAGGCCCAGTTCCCCGGCCTTGGCCGTCGCCTCGGTGTCGAGGTCGTAGAGGACCTCCATGTGGTCGGAGACGAAGCCGATGGGCGCCATGACGACGGCCGGGGCGCCGGCGGCCTGCCGCTCCTGGAGGTGGTCGCAGATGTCCGGTTCGAGCCACGGGATGTGCGGGGCGCCGGACCGGGACTGGTAGACGAGCCGCCAGGGGTGGTCGACGCCGGTGCGCTCGCGGACCGCGTCGGCGATCAACTGGGCCACGTCCAGGTGCTGTTCGACGTACGCACCGCCCTCGCCGTGGTCCTCGACCGGGCCGGAGGTGTCGGCGGCGGCGGTCGGGATGGAGTGGGTGGTGAAGGCGATGTGGGCGCCGTCGCGGACGTCCTCGGGGAGGTCGGCGAGCGAGTTCAGGACGCCCTCGACCATGGGCTCGACGAAGCCCGGGTGGTTGAAGTAGTGCCGCAGCTTGTCGACCCGGGGCAGCTCGATGCCCTCGGCCTCCAGCGTGGCGAGCGCGTCGGCGAGGTTCTCGCGGTACTGGCGGCAGCCCGAGTAGGAGGCGTAGGCGCTGGTGGCGAGCACCAGGATGCGCCGGCGGCCGTCGGCGGCCATCTCGCGCAGGGTGTCCGTGAGATACGGCGCCCAGTTGCGGTTGCCCCAGTAGACCGGCAGATCCAGGCCGTGCCCGGCGAAGTCCTTGCGGAGGGCGTCGAGCAGCGCGCGGTTCTGGTCGTTGATCGGGCTGACCCCGCCGAAGAGGAAGTAGTGCTGCCCGACCTCCTTGAGGCGTTCCTTGGGGATGCCGCGCCCGCGCGTGACGTTCTCCAGGAACGGGACCACGTCGTCGGGGCCTTCGGGCCCGCCGAAGGAGAGCAGGAGCAGGGCGTCGTACGGAGTGGCATCGAGCGCGTCTGGCATGTCTTGATCCTCCCACCCGGCCCTGACAGGTGGGCAACGGCAGGGTGAAGAGTCGAGTTTCGTACGGCTTGGGAATGTATGTCCGGCTACTTCGTGCGACGGTCATCCCTGGTGCGACGGGGCGCACCTCGCCCGTAAGCTGTATCAGCCGCATTCGCGCCTTACGAGCCGCCCCGGAGACCACGTGCCCAGCCCTTACCGCGCCCTGTTCACCGAACCCGGCACGAAGGCGTTCTCCGCCGCGGGCTTCCTCGGCCGCATGCCGCTGTCGATGATGGGCATCGGCGTGGTCACGATGGTCTCCCAGCTCTCCGGCCGCTACGGCCTCGCGGGCGCGCTCTCGGCCACCATCGCCCTGTCCGCCGCCGCCATCGGACCGCAGATATCCCGGCTGGTGGACCAGTACGGGCAGCGCCGGGTGCTGCGCCCGGCGACCCTCGCGGCCCTCGCGGCGGCGGCCGGACTGCTGCTCGCCGCGCATCTGCGGTGGCCGGACTGGACGCTGTTCGTGTGCGCCGCCGGCATCGGCTCGGTGCCGAGCCTGGGCACGATGATCAGGTCCCGCTGGGCCGCCCTGTACACGGGGACCCCGAAGCTGCACACCGCCTACTCGTTCGAGTCGGTCATCGACGAGGCCTGCTTCATCTTCGGGCCGATCATCTCCATCGGCCTGTCCACGGCCTGGTTCCCGGAGGCGGGTCCGCTGCTGGCCGCCTGCTTCCTCGCCGTCGGCGTCTTCTGGCTGACCGCCCAGCGCGCCACCGAGCCCGAGCCGCACCCGCGCACCCAGCACGGCGGCGGCAGCGCCCTGCGTGCTCCCGGACTCCAGGTGCTGGTGGCGACCTTCGCGGCCACCGGGGCCACCTTCGGCGCGGTCGACGTGGTCACCGTGGCCTTCGCCGACGAACGCGGCCACAAGGGCGCCGCGAGCGTGGTGCTCGCGCTGTACGCCGCCGGCTCCTGCGTGGCCGGCATGGTCTTCGGGCTGCTGCGTCCGGGCGGGGCGCCGGAACGGCGCTGGCTGCTGGGCGTGGTGACGATGGCCGTGAGTATGATCCCCCTCCTACTGGTCGGAAACCTGCCGCTTCTGGCCGTGGCGCTGTTCGTTGCGGGGCTGTCCATCGCACCGACGATGATCACCACGATGTCCCTCATCGAAAAGCACGTACCTCGCGCGAACCTCACCGAGGGCATGACCTGGGTGAGTACCGGCCTCGCGGTCGGGGTCGCGCTCGGCTCGTCCGTGGCCGGCTGGGTGATCGACGCAGCCGGTGCGCGCGCCGGGTACGGGGTTCCGGTCGCGTCCGGGGCCGTCGCGGTCACGGTCGGTTTCCTCGGGTACCGCCGGCTCCGCAGGCCGGCCGCGGGGCGGGGAGGCACCGTTGAGCACCACGACGAGCGGCAGGAACGGCACGTGGCGTAACTGGGCCGGCAATGTGTCCGCCCGGCCCGCCCGGCAGGTCACGCCGGCCTCGGTGGAGGAAGTGGCGGCCGAGGTGCGCAGGGCCGCCGAGGACGGCCTGACGGTGAAGGCCGTCGGAACCGGCCACTCCTTCACGTCCGTCGCCGCCACCGACGGCGTGCTGATCGCCCCTGACCTGTTGACCGGCATCCGCGCCATCGACCGCGAGGCCATGACCGTCACGGTCGCGGCGGGCACGCCGCTCAGGAGACTCAACATGGCCCTGGCGCGCGAGGGGCTGTCGCTCGCCAACATGGGCGACATCATGGAGCAGACCGTCTCGGGGGCCACCAGCACGGGCACGCACGGCACCGGCCGGGAGTCCGCGTCCATCGCCGCCCAGATCAAGGCGCTCGAACTGGTCACGGCGGACGGCTCGGTGCTCACGTGCTCCGCGACGGGGACCGAAGAGGAGCGCGCGGTCTTCGCCGCCGCCCGGATCGGCCTCGGCGCGCTCGGCGTCGTCACCGCGATCACGTTCGCCGTCGAGCCGCTGTTCCTGCTCACCGCGCGCGAGGAGCCGATGCCCCTCGCACGCGTCCTCGCCGAGTTCGATCAACTGTGGGCGGAGAACGAGCACTTCGAGTTCTACTGGTTCCCGCACACCGGCAACACCAACACCAAGCGCAACAACCGCAGCGCGGGCCCGGAGCGGCCGGTGGGGCAGTTGGCCGGCTGGTTCGAGGACGAGTTCCTGTCCAACGGCGTCTTCCAGGTGGCCCAGTGGGTCGGCCGTGCCGCGCCCACGATTATCCCGGCGATCGCGCGGATCTCCAGCAGGGCGCTGTCCGCGCGGACGTACACCGACGTCCCTTACAAGGTCTTCACCTCGCCGCGCCGGGTGCGCTTCGTGGAGATGGAGTACGCCGTTCCGCGCGCGGCCCTGGCCGAGACGCTGCGCGAGCTGAAGGCCCTGGTCGACCGATCCGGCCTGCGCGTCAGCTTCCCGGTCGAGGTGCGCACCGCCCCGGCCGACGACATCACCCTGTCCACGGCTTCCGGCCGGGACAGCGCCTACATCGCCGTCCACATGTTCCGGGGCACGCCTTACCAGGCCTACTTCACCGCCGCCGAGCGCATCTTCACCGCGCACGAGGGCCGGCCGCACTGGGGCAAGGTGCACACGCGGGACGCGGCGTACTTCGCCGAGGCGTACCCGCGTTTCGGCGAGTTCACGGCGTTGCGGAACCGCCTCGACCCGGAACGGGTGTTCCAGAACGACTACTTGCGGAGGGTTCTGGGCTCGTAGGCGTGGCCGTGGACGCGCCGGGCGAGGGGGTCGCGGTGGCCGGTGCGCCGCTCGGCCGCCCGCCGTCGGAGCCACTCGGGAGGCCGCTCGGGGAGTCGCCCGGCGCGGGCGTCGCCGCCCCGGTCGACGCGCCGTCGCCGGCCGGGGCGCCGCCCTCACGGGGCGTGGGCGACGGGGACCAGGAGGGGCCGGTGTCACCGGAGTCCGAGCCGGAATCCGCGCCGGGCCTCGGCGCGGACCGGCCCTTGCCGCCGACGGCGTCGCTGACCGTCGTCCCCCTGCCGCCGCTGAAGCTGCTGCCGGAGGCCAGCTCGTACGTCGTGATGCCGGCCATGGTGACGCCGAAGACAACGGCGGCCGCGAGGACCGGACGCTTCCAGCTCTTCACGCGCGCGCGGTAGACGGTCCCCTCGCCGAACTCCCCCGCAGCCGATGCTCCATGCCCCGCAGCCGTCACTCCGTGCATCTCGGCCGGTACCTCATGCCCCTTTCGGGTGTCGCCCGTCGGCCGGCCGGCGGCGGACGCGTCGCGGATCTGCTCCCCGGTCCGCCGGAAGAAGTGCTGGAGGACGGAGCCGCCGCAGGTGGCCACGACGCTGACGACGCCGGCGCCGAGGATCGTGCCGTACACCCCGAAGGTGGAGGCCAGTTTGGCCGCGACGACCGCCGCCAGCGCGCTGCCGGCGACCTGGGGGACGCTCAGGTCGAACCGCTTACGACCCGCATCGGGCGCTTCACCCATACCCGCGACTGCCTCCGCTTCCCGTACCCGGTCATCGTTTCCCGCACC
Source organism: Streptomyces sp. NPDC048297 (assembly GCF_043201585.1). Taxonomy (NCBI): domain Bacteria; kingdom Bacillati; phylum Actinomycetota; class Actinomycetes; order Kitasatosporales; family Streptomycetaceae; genus Streptomyces; species Streptomyces sp. NPDC048297. Next base: position 173,362 of record NZ_JBICZA010000003.1, read on the forward strand.
CGGTCGCCTGGACCGGCCGCCTGCACGAGAGGGGACGTACAGGCGAAACCAATAGTTCCGTTTCTGTGGATTCCGTGAAGTACGCCACGTTCGTGATCGGCGCGACGGCCCGCCCGCGGCCACGCCGCACTCCTTGCCGGAAGTTGGGCGGCGCGCCCACCCACGCGCGTGGTCCGAATGGAGTACTGTTGCGAGCCCTGGGTCCGGTCTCCCACCAGGGTGTCCGGGGCCTTGCAGGACCGCCGGGAGGGGGCTAGTTGCACAGGGTGATGGAATTCGTCACTCAGCGTTGCGAACAGGTAACCGTGCCATAACGGTGATCCAGGGCCCTTGCCCGACACGCCGGGCAACTCGGCAAGGTTGTGGCAGGCTGCACCCGGGCAGGCCACACTCGACTAGCGGAAGCAGCGACGCACGTGACGTCGGCAGGCACCACCCGGGAGGTCCCCATGCCCGAACTGCGTGTCGTGGCCGTCTCGAATGACGGCACACGGCTGGTGCTCAAGGCTGCCGACGCGACGGAGTACACGCTTCCGATCGACGAACGGCTGCGCGCCGCCGTGCGCGGCGACCGGCCCCGCCTCGGGCAGATCGAGATCGAGGTCGAGAGCCATCTCCGCCCCCGTGACATCCAGGCCCGTATACGTGCCGGTGCCACCGCGGAAGAGGTCGCCCAGCTCGCCGGTATCCCCGTCGACCGGGTCCGGCGCTTCGAGGGACCGGTGCTGGCCGAGCGTGCCTTCATGGCCGAGCGCGCCCGCAAGACCCCGGTGCGACGCCCCGGCGAGAACTCCGGCCCGCCGCTCGGCGAGGCCGTGCAGGAACGCCTGTTGCTGCGCGGTGCCGAGAAGGACACCGTGCAGTGGGATTCCTGGCGACGGGACGACGGCACCTGGGAGGTCCTGCTCGTCTACCGGGTCGCGGGCGAACCGCACTCGGCGAGCTGGACGTACGACCCGCCCCGGCGGCTCGTCCAGGCCGTCGACGACGAGGCCCGCTCGCTGATCGGCGAGTCCGACGACCTCGCCGTACCGGAGCCGAGCTTTCCGTTCGTGCCGCGCATCGCGCGCCTGCCGCGCGAGCGTTCGATGGACCGCGCTCTCGAGCGCCTCGACCGCGACCGGCCGAGCCTGCCCGCGCAGGCGTCCGAGCCCGCCGAGGAGAGCACGAGCGAACGCGACTCGCTGACCAGCCTGCTGGAGGCGGTGCCGAGCTTCCGGGGCGACCTGGTGGTCCCGGAACGGCCGTCGGAGACCCCGGAGGAACCCACTGAGGAGTCCTCGGCGGAGGAACCCCCGGCGCCCGCCGCATCGGCCGGCTCCGCCTACGCGGACGTCCTCATGCCGCGCTCGGTGACCAGCCACCGGGACCGGCTCATCGGCGCGACCGACCGTCAGGCCGAGGCCGACGGCGTCCGCCCCGGCCGCCGGGCCGCCGTCCCGAGCTGGGACGAGATCGTGTTCGGCACCCGGCGCAAGAAGCAGGAGTAGCCGGGCCGGCCGTACAGCCGTCTGAGGTGGGGGCACGCGCGCGTGCCCCCACTTCTCGCCGCCCACCGCCGGTCGGGCCGCTGCCGGCTACGGCGGGTCCCGGCTACTGGGGATCCGGGCCCACCACGACCGGGCGGGAGGGGTCGGCGGACCACTCCGACCAGGAACCGACGTACAGGGCCGCCGGGATGCCCGCGACCGCGAGGGCCAGCGCCTCGTGCGCGGCCGAGACGCCCGAGCCGCAGTACACGCCCACCGGCGCCTCCCCGGACACGCCGAGTGCCTTGAAGCGGTCCCTCAGGTCGGCGGCCGGCAGGAAGCGCCCGTCCGGGCCCACGTTCTCCGTCGTCGGCGCCGACACCGCGCCCGGGATGTGCCCGCCGACCCGGTCGATCGGCTCCACCTCGCCGCGGTACCGCTCCCCCGCGCGCGCGTCCAGCAGCACGCCCGAGCGGGCCAGGGCGGCGGCCCCGTCCGCGTCGAGCAACTCGGTGGCGCCCGGCGCCGGTTCGAAGTCGCCCTCGGCCGGTGCCGGTGCCTGCGTCGACAGCGCGCCCTCCCACGCCGTCAGCCCGCCGTCGAGGACCCGCACGTCCGGGTGACCCGTCCAGCGCAGCAGCCACCACGCGCGCGCGGCGGCCCAGCCCTGTCCGCCGTCGTAGACGACGACCGGCCGGTCGGCCGACACGCCCGCGCGGCGCATGGCCGCGCCGAACCCGGCGAGGTCCGGCAGCGGATGCCTGCCCCGCGCGCCCGGAGCCGAGGCGAGTTCCCCGTCCAGGTCGACGAAGACCGCGCCGGGGATGTGACCGGCCGCGTACTCGGCGCGGCCGTCGAAGGCGGGGGCGCCCGCGGCCTTCGCCGCGGTCAACTGCCAGCGGACGTCCAGCAGGACGGGCGGACGCTCTCCGGTGAGGTCGTGGGCGAGTTCGGACGCGGTGATGATGGCTGTCATGGCGTCCATCCATACGCCAGGGGTGGCCCCGGCGTCCAGGTCCCGCTACTCTGCTCGGCCGGACCCGCTCGATCACCACGCGTACGGGATCGGGCACGCGCTGTACGACTGACCGACACCCGCCGTCCAGCTTCCGGAAGCGGCGAGAGGCGGCAGATCGGACATCCTTCCGAGAGATCGAGAGATCGAGAGATGCCGAGCGGCGCCTCGGCATGGCGTGTGACACGGCGGAGGATGCGGGTACCGGCGCGGACGTGGACGCGCCGGCGGCACGTCCGGTACGGGGAGCGGATGCGACACGGCCACCGTGAGGGGCCGGGGAGAGAGTGATCGATGACCGAGGCACGGGAGCCGGCAGGCCCGCACGCGCGACGCGCGCCCGGCACGCCCTGCTGGGCGACCCTGATGGTGCACGGCCTTGACGACACCAAGGAGTTCTACCGGGGGCTGTTCGGCTGGGAGTTCGGACCCGGCCCGCAGGAACTCGGCCCCTATGTGCGGGCCCTGCTGGACGGGCGCGAGGTCGCGGGCATCGGCCGGCTGCCCCCGGACCTGCGGCTGCCGGTCGCCTGGACGCCCTACCTCGCCTCGGACGACGTGGACCAGACGGCCGATCAGGTGCGGCTGTGCGGGGGCACGGTGGCCGTCGGCCCGCTGGACGAGCCCGACGCCGGGCGGATGGCCATCGCCTCCGATCCCTCGGGGGCGGTGTTCGGCATCTGGCAGGGAGCCGCCCACCCCGGCACGGCCCTCAGCGGCGTGCCCGGCACACCCGCCTGGAACGAGCTGCTGACGTACGAGACCGTCAGCGTCGCCAAGTTCTACGAGACGGTGTTCGGGTACGCGGAGGAACCGGTGGTCTCCGCCGACTTCGACCACGTCACCCTCCAGGTCGAGGGGCGCCCGGTGGCCGGCCTGCACGGTGTGGGTCACGCGCTGCCCCGGGACCGGGGTTCGCACTGGCTGACCTACTTCCAGGTCGAGGACACCGACGCGGCGGTGCGGCAGGTCACCGAGCTGGGCGGCCGGATCCTGACGCCGCCGCAGGACAGCCCGCACGGGCGGGTCGCGACGGTGGCGGACCCGGAGGGGGCGCCGTTCTCGCTGATCCAGGACCCGCGCTGAGCGCTCGGTGCTGAACTCGGGGCGGAATCCGGGGAGTTACGGAGCGAGCCGCCGGCGATACGCCGGCGGCCAGGACGGCCCGGGTCGCCGAGCGGCCCCGCCGAGGATCCCAGGAGGGGACACCGTGCGCGACAGCAGGCGGGAGATCGGGGACGCGCTGGCGGACTCCGGGCGCACCGACCGGGAGACGGCACTGCGTGTGCTGGGATGCGCCGTCCGGTGGGCCGCCGACACCCTCGACCGGCCGGCCCCTGTCTCCGGTGACGGCACGCCCGACGCCGACGCCGACGGGGCCGACGCCCTGAACGCCCTGTACGCGCTGGACGACGCGCTGACGGACGCCCGTGACCTCGCGGCGGCGCTGCCCGGACTGCTGGAGGCGGCCCGGCCGGGCGAGGGAGTGGGCCGGCGCACCACGGACCTGATGGACGAACTCACCGCGGCGGCCGAGCGGGTGGCGTCGCAACGGGCGGCGCTGGAGGAGCTGGCGGCGAAGGAGGACGAGCTGCGCCGCCGCCTGGCGGAACACGAGGAGCTGCGGCAACAGGTCGGCGAACTCCGGCGGTTGGAACGGCTGGTGGCGGAACTGGACGAGCTGCAGGCGCAACGGGAGACCGTCGACACCCGGCTGCGGGAGCTGCGCGACCGGGACCCCGGGGCGGTCGACCGGGACTTGCGCACCGCGGCCGGCGACCTGCTGCGGCTCACCGAGCGGCAGCTCGCCGTGCTGGAGCCGTCGACCCGGCAGACCCTGGAGCGGGCCGCGGCGGCGCAGGAGGCGCTGACGGCCACGGAGCGCAGGCTGAACGAGGGTTCCCGCCGGCTCGCCGCCGACCAGGACCGGCTGAAGCTCGTACAGGCGAAGCAGGACAAGGTGTTCGCGTCCCTGACCCGCTACGCCCAGGCCGACCGGGAGCTGACGACGGCTCTGCGGGCAGCCGCCGGTGCGGACACCGGCCCGGTGCCGGGGCAGGGCCTCACCCTGGAGGACGTGGAGGACCTGACCCGGGCCATCGAGCAGCGGCTCGTCGAAGCGGATCAGGTCCTGAGCCGCACCCTGACGGACCGCCAGGGTGCGGAGGAGGACGGCGGGACGAAGATCACCGGCGTTCAACCCTGACCGGCGTACGGCCCTGGCGGGCGCGTGGCCCCGACCGGCCGGCGTTCAGCCCTGGCGGGCGCGTGACCCTGACCGGCGGGCGTTCAGCCTGACCGGCCGGCGCTCAGCCCCGACCGGCCGACGTCCAGCCCTGACCGGCGGGTGGATCCGGCACGTCCTCGGGCAGATACGCGAAGTCCTTCTCACCCCGGTTCCACCGCGTCGCCTTGCGGTCCTCCATGAGGTCCAGCAGCTTGCGCACCTCCCGGGCGTTGCCGAACGAGGTCGGACGGGCCTTCCGGGTCTCCCCGAGCCACAGCCCGGCGCGTTCCGCGGTCCCGGGGCCGAGGGTGCAGCCGGCCTCGGCGGCCCGCCGGCGGAGGATCTCCACCAGATCGTCCAGGGCGTAGCCGGGGAAGGGCACGGTGGCGGTGAACCGTGACGGCAGCCCCGAGTTGAAGGTGAGCAACTCCTCCATCTCCTCGGGATATCCGGCCGCGATCACCACCAGCCGGCCGCGGTGGTGCTCCATTTCACGGAGCAGGGTGTCCACGGCCTCCGCGCCGAAACCCCCCTGTCCCCCGGTGTCCCGGACCAGGCTGTAGGCCTCGTCGATGAACAGCACGCCGTCCAGCGCCCGTTCGACCTCCTCGCGGACCCTGCGCGCGGTCTGCCCCACGTACTCGGCCACCAGGTCGGTGCGGGTCACCTCCACGACATGCCCCTTGCGCAGGAGCCCGAGTCCGCGGAACAGCTTGCCGACCAGCCGGGCCACCGTGGTCTTGCCGGTGCCCGGAGGACCGGTGAACAGCAGGTGGGGCGGGGCGAATGCCTCCTTGCCGCGTTCCTGGCGCATCCTCAGCCGGTTCGCGAGTCCTTCCAGCTCCCCGCGCACCGGCCCGAGGCCGACGTACCGGTCGAGTTCGGCGAAGAGTTCGGCGAGTTCGGGCACCGGGCGTGGCAGATGCTCCCGGTACCTCGTGGGGATGTCGTCGACGATGACGGGCTGTTCCACGTCCCGTCCGACGCGCACGGCCCACGGGGTGCGGAGCGCGTCGGCGAGGGTGCGCATCTCCCGGGCGTTGCCGAAGCCCTCGTCACGGGAGCCGTACATGCCCTCCACGATCTGCCGCAGCGCCTGTGCCGTCTCGTCCGCGGGGCGCAGGCCGTGCTCGGCCAGGCGGTTCAGCAGGATCTTGTTCAGGGTGTCCGGGTCGTAGTCGGGGAACTCGACGACATGCGGGAACCTGCTCTGGAAACCGACGTTCGCCTCAAGGAACTCCTTCATCTTGTCCGGGTAGCCGGCCACGATGACCACCAGGCGGCCACGGTCGTCCTCCATGCGCTTGAGCAGTGTCTGGATGGCCTCGTCGCCGAAGCCGTCGCTCTGGTCGCTGAGCGCGTACGCCTCGTCGATGAACAGCACACCGTCCAGCGCCCGGTCCACCACCGCGTCGGTCTGTATCGCGGTCTGGCCGACGTAACCGGCGATCAGGTCGCTGACCTTCGCCTCCACGCAGTGGCCACGGCTCAGCACGGCCAGGTCCCGGTACATCTCGCCGACCAGCCGGGCCACCGTCGTCTTCCCGGTCCCGGGATTGCCGGTGAACACCAGGTGCCCGGCGGGCGGTTCACCGCCGGCGGCCAGCCCGCGGGCGCGCAGCTCCTCGGTCGCCGCCATCTCGGCCCGTATGTTCTCGAAACGCCGCACCAGTGCCTCCGTACCGGGCATCGCGGCAAGTCGCTCCCAGGGTGTGCGTTCGTCGGACACGGCTCCTCCCACCCACTTGCGGACCGAATGGTGATTCAACGGCGTCTGCTCCGCCCGCAGTTGATCGAGGCGCTCACTCCAGACGCGGGCCGTCTCGGGTCGGCCGGTCATCGCCCGGACCACGCGGTCCAGGTCCTGCCACTCCAGTCGCAGCCCCTTGCGCAGTCGTACCGAGTGCACCAGGCGCTCCAGTTCCGCCGCCTCGGGAAGTCCGACCCGGAGGATGCCGCCGCGGCCCGGCTCATCCAGCCGTTCGTTCACGAAGGCCTCCAGCTGCGGATAGCTTCTGAGACCGGCCAGGAATTCGGCCACCCGGTTCAGGGAGAGTCTGCGGAACACGAGGATCCACTGGTTCCCCTCGACGGTGTCGGACGCCCACTCGGCCATGGCTCCGGCCAGTTGCCGCCCGGCCCGGTTGTGGACCAGCAGCTCGTCCGCGTGCGGGAAGACCACGGCCGTACGGTGTTTCGCGTCGCGGAGATGAGCGGCGAGGGTCATCACCCCGAGCGGATCGGCGATCCCGGACGCGCGGGCCGCACCGGCTCCTCGGTCCAGGTCCACGTCCGGGACCCGGTCCAGGTTCCGGTTCCGGTCCGGGGCGGGGTCCGTGGCGGACCGGGGTGCGGCACCCAGCAGTTGATTGGCGCCGAGGGGCCCTTTCAGACTCGTGTGCCGCATGGTGCGCGGGCCGCGGCGGCCGGGCGTCTCCGTCGTACGGCCGGCCGGCCGGCGGGACAGGTCGCGTGACGCCCTGTCCCGGAAGTAGACCGGGTTGTGCAGGGTGCTGAAGACGATCCGCTCGAACCCGGCGGCTCGCAGCATGCGCCAGAGCGCCTGCTCCATGGAGCACACCTGGGCGGTGCTGTCGACGAAGACGTCGCCCACACCGGGCCCGTGCAGGACGGTGAAGGGTTCGCCGGTGCGGACGGCCGCCGGGTCCAGGCGCTCCGTCCCCGGTGGACGGGGAGGAGGGGTGTGCTTCGTCGGCGTCCTGTTCATGTGCCGGGGCTTTCCGGGCCTGCCGGGTGCCGTGGCCGCTCCCCGGGCGAGGGGACCGACGGGCCCGCGGTACCCGGTCGTACCCCGGTGCCGGGAGTCGGCAGGACCGGGGGGTGGGGCTCGGCGACGGGCGTCGACGCGACCAGCCCGACGGGCACGCCCTGCTCCCGCAGCGCCTGGTACACCGCGTCGGCCCGGTCCCGCAGTTCGGCCTCGGAGGTGGTGTCGTAGTCGTGGGAGACCACGCGGATCACGCACTGGTCCGAGTCCTTGTCGGCCTGCTCGATCTCGACCGTGATCTCGTTGCCGCTCGCCTCGTTGCGAAGCCGGGCGCGGAACGCTCCCCGCGGATCGCCGCCGACGTATCCGGACTCCTTCTCCACAAGGTCGTAGGAGCCGATCTCGGTGAGTGTCTCGGCCACGACGTCGGCCAGGTTCACCCTCATCTGCGAGGTGAGCTGGCGCATCCCGGCCCTCTCGACGGCGTCGCCCAGGCTCCGTTCGAGCCGGGGCGCCTCCTCGTCGCGCAGGCCGCGCAGATCCACCGTGTCGGTCTGCGGATCACGGGCGCGGGCGAGCGCCTGCGCGGTCTCCTGCCGTACCCGGTCGTACTCGCCCTCGGACCAGTGCGCGACATCGAGCACGTAACCGTCGATGACCTCGGCATCCGGTCCCACGACGGGACGCTGCCGGTTCTCCTCGGCGACGGCCTCCAGCCGCACCAGGGCCTCGACCGCCTCCTTCTGGGCCAGGCAGCGCTCGAACTCCCGCTGCTCGATGTCCACCCGCAGATCGCTCAGCTCGTGGAAGGCCTCCTGCGCCACGGCCAGAGCGGCGTCGAAGCGGCCGGCCACGGCGGTCTCCTCGGCGGTGGTGAGCCGGCGGCGCAGCCGGTCCAGCCGGCCCGGCGCGTACCGGTCGTGGGGCAACTCCCCGTCGATCATCCCGGCCATGGTGCGGGCGTCCGCCAGCCAGGTCCGTACGGTGGCCTCGGCGCGCGCCCGGTCCTGTTCGAGTTCGTCGATCCTCCCCGCCAGCTCGGTGATCTCCGCGCGGCGCTGAGCCCGCTCGGCGGCGATGGCGCGCTCGGTCTCCCTGCGCTGCTCTTCGAGCCGTTGCCGGGTGTCCTGCTCGATCCGGCCGGCCGTCTCCCGCAGTTCCTGGCGCAGGCGGTCGGCCTGTTCGCGCAGCCGGTTGGTGGTCTCGGCCTCCAGGCGGCGGGTCTGCTCGCTCAGCTTGTCGACCGCCTTCTGCTGGCGGCGCTGGCGTTCCGTCACGGAGGTGAACGCCCGGTCGATCTCGGCCTGGGTCTGTGCCCGGACATCGGCGAACAGCCGTGGGATGTCCCGGTTGACCTCCCGCAGCTGGCGCGCCCTCTGTTGCAGGCGGTACCAGTCCGACTGGTCCACCTGAATGCGTTTCCTGCAGCTCATGACCGTCCTTCCTCTCCTGGACCCGGACTGCCGGTGTCCGCCTCGCGCATACCGGTGCGCACCTTGTCGACGGCTGTGTCGAACACCGCGGAGAAGCCTCGCGGCGCCACTCCTATGAGCAGCGTCTCCGGGCCGTTGACGGCGATCTCGGCGTCGCGGGCCCGGTGCGCGAAGTCGTAGCCGCTGTCCGCCAGCCGCCGGGTGAGATGGTGGATCCGCTGGTTGGTGCTGCCGCGCAGGCCGCGCCCGTCGTTCAGCCCGGCCACGTACTGTCCGTCGATCAGCACGTCGACGACGGCGAGCAGGTCCGGTACGCCCTTCGACAGGCGCCGGGCCAGCAGCCGTTCCAGCCGGTGGCCGGTGAAGCAGATCACGGAGACGTCCCGGATCTCCCGCGCCCGCCGGACCAGCGCGGCCAGCCCGGCAGCCTGCTGCATCGGCTCGCCTCCCGACAGGGTCAGGCCGGTGACCCGGGGATCGGCGAGCAGTTCGGCCGCCAGCTCCCCGGGGTCGGCCTGCCGCGCGGGGCGATCGGGAATCCACTCCGGTGCGACGCACCCGGCGCAGCGGAACGGGCACCCCTGCACCCACACCACCGACCGGGTCCCGGGCCCGAGCACCCGGGTACCGACGTGCGTGGCCGCCACGTTGAGCAGGGGCTGAGCAGCGGGCATCAGGACCACCCGGTGCCTGGGGCGGCGGGGCCGGGACCGGGGTTGGGGTTGGGGTTGGGGCCGGGATGGGGGTTGGGGTTGGGGTTGGGGCCGGGATGGGCGGGTCCGGGGGCGGGGGCAGCTCCAAAGCCAGGGCCGGGACCGGTCCCGGGGCGAGGGCCAGCGCCAAGGCCAAAGCCGGGGCTGGGCCCAGGGCCGGGGCCAAAGCCGGCGCCGGGACCAGGGCCGGGGCCAAAGCCGGGGCTGGGCCCAGGGCCGGGGCCAAAGCCGGGGCTGGGCCCAGGGCCGGGGCCAAAGCCGGGGCTGGGCCCAGGGCCGGGGCCAAAGCCGACGCCGGGACCAGCGTCAACGCCGGGGGCAGTTCCGGCGCCAGGGCCGGAGGCCGGTTCGTTCGGGAAGTGGGTGAAGGACAGGCCGCCCAGGACGACTTGGCCGCCCGGCCCGCAGGTCACCAGGTCCGGTCGTCCGGACGCGCCGGCCGGCGTGTAGCGGATCAGCAGATCGACGCGGGGCCCGTCGGCCGTCCTGCGGCGTCGGCCGTGCACGGTGCCCTGCCCGCCTCCGCGGGACCGGAACCCCACCCGCCTCCCGGCAAGGGCGATGCGGTCCGGGATCTCCACGCCGAACACGGGAACCGCCGTCAACACCCCTTGCAGCGGGGGCCGGTTGACGCTTCGCCACCACAGCCACCCGAGCACCAGGGCCGCCGCGAGCGCCACGAACACGGACGGCAGGAAGTACGCCGAGCCGACCTCGGCCCGCACCGCCATGGGATCGCCGGTGACGCCGACCCCGTCCGGAATCTTCAGGTCCACGTCGGGGGTGAGCGCCCGCTGCCACGTGGAGGACACCGTGCCGGACACCCGCAACGCGGCCCCGGCGTCCTCGGTCCGGCGGTAGGGCAGCCCACTCGCCCGAGGGCCCCCGTCCAGCCGGACGGTGTACTTCCGGGACTCGCCCGGTTTCAGGGTCAGCCGGCCCGGCACCCCGGTGACGCCGACCCGGACCCCGTCCGCCGAGACCCGCACACCGCTCACCGTCAGCGGCACGTGCCGGGTGGCCGACCGGAAGGTGACGGAGGCGGTGGCGGAGCCGTCGGTGAGGTCGCGGACACCGGTGTCCGTCCACGACGCCGTCACGCCTTTCCCCGTGTCCGTGGCGAGCAGACGCGCCGCCGACCGGGCCCGGGTGCTGTCCCCGGCCCGCTCCAGATAGGCACTGAGGTCCTGGATGCTGTCCGGCCGCAGGACGACCGTGTCCTGCACGACCTTCCCGAGCAGGTCCGCACCGGTCGCACCGCTCCCCAACGGCAGTGCGTAACCGGCGAGTTCGGTGCGCCTGGAGAGAGCCTGGGCCCTCTGGCGCAGCTTGTCCCAGGGGGCGCCGGAGGACCTGGGGTAGCGGGACCCCCGGGGCGGATCGTGTCGGCCGTCGGTCAGCAGGACCACGGAGGCGACGTCCGCGGCGTCCGTCCGTTCGAGTTCGCGCAGCGCCTGGTCCACAGCGGCCCCGAGGTCGGTCCCCCCGGACGGGTCGGGTGCCTTGGGCAGCCGGGAGACGATCTTCGCCGCGTCGCCGGCCGCTCCGATGTAGCGCTCCTCGGGGCGGTCGTCGAAGGTGATCAGGGCTACGTGGTCGGCGCGGGACAGCCCGCCCAGGAAGGTGCGCAGGGTCGAACGCACCGTGCTGTAACGGCCTTTGGCGGCCATCGAACCAGAGGTGTCCACCAGGACGACATAGTCGACCGGCTGATCGGCCACGCCGAGTTCCCGGTAGATCTCGTCCCGGGCCGGCGCCGTCCCGGCGGCGGTCGACGCCGGGACGGCGGTCGCGGGAACGGCGCTCGCGGGCAGGACGGCCAGCAGGGCGGCGGCGGCCACGGCGGCCCCCCGCCGCAGCACGGTCACCGCGCGCGGTGACCAGGCGGATCGCTTCACGTACGTGCTCCCTCACTGTCGTGCGTGGGGTCTGACGGGGAGTTGGACGGGGAATCGGGCGGGAAATCGGACGGAGGATCGGCCGGGGAATCGGACCGGAGATCGATCGGCAGGACGCCCAGCGGGAACTCCTCGGGCGGCGGATGCGCGAGCACGCGGTCCTCGGCCGCCTGCTCGCCGGACCGGCCGCTGCGCCCGCCGGACAGGCCGCGGCGTTCGCTGGACCGGCCGCCGCGGCCGAGCGGTTGCAGGACGAGGCGGGCCGTGCCGTCGGCGGCGAGACGCACGCCGAGGTGGAAGCGCACACCCTCGCCGGACACAGGGACGCGCACCACGCCGACCGGGGCGGCGTCGCCCGTCCCGGCCGCACGGACCAGGATCCGGACGTCGCGTCCGCCGGTCCCGCCGGTCCCGTCGGCGGGTCCGGTCCGCACCCGCACCCGCTCCCCGCCGGCCTCGGCGAACACGGTCGCTCCGCCCGGCTCCAGCGTGCCGGGCGGGCTGACCAGGAGTTCCCCGTCCCGGGGCCGTCCCACCACGGTCCGGTGGACGCGCACCGCCACGGCGTGCGGATAGCGGTCGGCCGGGTCGATGTGACCTCCGGCGACCAGGGCGGCCCCGAACACCGCGGCCAGCGCGGGGTCCGTGCCGCCGGGCACCGGGACGGACCGGCCCAGACGCCCGGTCAGATGCCGCAGGAGCGCCCCGGACCGGGCAGGACCCCCCACCGCGATCACCGGTGTGCGGGACGGGTCCTGGCCGGTGGCCCCGACTCCCGGCGTGCCGCCCGTGAGCCCGTCCAGGGCCCGGTCGAGGCCGTCCGTGAGGCCGGTCAGCGCCCGGTGCACCAGCCCGGCGGTGATCTCCCGGCCGGCCACCTCGTGGACCACCGTGTCCGCGAACCGGTCGGCCCGGTCGGGGCGGGCCGCCATCCGGTCCAGAGCGACCTCGATGCGCCGGGCGTTCCTCGCCCTGGCCCGGCCGAGTTCGCGCAGCACGTCGGGGTCGTCGTCCGGCAATCCCGCCCCGGCGAGCACGGCCGCGTCGAACGCCGCGCCGTAGCCGTCGTCGGCGGGTGCGTACCGGGCGACCCGGACCACGGCCACGAACCCGTCAGACACGGACCTGCCGGGCACGGACCCGCCGGCCACGAACCCGCCGGTCATGGACCCGTCGGCCACGGACCCGCCGGTCATGGACCCGTCGGCCACGGACCCGCCGGCGACGGCGCACTCCGTGACCTCGGCCGCCGAGGCGCCCAGGTCGCACACCAGCAGGCGGGGCGTGAGGCGGGTGCCCGCGTGCCGCAGCAGGGCCAGCACCGCGTGCGGGGTGTCCAGCAGCCGGGGCCGCGGCATCCCGCCGTCCCCGGGCGGTACGACCCGCCCCTGCGGCGGTACCGCCCACTCCCGCGCCAGTACGGCCCTCTCCTGCGGCGGGACGACGAGCACCACCTTCCCGGGCGTACCGCACTGCTCCCGGTACCTGGTGTACGCCATTCTCAGCGCGGCCCCGCGGTCACCGCTGACCCCGGCCGGGGTGGGCAGCCCCTCTCCGGGCACCGTCCCGGGCAGCTCCACCAGCTCCGGTGTCCCGTCGGGGCCGGTCCGCGCGACCCGGAGGAAGCGTGTACCCAGATCGATGGCGATGGCGTGGGAAGCGGGGGGAGTCGTCATCCGGATCCCCCCGGAATCCGCCCGCGCAACTTCCTGAAGACACCCTGGCGCTCCGCCCCGGTCCCGGGCGCCGCGTCCGGCGGTTCGGGCCGACGCCGCAGTTTCGCCAGGATCCATTCGTGCCGGGCCTGCTGGGCCTCGCTGTGCCGCATCAGCAGCTCACGCAGTTCTCCGTCTCCGCGTGCGACGGCCACGCACAGTTCCAGCCCCGGCATGCCCGTCGCCAGGGCGTCCATGTGCAGGGCGACCTGCTCCAGGCTGTACGGTCCCCACTCGCGTGTCCACACGGCGATCGCCTCCCGCAGCAGTGCGGGGATCCCGCCCTGTCCGCGAGATTCCAGAATGATCCGGGCCAACTCCGGGTGCGGCGCCTGGTCCCTCACCGCCTTCCGGAAGGCATGGACCGGGCGCAGCCATCTCAGGTCGTACCGCTTCGCCAGCTCCTCCATGAGGTACTCGGGGACTTCGAGGTCGTTGAGGGGCCTGGCCCCTCCGGTGAGCCGCCGGTGCAGTTCCTGGCACAGGTCACGCAGGAAGGTGTCCGGCAGCGCGTGGTTCAGCCGCTCGATCACCCACCATGTGTGGGGGGACGGCTTCCCGCCCAGCAGGGCCTCGGCCGCCAGTCTCCTCAGTTCTCCGTCGGACTGGATCCGGCGGTACAGATGAGACGCGTACTCCTCCAACTCCTCTTCCGTGGTGAGCCGTTCCAGCCGAGGCATCCCCGGCGTGGCTCCGCCTCGGACCCCCGCGCAGAAGAGGTCGGCGTCGGCCGCGACGCCCCCGGACGGCTGCGGTTCCCGCGCCGGGACGAGCCGCTCCACGGCTTCCCTCAGTCCCCGCTCGGTGTACGCGTACGCGGCACTCCAGAGCCCCGGCCACATGGGGCCGAGCACCTCCGGCCGCCCCTGCGCCTGGGCGATCTCCAGGCTGACCCGCCAGCCTCCCTCGACGGCCCTGGCGAAGTCGGCCGCGTCGGTGGCGGTGGCCGGGGCCTGGGCCTGGGAATCGCCGAACAGCACGGCCGCGAAACGCAGCCAGCCGGGGGTGGCGTCGGCGACGGTGTCGTCCCGTGCCCGCTGCACCAGGCGGTGGAGCGGTGCCAGGCTGCGGTCCTGGTGATCCAGCAGGCACCTGCGCCATGCCTTGCCGACGGCGGGCCGGCTCACGACGAGGCGGTCCGCCGTGCCGGTGCTGCGGCCCCACTCGTTGTCCGCCATGTAGATGAGCGTCCCGGTCCATTCGGGCGTCAGTTCCGGAGCCTCGACCAGGGAGTCGAACACCTCGTCGAAGCTGCCGGGACGGTGGGCCTCGACGGCGGTGTGGATGACGCCCAGATACCGCTTCGCCCGTTCGAAGGACTCGGCCGGGGCCGCGGCGGCCAGGACCTCCTGGACGAGCAGGAGTCCGGCGCGCTCGGTCCAGTGCTCCCCCAGCAGGCGCCCTGCGCCCCGGTCGCCCTTGTCCGCGCTTTCGACCAGGAAGAGGGTCAGGACGCGCAGCCGGCGTTCGTCCAGCGACGCGGCCGGATACCGTCCCAGGACCCGCCCGACGTCCTCGGTCTCGCCTCCGCCCGACCGGATCTCCTCGGCCACGGTGTCCAGCAGGTCGGCCTCGCGCAGAACCCGCAGCGCCTGCCCGGGGCGTGGGGCCGTGACCGGTTCCGTGGCCGTCAGCAGGTACTCCACGATCGCGGTGGTGTCACCGGTCTTCGCCCGCAGCCTGCGGAGCCGGTGCAGATAGACCCGGGCGGTCTCGTCCCGCGGCTCGTCCGGCGGGCTCGCGCCGAGCACCGCCTCGATCTGCCCCGTGCGTGCCGCGGACGCGAAGAACAGCCTCAGGTCGTGCTGCGCCTGCCCGGTCCAGGTCGCGGCGCTGAGCCAGGCCCGGCATGCGTACGGCAGCAGGGAGCAGACGGCGTCGAGCACGCGGACGCGGCCGGAGACGTCCGGCAGGGCCCCGCCCGGTCCCGGTGTGATCGCCACCTGCCGGTCGGCGAGCAGCAGCGCGGCCACGCCGAGAGCCCAGTCGAAGCCCAACTGGTCGATCAGTTCGGCGAGTTCAGCGGGATCCGTGCGCGGTACGGCGACACTCACGGGTACGGCGTCGCCAGGAAGAGCCGGCGGATCCGACAGCAGCGCACGGTCGATCCCGGACCAGGTCAGGGCGGCGCGGCCCGCCTCCGCCCAGTCCAGCAGGGTCAGCCTCCAGGTGTAACTGGGGGCGCCGGTGCCGTCGGTCGCCCCGTCCCACGTGGTCTCGACGCAAGCGCAGACGGGTTCCGGACGCGCGTCCGTCCCGCCGAGGAACACCCGCCACGGCAGTTCGCCCAGCGGGTCCCGGCCGCCGGGCGCGCCGGTGGCGGAGGCCTTCCAGAGGTAGGTGCCCGCCCGGTCGCCGGGAAGGCTGCTCCGCAGCACCTCGTAGCCCATGGTCTGCCCCGGATGCTTGCCCAGCACCGCCCAGTGGGCGGTCAGTCGTCCCTCTCCGAGGCCCTCCTTCACCGTCGCTTCCCTCCGAGCCGCCCGCCCCGGACACGATCCCGGCCGCGGTCCCGGCCGCGGTCCCGGTAGATCCGGTCCTCCAGGTCGATCAGCGGTTCCAGGACGTTGATCGGCACCGGGGAGGTGCGGATGCGCAGTGTCCCGTCCACCGAGACCGGCTGGACGTAGTCGCCGTAGTCGAACACGTGCTGCGGGTTCAGCCGGAAGCCGACGGCGGAGGCCGCGTAGTAGGAGATGCGCCGGGGGTCGAAGTGGGAGTACAGGGCGTCGCGGACCAGCCGGGCGTTGTAGCCGCGGAACTCCTCGCACATCCACTGGAAGAACTCCTCGCTCCTTTCGCGGGGCACGCGGGGAAGCTGTGAGCCCACCGTGTCCTGGACGACCCAGCCCGCCTCCACCGCGGGCCGGAAGATGTCCGGGTGGTCGAACTTGGCTATGCAGACGGACACATGGTGCGGAAGCCTGCCGCCGACGAGTTCGCCCCGGTCCCGGACCTTCGCGGTCAGCTGGTTCAGGGTCGCCTGGAGGTAGGTGAAGCTCTCGGTGGCCTCTTCGGCGTCACCGACCGGGTCGAAGAGGTAGATCAGCCCGTGGGACCGTGCGAGATGGCCGACGAGTTGGGGCTGCTGGGGATGATCGTGCCGGAACACCTCCCCGGCCACGTCCTGGATCTCCAGCACGAAGCTGGGCCGCCGGGTCCGCACTCCCAGCATTCCCTTCTTCTCCGGCCCCTCGACGGACCAGGCCATGCCCTGGACGCCCATGCTGGCCGGGGGGAAGGCCCGCTGCCGGGTCAGCAGGTCCATCCCCTGGGCGAGGAAGTCGATGGCCTCCTTCGTCATGCCGGCGATGTTCCAGCTGCCGTCGTTGTGCCGCTGGTACTGCATCGCGGCGATCGGCAGGGCGGCCAGATAGGTCGTCTTGCCCGAGCGGGGCGCGCCCCACAGCCCGATTCTCATGCGGTCCGCGGCCGTCCCGTTCGCCTGGCCGGCGGACGGGATCCGCTCGGGCTCCGGCACCGCCACGGCGTCCGGTACCGGCATGGGCTCCGGGGCGTCGCCCGCTCCCGGCGCGGGCGGCGGCCCCGGCGGCATGCGCGGCGGACGGCCGCCTCCGGGGGGCGCGCTCGTGGGGTCCGGCTCCGGGCCGCCGGACTCCTTCTTGTTCGGCTTGTTCGGCTTGTTCGGGTCGTACAGGTCGGACATGAACTCTCCTCGTACCGGGAACGCGGGACGGTGTCACACGAGCGGGACGGCGAAGGCGAGACGGCAGTCCGGGCCGTCCACCCGCCAGGGCGGGGCGAGGCTGCGGACCACGGCTGCCGCCGAGTCGGCGTCCGGGCGGAAGACGCCGTCGCCGCCGAGGTCCTGCCAGACCTCGTCGGCGTAACGCCGGGCGTCCCGGGCCGCAAGATCCGCAGGTGGCGGGCCGGCCGGGGGATCCACCCGGGTCATCACCCGGAAGCCGTCGGAGCGCAGCCGCCCGCGCGCCGTCCGCCAGTCCACGCCGTGCGGACAGGCCGGGACGACGCCGTGCTGGCGGGCCGGCGCGGGCGGACGGCGGGCGACGACCAGGACCACCCTGTGCACGTCGGAGGCGCCGCGGCCGTCGAAGGCACCCCGGGCCTCAAAAGCGCCCCGGCCGTCGAAGGCGCCCTTGGCCGCGAAGGCGGCGCCCTGGCCCCCGGCGGCGGGCCGGCCCCCGGCGGCGGGCCGCCCCTCAGAGGCATACCGGCCCTCGGCGGCGCGGCGGCTCTCGGAGGCGAGCCGGGCCACTTCCCGCAGCGCGTCCTCCAGGGACGACACGGCGTCCTGCCGCCGCCGGGCGTGCGACCAGCCGTCCAGGACGGCCGCCAGCTCGGCGGGCGGCCGTGGGGAGACGGGGGGCTGGAGCAGGATGCCCTCCTCGGCCCAGGCGCTCTCGTAGACGGTGTGGTCGTAGTGGCCGACGGCTCCGGCCCGGATCGCGGTGCCCGCGCGATCCCGCCGGGCCAGCAGGCCGACGACGTCCCGCACGAAGGTGAGGCGCTCCTCGGTCTCGCTCCGGTCGGCGCCGCTCAGCTCGACGGTGAAGAACAGTTCCAGCCGTGGCGGCGGCGCGATCCGCCGCGGCAGGGAGGAGAGCAGACCGGGCACGTCGACGGCGGCCGGGTCCGTGTGCCCTCCGGACGCGCGGGCAGCGGGAGCGACGAGGTCCACCTCTCCCGGTCCGCGCAGCGCGAAGGTCAGCCGGGCCTGTTCCAGCGCCCCGAGTTCGACCCGGTGGACGCTCACGGCCGGGGCACCGGCCCCGTCGAGGCCGGGTACGCCGGCCAGCACCGGAAGGTACAGGGCGTCGCGGTCGCTCACTCCGCCGTGCACGGTGACCTCGGCGGTCTCCGTCTCGCCGGAACGGAGCCGGAGTCCCGCGGGGAAGAGCACGTGGCTGTGGGGACGCACGGCGCCGGTGTCACGGTCGTACCTGGCCAGCAGCAGCGTGTGGTCGGCCAGGAGCGGCAGGGTACGCACGAGACGCCGTACCGCGTCGGCTGTCGTACGACGGCGCGGCGCGCCGTCCGCCGATTCCGTACTGTCCGCCGACTCCGTGCCGTCCGCCGACTCCGTGCCGTCCGCCGGCTCCGTGCCGTCCGCCGGCTCCGTGCCGTCCGCGCGCAGTTCCACCCGAGGAGCGCAGGCGTCCCGCGCGGCGACGGCCGCACGCTCCAGCAACTCCCAGCCGGGCGGGGGCCGCAGCAGGACGACCGGGGGATCGGGGACCGCCGGCAGGCAGGCCCTGAGCCACTTCAGCACGGCGGCGTCGAATTCCCGGCGGTCCACCGGCGGCAGGGTGCCTATTCCTCCCGCGAGCTGAAAACGGCACACGTCGTCATCGGAATCAAACGACGGTACGGCGAAGCGCCATGTCATGCTTCCCGCGTCGTTCCGCAGCGGGATTCCGGCCTCCCCGACGGTCACCCTGATCATGTGGAGCCCGTCGGCCGTGAATTCCACGAACGACAATTCCTTGAAGTGGCCCCGGTGAAGGCCATCGAGGAGACCACCGCTCCCGGACCGGATCCGGGAGCCGGACGCACCGGACGCACCGGCCACGCGTGGCCCTTCCTCGTCCGCCCTCGGCGGACCTCCCCTGGTCACCTCCGCGACCCGCGCGGCACCGTCCGGGTGCCGGGCCGACAGCGCCGCCGCCCGGACGTCCCAGGCGTGTTCGGCCGCCAGGAGCGCGACCCCGGCGGCCTCCAGGTCCCGGGCAGTCAACTCCCCCAGTACCGGGTCGTCCTGGAGCCGCCATCCGCACACCGCGCAGACGTCGCCCGGCTGATCCGGGGTCGCGCACACCGGGCACGCGTGCTGCGGATCACAGGCCCCCGTCATCTGTCCACTCCCCCGACTCCCCGTCTCGGTCCGAGCCACCGCCCCGCCCCGGCGGCCGTAGACGGCCACCTCACGCAACTCCCGTTCCAGGAACGCATCATGATGGCACGACGGCATGATCAATTCCGGGGTTCCACAGATCATCGACAATCCGCTGACAAGCCCATCCGGATTCACCTACCGGAACCCCATACTCCGACTCCCGTCGCCAATTCACCGTGCGGGGAAACCAAGGAAACCGGGGAAACCAAGGAAACCGGGGAAGCCAAGTAAGCCAGGTAAGCGGAATACACATACCGGTCTTTCGGCCGTTCAGCTCCGCGACCGGCCAGGCGTCGCACTCCATGGCCCCACCGTCCATCCCTCCGCTCCGCATCCCCGTAGCCCCCGGTTTCTTCTCCTACGGAGCGGAGGGACGTACCTCCATTCCAGCGCGTCGCCGGGGCGGGCATCGGTCGCGGGCCGGTCATATTCCGGCGGGGATGCGCTCGACGAGCGCCGCGGCCTCGGGGGCGCGCACCACGAAGTGGACGTCCCACGGCGCTCGACGCGCCAACTCCGCCTCGACGGCGGCCCATACGGCGGCCAGGCTGACCCGGTACGGCAACCCGCCGCGCCCCGAGCCGAGCAGAGGGAAGCACACGGAGCGCAGCGGCGGCGTGTGGCGGTCGCTCTCCTCGGCCAGCAGCGCGAGGGCCCGGGACACCGACCGGGTGACGTCGGCCGGCAGCACGTCGTAGTCATTGGTTCCGGCCCGGGGAACGGCGATCGCGGCGTGGTAGATCCGCCGCACCCCTTGTGCGGCCAGGGCCCCCGAGCCGGTGGCGGCCACGGTGCCGGGCAGCACCGCGCGTCCCGCGGTCCCGTGCCGGGCGGCCCACTTGCGCAGTTCGTCGTGGAGCGGGTCGTCCAGCACGTCACCGGTCACGCCGCGCACGGAGGCCGCCCTGCGCAGCGACGCGGCGACCGAGGACTTGTACGGCTCCGGCAGCGCGAGATGGACGTTGACCGGGGAGACGACCACGTCCACGTCCCGCAGCAGGTCCACGGGGTGCACATGGAGGGTGAGCCGTACCTGCCGGTCGCCGGCGAGGACCTGAACGGACCGGTGCGCGCCGGCGCTCCACTCGTCCTCGCCGGTACGGGGCGTCCCGCTCTCCCGCGGCACCAGCCGCACGATGTGTTCGGCGACCTGCCCGAGGACCATCACCTCGTGGTCCTTGCGGAAACGCTCGACGCTCACCCCGTACACCGAGGCCGCCCTGGTGCGACGCGAGGACGCCGGCCAGTCCCGGGTGCCCTGCGCCAGCCCCAGGGTGTACTCGGCGGCGGTGCGCAGCGTGCCCGCGTCCAGGCGCGACACGGCGAGCCTCAGCAGCGCCTCGACGGCTGCACCCGGACTTCCGGACGCGGACGCAAACGCAAACGCAGGCGCAGAGGCGGAGGCAGGCGCAGAGGCGGACGCAGAGTCGGAGGCGGAGGCGGACCCGGTGACCGCTTCCGCGGCGGACTCCAGAGCCGGCAGCGCACGCCCCCGCAGCCGGACCAGCCCGGCGCGTCTGACTTCCTTGAGTTCGGCCAGAAGTGACGCGTGATCAGGAAGAGACGATGCCATGCGTTCACCATCGCTCACGCATCACGCACGGACAAGCGGGACCACCGGCCCCGGGACGTCACTGCCTCCTCGGCCGCGAGATCTCCGACCGCAACGGTTCGAGGAGCTGGTTCGCCCTGTCGATGCCGGCGTCCGAGTCCAGTTCCGGAATCCCCTTCTCCGCCAGCACCTCCAGCGGCCCGCCGTCGCCGTGGTCGAACCGGTCGCCGAAGAGCACCAGGGCGTGCTGGGGCCGGTTGTGCCGGGACTGCCAGATCAGGCCCATGACGTCGGGTGCCTGCGCGCGGATCTCGCTCGCCCAGCGCCTCGCCTGTACGTAGTTCCTCTCGTCCTCCAAGAGCGTGGAATCCTGGCAGACGGCGGCCAGATCGGGTGCTTCGATCAGGGAGACCAGGACCAGTTCGCACCTGGTGCGCAGCACGCTCAGCGACCGGCGCCAGACCGTGGCGTAGGGGATGAGCCGCTTGCCGGCCGACGGTTCGAAGGGCCGGGAGCGCAGCACGCTTTCGGCGAGGGCCGTGGTCGGGGTGTCGGCCAGGTACAGGCAGTGGTACGGATCGAGCAGCGTGCCGTCGAAGCGGTTGCCGTTCCTGAACTCGAAGGGGTCCGCGAGGTTCGGGTTGAACTCGTGCGGCCTGTACTTGGTGTTGTGCACCCGCCACAACTCCGTGCCGGCCGCGATCACATGGCGGACGGGGCGCAGTTCCAGCCCGGTCATGGGGAAGAGGCCGGTCATCAGTCCCCCTCCACCAGCGCGGTGGCCGCGCCGACCAGCCGCTGGTCGGGCAGTTGGCCGAGGAACGACACAGGTGTCCCGCCCAGCCAGGTGTTCCCGCTGAGCCACCAGGCCGCGGCGCCCCGGGGGTCGATGTCCGCGAGGAGAAGACGGTTGACCTCAAGGACGACCTCGTACGGGTCGCCGCCTCCTGCGGTGAACTGGAACTCCGGGTAGCGGTCGCGGCCTTGGGGATCCGGCAGCCTGATCAGCTCGGGAGGCGGTGCCGCGCCGCCGCACCGGGCGCGCGCCTCCTCCGCCGAGAGGGCCTGCGCCAGGAGCAGTCGGTCCTGCGCGGTGGTGGCCTCGGGGCCGGGTGACGGCGGCGGGCTCGACAGCAGCGCCAGCAGTTCCCGCGCCCCGGCCACGGCAGTTGGGCCTGGCGGCGCGGCGACCAGCCGGACGGAGTCCAGCGCGACGCGCACCGGATGGTCGAGCGGCAGCGGCAACAGGGCCAGGCGGACGCCCTGGAGCGCCCTGCGGATCGCCTTGTCGTCCGTGGACGCCACTTCGGTGAGGGCTGCCAGCCTGGCGAGCAGCAGGGCGTGCTGTTCGTCGTCGAGCGCCTCGCGGATGGTGGCCCGGTGCTCCCCGATCAGGGCGAGCAGCCGGCCGGCCGAACTCTCACGACCGTCGTTCATCCGTTCCCCCTTCCTTTCCTGGTTTCTCCCTTGGCCTTCCTGGTTTCTCCCTTGGCTTCGTTCCGCCCGGGCCCGGATGCCCCTGGTGGATGAACGCGGCCCAGAGCGGGATCCGGGCGAGATCCGGTCGCCGCATCTGCCGCAGCAGCTCACCGCCGAGTGAGCCCGGGTTCTCGCGGTTCGGGTCGAGCATCCACAGCTGCGCGGCCCTGAGCGCGTCGACGGGGCTGAGCCCGTCGACGGTCAGGTAGTGGTGGAACACCGCCATCAGCAGCGCCGAAGCGCTGTCGGCGGTCGTCCAGCGTGATCCGACGACGTCCCGCGCTCCGCCCGAGACGAACGCCGTGGTGAGGGTCAGTGCCTCGTCGTGGTCGCGGGTGCTCAGATCGGTCTGGCAGGCACTCAGCACGACCAACGGCCCGTCCTCTGCCGCCTGTTGCGGGGTCGTCCGGTCGAGCAGTCGGGTCACCGTCAGCAGGCCCGCATCCGGTTCCGGTTCCGGTTCCGGTTCCGGTTCCGGTCCGCCCTCTTCGGCGGGCGTGTCCCCGGTGGACTCGGGCGCGGCGAGATGCAGGGCCGAGACCGTCGGACGCGTCCCCGCCGATCCGTGCGAGGCCACATGGAGCAGCGAGGCCCCGTCGGCGAGGAACGCGAGGACGTCGTCGGGGGTGCCGGGGACCAGCTCCTCCTGGGGCACCTCGAAGATCCCCCCGCACATCCGGGCCTGCCCGTAGAAGGCGTCCCTCAGGGCCATGACCTCGACCTCGGCATGCGTCAGGTCCAGGGTCGGGTCGGCCAGCAGGACCGGGGCGGCGGCGGGATCGCGCGGTGCGCGGGCCGCCGTACGCAGGAACTGGCCGCCGGACGCCGCGTAGCTGATCACGTCGGTCTCGCAGACGTACCTGTGAGGTGCGCCGTCCGGGTAGCGCGCGGCGTGCCAGGGGACGATGCCGAGCCGGCCGCACGGCACCAGGACGAGCCTGAGCGGCCGGCCGTCGGCCGCGAGCCCTTTGTCCAGATCCGCGAGCACGGGGCCCAGCACCTGGAAGGCCCAGTCGCAGAGCGCCTCAAGGGCCTCCTCCCAGGCCTGTTCGGCGGACGTGCCGCTTCGTCCGCCGTCGCGTGACACGCCGTCATGTGACATGCCGTCGCGTGCCGCGGCGTCACGTTCCGCGGTGGCGTCGAGGTAGCGCTCCAGCGGGCCGCTCTCGGCGCCGGACAACTGCGGCCGCACCCAGAGCCCGACACCGAGCACCGGGCTCACCACGATCGCGATGCCGGCGTCCCCGTCCTCGCAGGGGACCAGGTAGACGAGCGCGTCGGCGCCGCTGTGCGCGACCCCGTCCGCGAGTTCGCTCAGCGTGGGCGTGCCGGGCAGGCCGCCCTCCCGCCGGTAGCCGAGGGCTTCGAGGGCCTGGCGGCGCAGCGTGCCCGGCAGTTCGTCGGGTACGCCGTCGTCGTCGGCCGCCCCGGGGACCTGGGCCGCGCCGACCGCCCGCCACGCCTCGGCGAGATCGTGGTGCCCGCCCGTGTCGAGGAGTTCGGGTACGGCGGACGAGGCGGACGCCGCGTGCAGCACCAGGGCCCGGCCCAGTTCCAGAGCGGCCACGGCCTCGTGCAGCCGTCCCTGCGAGCCCGCCCACAGAGCGGCCTGCACACCCCTGCTCGACCCTGAACGGGCGGTCAGCAGTCCGTGCTCCGCACCGGACTGGAGGAGGACGTCGGCGGCGAGCGTCGTCAGCGCCTCCTTGGCGGCTTCCAGGGCCCTGATGTCCTTGACGTCCTGGTTGAGGACCCCGCGTTCGCGGTACGCCATGGCCAGTTGCCACAGCGACTCGGCGGCGATCCGCGGCGCCCTCCCCTCCCGCACGCGGTCACGGATCCGCTCCAGTTCGCCGATCAGCCGGTCCAGGAGGGCCGGGTCATGGGTGAGGGAGTAGTGCACGGCCACAGAGAGAGCGGAGTTGTGGAGGTCCGTCGTGGAGGCGTTCGGGGGCAAGGGGACGACGTCGTGCAACAGCGTCGTGTCGCCGGTGAGTGCGGCGCGCAGCAGATCGAGGTCCGGCACGTGCGGCAGGGTCATCTCGTCGGCGAACGGGAGGCCGCTCTCCTTGACACCGGACACCCCCTGCTCCAGGTACGGCAGGGCGCGCAGGAGCAGTTCGTTGTCCCCGGTGACGGTGGCGAGCCTGCCGTAGGCCGCACCCAGCGTCGCGAGGACCACGAACCGGAACTGATGGCCCTCGGGGACGGTCTTCTCCAACGCTTCCGCCTCGTCCACCAGGTCCCGGAGCGCCTGGACGTCCTCCGACTCCCCCGCGTCGAGGACTTTGGAGTACAGCGCCATCGCCCGCCCCAGGGCGGCCGGATCCGCCACGCCCGGAGGCAGCGCCCCTTCGAGGTTCTCGAAGTAGCTGACGATCTTCTCCAGGTTGGCGCGGCCGGCCGCCCGGTCCTGGATCGCGCCGCCGGCGGCGGGACTGATGTTGAGCAGGAGTGCCCTCAGGGCCTCCATTCCCGAGGTCGGGTCCGGCCCGGGGGGCGGATCCTTCTGTACGGAACTCAGCTGATGAAGAAGTTTGTTGAACGCCTGGGGATCGCCGCTCTCCAGCACGTCGGCGAGGCCGTGCGAGGTGGCGTTCACGGCGTCGAGGCCGGCGGCGAGGCGACGGATGTCGTCGGGGGTGAGCCTGGGCACCGGCTCCGGTTCCGGCTCCGGCTCCGGCTCCGGCTCCGGCTCCGGCTCCGGCTCCGGGGGCGAGGGTGGAGGCGAGGACGGAGGCGCAGGCGAGGGCGGCCCGGGATCAGGAGCTGGCTCGGCATCCGGACTCCTGCGAGGTCCCGAGACATCAGGTCCCGAGGCATCAGGTCCTGAGGCGTCAGGTCCTGAGGCGTCAGGTCCTGAGGCGTCAGGTCCTGAGGCGTCAGGTCCTGAGGCGTCAGGTCCCGAGGCGTCAGGTCCCGACGTCTCCGCCGGCCCGCCCGCACGGCCACCGGCCATACCGAAGACCTGCTCCATCATCCGCCGCAGCTGGTCCGTGCCGGGATCCCCGGCGGGCATCATGCTGGTCAGCAGGTCGATGTACTCCGCCCCCGGAGGAGTCGAGAAGATCCCCGCGATCCGCCGCAGCTCCGCCAGGAAATCCGGCGGCAACGGCAGCTCCAGCACCTCCTCGGTCAGCTCTTCCAGCTCCGTCGTGAAGGCCGTCATCCCGGCGGGTCCCGCCCGTGTGGCCCAGTCGACGAGGGCGGAGAGGTCGGGTACGTCCCCGTAACCGCCCTGCTGCGACCGTACCGGCGTGATGATCGCCACCAGGAACAGTGCCGCCCATCGCCGCTCCTCCTCGCCCGCCACCGCTCCCAGTGCCGTCCCGCGGTCCCGCGCCTGCCGCAGCAGCCGCTCCGCGCGCTCCCGGTCCCCGATCTCACCGCCCCCGGCGGAGTGCCGCATGGCCAGCGCGCCGCCCAGCCATACGCTCACCGCGCTGCGCAGAGCGGGGTCGTGGTCCAGCAGCCCTGCCAGCTGCCCGAGTTCGTCGATCGACGCGTCGTACGCCCGGG
This sequence comes from Streptomyces sp. NPDC048297, assembly GCF_043201585.1. Classification (NCBI taxonomy): domain Bacteria; kingdom Bacillati; phylum Actinomycetota; class Actinomycetes; order Kitasatosporales; family Streptomycetaceae; genus Streptomyces; species Streptomyces sp. NPDC048297. Next base: position 198,985 of record NZ_JBICZA010000003.1, read on the forward strand.
GCGGCACCCCTCTCGCGCCCGCGGCGGGGGTCAGCCGCCTGACCCGCTCCGCGGCGTCCGCCGCCCAGACCCGCAGCCCCTGAACGCCGCCGCTCTCCTCGTCGCTCACCGGCATCCTGCATCTCCCCCGAGACTCGACCGCCCTTGGCAACAGAGCCACTATGCCGATCCGCCGTACGTACGGCGACGAGATCCGCCGCTTCTCCTCCTCAACGCCCGAAATCCGCCCGGGACGCGCCCAGATCGGCCCGCATCGCGCCACGCATCTCCCGCAGCCCGCCCCACAGCGCGTGGATGCTCCGCTGCACGGCGGCAGCCGAGTCCCCCGCTCGCGGCACACCGTCGTCCAGGCGCCGGACCATGCCGTACACCGCGCCCAGGTCACGGCTGAGGCCGCCCGCGAGTTCGAGCACGCGCTCCGGCACCCTCATCTGCGCCTCCGCGTAGGCGTCCCGGTGCTGGTCACGCGCCTCCGTCAGCCGCTGCCGCACGGACCGCAGGTCCCCCTCGTGACCCAGCGCGTGCACGTGGTCGGTGAGCGCGGCCAGATACTGCCGGGCCGACGTGTTGAGCGCCACGTAGCACGACCGCAGTTCCTGGGCCTCGCCGCGCCGCGCCCGCACCTGTTCGGCCCGCTCCTGCTCGCGCTGCCGGCTACGGTCCGCCGCGCGCTGGGTCAACAACGCGGACAGCAGCGTCCCGACGACTCCCACGACCGCGACCAGGAGGCCGCTCGCGCCACCGACGTCCACGCGGCCTCCCTCCGTGTCCCGGCACATGGCCAGGGAAGCAGCGGACCTCTCCCCGTGTGAACCCCCACCCGAGGATCGCCCCAAGTTCGGCCCGCCACCGACCATCCGGGCAGGGCCGACGGACGGCGCCTGGTGCTGTGACCGTGAAGGTTCGCCGGGTTGGTGGTCGTGACGGAAGGAGTCCGCCGCACCCACGGCGTCACCTACTTCCACGGCTGCTACTCCGTGGGCAAGGACCGCCTGTGGGGCGTCAACCGCCGCCGCAAGGGCACCGCCAACACCGCGGCCTGACCAACCGCGAACAGCGGCCCCCGAACGCCGACGGGGCAAGTTCAGGAGAAGGACAGCGACAGAAGGACGACTCAGGAGGCGAACGGCTCGATCTCCCCCGCAAAGACGATGACCTGGTCGATGAGGCTCCGTCGCAGATGGACGACATCCGTTCCCGCCAGCCGGGGGCCTCCATCCGGCGTGGTGAAGACCCACTGGTACCGGGCCCATTCGTCAGGCATGTCCACCGCTGAGCAGCGCACCATCGTGCCGGTCCCCGCCGGGTGGCGTCGGATGTCCAGCACGAACCGCTCGACCGCCGCGATTCCTTCGCTGCGGCCCAACGGCCCCCAGAAGACCACGTCTGAGGTCAGGGCCTGGGAGAGCAGGGCAGTCACATAGCTGTCGTCCGAGGCGTTGAACGCGGAGATGAACGTGTCGATCGCGGAGCGTGCGGTCTCTTCCTGCATGCCCCAGTAATACCAGCCGTTTCGCGTGCGCTCGTCCCGCGAGCCGCCTTCCGATCACGGTTGACCATCCCGGTCACAGCACCAGGCCGTGTCTTCAAATGATCTTCGGTGGTGGATCACGGCAGGGTGATACGTCGCCATGAACTGTCCGATGCCGAGTGGGAGTTCGTCCGGCCGTTGCTGCCCGTGTCGTTGCGCCCGTGACGGTGAAGGCGAGCGGGCGGCCCACGCCGTCGCAGGCCAGGTGTCGACCGACACCAGCCAGTCGATGTCGCCGGCGGCGTCCGCCCGGGACCGGGCGGCGCGGAGCATCCGTTCGAACGTGCCGTCCGCCGCCCACCGGCGAAAACGGGTGTGCAGCGTGGCCCACGGCCCGGCAACACCAACGACTGCACCTAGTTCACCGCCGTGATGGAAGCAAATCCGGGTGCCCCGCACCGGCCCGGGACGGCCGCGGGTGAGGCCCTCGCACGTCCTGGGTGACAAGGGCTACAGCTCCAGGGCGATCCGCACCTGGCCGCAGTGGCGCGGCATCGCCACCCGGTACGACAAGACCACCGAGTCCTACCAAGCAGCCTTCATCCTCGCAGCCCTGCTGCTGTGGGCGTGACATCTGACGACAGAACCCAGGCGCACGAACCCGGCCGGGCAGGGCGTCGAATTCACCGCCGCTCAACCGGGAACTCGCAGGTCGTCCGGGTGATTTCGGCAGATCCGACCGGCGCGCCCCAGCACGCTCCGAACCCGGCCTGTATCTCTTGGACGTCACCCAGGCTGCAGAAGGCGAGAGACGATGGTCGGGCGAAGGCAGTTCCTCAGGGCCGGTACCGTCGGAAGCGCGGCCATGTTGCTTCCGCACGGTCTTCAGGGAGTTCGGGCGTACGCGTCGCCCGGTCACGGGACGGGAAACGCTGACCACGCTGACCCGGAGGTGACGAAGACTCCGCCGCTGGAAAAGTACGTCGATCCGCTCCCCCGGCTGATGACGGCCGTCCCGGACCGGTCCGTCTACCGGGGCGCCGAGTACTACGAACTCACGATGCTGCAGCGTCCGTGGCAGTTCCACCGGGATCTCGGGGCAGGCGCCGTGTGGGGTTACTGGGCCAAGAACCCGTCCGATCCCGGCAATCCGATCGGCATGGGCTATCTCGGGCCGACCGTCGTCGCGACCAAGGACTGCCCGACGGTCGTCAAGTACCGCACCGAGCTGCCGACCACCCACCTGTTCCAGGACAGGGTCGACACCCTGCACAAGGAGAGCCCCGACCATCTGCCGAAGGGGCTCAGCGTATGGAACGTCGTGCATCATCATGGCGGCTTCACCCCGCCGCAGTCCGACGGTCTTCCGCTGCAGTGGTTCTCCTCGCAGGGCGTTCACGGCGAGGGCTACGCCACCCTGGATCCGGAGCGGACCGCGCCCAACGAAGCGATCTACGGCTACACCAACCACGAGCAGACGAGTTGCATGCTCTGGTACCACGATCACGCCATCGGCATCACCAGCCTCAACGTCTACGCGGGGCTGGCCGGCGCCTACCTCATCCGTGACCCCGCCGACAAAAGGCTCGGCCTGCCGGAAGGCGAGTTCGAGGTTCCCCTCATCCTGGCCGACCGGACGTTCCACTCGGACGGCTCGCTCGCCTACACCCTCGCCCAGGTGGACGGCGCGGACACCCCCGTCGTCAACGGGAAGGCCTACCCGTTCCTGGCCGTCCAGCCGCGGCGCTACCGGCTGCGCATCCTCAACGCGTCGAACTCGCGCATCTGGCGGCTCCGGTTCAACGCGGGCACGAAGACACTGCCGTTCTGGCTGATCGGGACGGACGACGGCTTCCGTTCCCCGCTGCGGTTGGAGAACATCCTGATCGGTTCGGCCGAACGGATCGATCTGATCGTCGACTTCAGCCGGGTCCCCCCGGGTACGAACGTCACGCTGGAGAACTTCGACGCGCCCGTCCACTTCGCCGACGGCAACGGCCCGAAGATCCCGGAAATCATGCAGTTCCAGGTGACCGAAAGGCTGTCGGGCGCGAGCTGGACGACACCGCCCGAGGCACTCTCCCTGCCGCCGGTCGTCCCGATCCGGCCGACGCCGCAGACGCCCCGTCGGCAATTCGTCATCTACCAGCCGTCAGTCAACGAGACCCTCACCTTCAACGCGCTGCCCTTCATGGCTCCGAGCGACGACTTCGTCAAGGTGGGCTCGACCGAGATCTGGGAGTACATCAACCCCCAGCGCGACGCCCACCCGGTCCATGTCCACCTCGTCAACTTCCAGGTGCTGGACAGGCAGCCGTTCGACGCGACCGCCTTCCAGACGGACTACGAGAAGTGGGTCGCCCAGGGCCTTCCCCCGGTGGGCAAGCCGGTGCTGGCCGACTACTTCACCGGCCCGCCGACTCCGCCGGACCCGGACGAGGCGCTGTCCTACAAGGACACGGTCAGGGTCTACTCGGGGATGGTGACCAGGATCATCCAGTCCTTCGACGTCCCGGGCACGATCGCGTCGATCCCGGGCAGCGGCACCGAGTTGCCGGCGACGTACATCCACCACTGCCACATCCTCGAACACGAATGTGACGACCTGATGCGGCCGTGGACCATCGTCCAGGAACCGGAGGCCGGTTGATCCCGGGTTCCGGCGCCCGACGGCGGTGAAGGGGGCATCCGGGGGGTCATCGGGCCTGGGCCTCGTGCTCAGGCCTCGTGCTCAGGCCTCGTGCCCGGGTTCTCGCGTCAGCCCAGCGTGACCGGCAGGACGTCGGGCGACAGCGCCGCCGCACGTGCCGTCGCGCTCGTCACCCTCCTGCGATGGTGACGGCGGCACAGCACCTCGTACCCGACGGTCTCCGCAGCCCCGCGCACGTCCCCCACCACGACCTGCTCGCCCTCGACGACCATCTCGCCACCCACCGTGCGCGCGTTGTGGGTGGCGCGGGCGCCGCACCAGCACATCGCCTCGACCTGCAGCGTCTCGACTCGGTCGGCCAGTTCGATCAGCCGCTGGGAGCCGGGGAAGAGCTTGGTGCGGAAGTCGGTGGTGATGCCGAAGGCGAACACGTCGAGGTCCAGGTCGTCCACGATCCGGGCCAGCTGGTCGATCTGGTCCGGCAGCAGGAACTGGGCCTCGTCCACGATGACGTAGTCGACCTTGCCGCCCCGCGACACGCACTCGACCACGAACGCGTAGAGGTCCATGGCCGGGGTCGCCTCCACCGCCTCGGTGACCAGGCCAAGACGCGAGGACAGCTTGCCCTCGCCGGCCCGGTCGTCCCGCGTGAAGATCACGCTCTGCAGACCCCGGGCCGACCGGTTGTGGACGATCTGGAGCGCCAGAGTCGACTTTCCGCAGTCCATCGTTCCGGAGAAGAAGGCCAGCTCGGGCATGAGGGGTTGAGCACCTTTCGGTGAGGAGGGGCGGGCGGGGCGACGCGGGGGCGCGGGCGGGGCGGGGTGGTTCAGGTGCGTACTTCGAGCAGCGGGACCAGCTGCTCGGCCGGGGTCATCGAACCGTGGTTGCCGACCAGCGCCGACTCCTTGGGCTCCCGCTCGGACGCGATGATCAGCACGTCGTCGTGCGCGGCGGCGACCACGTCCCCGAGGCGCGGATACACCCGCTCGTCGACGTGCGGGCCGAACCAGCCCGCGGCGATCGCCTCGTCCCGCGAGGCCACCCAGAACTGTTCGCCGAGCACCTCGCGCCAGACGGTCAGGACGTCGTTGGCGGCGCCCGGCACCGCGTACACGTGCCGGGCCCGGCCCTCGCCGCCCAGCAGGGCGACCCCGGCGCGCAGCTCCCAGTCCGTGTCGAAGTCGATGCGGTGCTCGTCGCCGAACGGGACGTCGACCATGCCGTGGTCGGCGGTGACGTAGAGCGCGCTGCGCGGGGGCAGCTGCTCGGCGAGGCGCTGGACGAGCCGGTCGACGTACATGAGCTGTCCGCGCCAGGTGTCGGAGGCGACGCCGTAGCGGTGCCCGGCGCCGTCCAGCTCGGCGTAGTACGTGTAGACCAGCGAGCGGTCGCCGGCGGCCAGGTGCTCGGCCGCGAGGTCCATGCGGTCCTCGCCGCTCAGTCGTCCGACGAACCTGCCGCCGCTGAGCGCGACCTTGGTGAGCGGGGTGTTCTCGAACGCGGGTGACGAGACCTGGGCGGCGTGCACGCCCGCCTCGTGGGCCAGCTGGAAGACCGTGGGGTACGGCTGCCACAGGCGCGGCGAGGTCCACGGCTGCCAGCGGAGCTGGTTCATCAGCTCGCCGGTCTCCGGGTTGCGGGCCGTGTAGCCGGGCAGGCCGTGGGCGCCCGGGGGCAGGCCGGTGCCGACGGAGGCCAGGGAGGTCGCGGTGGTCGCCGGGTAGCCGGCGGTGAGCGGGCGGCCGGTGCCGCCGCGTGAGCTGCCGAGCAGCGAGGTCAGGAAGGGGGCCTCGTCCGGGTGCGCGAGGATCTGCTCCCAGCCGAGTCCGTCGACGAGGAAGACGCAGACCCGGTCGGCCGGGGTCAGTTCCCCGATCGTGGCGGTCATGCCGGGGACGCCGAGACCGGCGGCCAGGGTCGGCAGGAGGTCGGCGAGGGAGCCGGTGCCGTACTCGGGCAGCGGCGCGGTGTCCAGGGCGAGCGGTTCCGGGTGGTCCCAGGCGGAGAGCTGGGACATCAGCGCGTGGGGTCCGCGGTCGCCTCGGAGATGGACTGCGCGAAGGCGAGCGCCTGGCGCACCGTCTCCGGGCCGTCCCCGGCCTCGCTGACCCGCAGGCTCAGGTCGTCCGCGGTGGAGCTGCCCGTGTAGCCGTGGTCGGCCTCGCAGTTGGGGTCGCCGCAGGCGGCGGGCTCCAGGTCGATGCGGTTGACGGCGCCCCAGCCGATGGTCAGCACGACCTCGCGCGGCAGCGTGCCCGGCGTGTACTGCTCCGGGTTCGCGACCATCCGGCTGACCACCACGGACGAGATCCGGTCGAGCTTCACGGACTCCGTGGACGTCGTGGCGTACGGCGTCGGGGAGGTGCTGTCGGCGGCCTGCTCGTCGGTGTGGCTGACGATGAAGCGGTTGCCGGTGAGGACGAGCACGGTGACGTGCCGGCGCACCTCGTTCTGGTCGAACGTCGTCTCCTGATGGACCAGGTACGACCGGATGGGCTCGCCGCCCACAGCGGCCTCCACCGCCTCGGCCACGAGGGCCGGGTAATAGCCGCTGCGCTCGATCGCCGCGCGCAGCCCCTGGGTCGTCGTACCTGTCTTGGCCATGGCGTCCATCCTAATCCGTGGACAAGGGCGGTCCGGGCCAGTCACGGACACTCGGACGGGCCGCTGTATCCGGGCGCGGCTGCCGTGGGACGAGCCCCGGCACGATCGCCGGCCACTCGGCGGCGATCAGACAGGACACGGGCTCCGGACCACCGGCATCCGCTTCGAACGCCACCACCGAGGGCGGTGTCCCGCCCGGTGTCCGGGCGACGCGCGCCGTCTCCTCGGATGTCGGCGCCCGGCGATCTCCACACGGCCCCCCTCTCCCGATCAGTAGGCCGGCATCGTGCGTGGGCCGAGGTCGTCGCGGGCCGGGGGCGGGGCGAGTCGTACGGTGGCGCCGAGGACGCTCACGCCGTGCTGGGCGACGACGGCCGGCTCCAGGGTGACCGCGACGACCTCGGGGTGGTCGTCCACGAGCCGGGAGACGCGCAGCATCAGCTCCTCCAGCGCGGGCGTGTCCACGGGCGTGGAGCCGCGCCAGCCGAACAGCAGCGGCGCCGTCCTGATCGCTCTGACCAGCGAGGTCGCCTCCCGGTCGGTGACCGGGATCAGCCGGTGGGCCATGTCCCCGAGCAGCTGCGAGGCGGCCCCGGCCAGGCCGAAGGACAGCACGGCCCCGGCCGCCGGGTCGATCACCGCCCGTACGACGGTGTCGACGCCCCGGGGCGCCATGGCCTGCACGACCGGCCGCAGCTCCTGCGGCGCCCCGATCAGCTCGGTCAACTCGGCGTAGGACCGGCGCAGTTGCTCCTCGTCCGCGAGGTCCAGCCGGACGCCGCCCAGGTCGGCGCGGTGCCGCAGGTGGGGGGCCGTGGCCTTGAGGGCGACCGGGTAGCCGAGGGTGCGGGCGGCCTCGACGGCGGCGTCCGGGGTGGGCGCGGGAAGCGCCCGGCGCACCTGGATGCCGTACTTCCCGAGCAGCTCGCAGGTCTCCGCCTCCCCGATGGTGAGTCCCTCGCCCCGTTCGAGGAACCCCTCGATCAGCTCGGCGGTGCCCTTCTCGTCGATGTCCTCGTACTCCGGAACCTTCCCCGGGTCAGCCGCCTCCCGCCGCCACTGCCCGTACTTCACCGCCTCGGCGAGGGCCCGCACGGCCCGCTCGGCGGCGGGGTAGGCGGGGATGAGGCGGGGGGTGTGCGTTGCGGGGGACCAGGTTTCGGGGGCCTGGGTTTCGGGGGCCTGGGTTTCGGGGGCCTGGGTTTCGGGGGCCTGGGTTTCGGGGGCCTGGGTTTCGGGGGCGCGGGTTTCGGGGGCCCGGGTGGCCGGGAGGGTGGCAGCATCGGTTGCCGGTGGGGCCCCTCGTTCGAACGGGGCCGGCTGCACGGAGCCCTGGGCACGGTCCCCGGCGCCGGGTGCAACGGGTGCGCCGGGTGTGCCGAGTGCACCGGGGGTGCCGGAACCGGAAACGGAAACGGCCGATGGTGCCGTGCTCGTCGCGGCCGACAGCGCCTCGGCGAGCCCGCCCAGCTCCACGTGCACCACCAGCACCGGCTTGCCCGGCACCAGAGCCGCCGCGGAGCTGAGCGCTTCCGCCAGCTCCATGTCCCCCGGCGACCCCTCGCCGATCGCCGGGATCGCGGTGACGACCACCGCGTCACTCGTCCCGTCCGCCAGCGCCCTCGCCAGCGCCCGGTGGAAGTCGTCCGCCGTCGCCCCGGTCGTCAGGTCCAGCGGGGGCGCCGGCCGCAGTCCCTCCGCGAGGCAGCGGTCGTACGTCAGGATCCCGAGCGACTCGGAGTTGCCGAGGATGGCCACGCGCGGCCCGGCGGGCAGCGGCTGCCGGGCGAGCAGCAGCCCCGCGTCGACCAGTTCCGTGATCGTGTCGACCCGGATCACCCCGGCCTGGCGCAGCAGCGCGGACACGGTCGCGTGCGGCAGCCGCGTCGCCCGTACGGCGTGCCCCTGCGGCGCCGCCCCCGCTCCCTGCACCACGACGAGCGGCTTGGCGGCGGCGGTCCGCCGGGCGAGGCGGGTGAACTTGCGGGGGTTGCCGATGGACTCCAGGTACATGAGGACGACGTCGGTCTCGGGGTCGTCGTACCAGTACTGGATGACGTCGTTGCCGGAGACGTCGGCGCGGTTCCCGGAGGAGACGAAGGTGGAGACGCCGGTGACCCCGGTGACCCCTCCCCCGCGGCGGTGCAGCCGGGACAGCAGGGCGATGCCGATGGCGCCGGACTGGGCGAAGAGCCCGATGCGGCCGGGACGGGGCATCTCCGGGGCGAGCGAGGCGTTGAGCCGGACGTCCGGGGCGGTGTTGATGACGCCGAAGGCGTTGGGGCCGATGAGCCGCATGCCGTACGCGCGCGCGTGCCGGACCAGCGCCCGCTGCCGCTCGCGCCCCTCGGGCCCGCTCTCGGCGTACCCGGCGGACAGGACGACGAGGCCCTGTACGCCGTGCTCCCCGCACTCGGTGACCACGGCCGGCACGTGCTCGGCCGGCACGGCCACCACGGCGAGGTCCACGGGTCCCTCGATGTCCCGCACCGAGCGGTACGCCGGCACGCCGTCGACGTCCTTGAGGTCGGCGGGGAACGCCTTGTTCACGGCGTGCAGCGGCCCGGTGTAGCCGGCGTCCCTGATGTTGCCGAGGACGCTGCGGCCGACACCGCCGGGCGAGCGGCCCACGCCGACGACGGCGACGGAGCCGGGGGCCAGCAGCCGCCGTACCGAGTGGGACTCGGCGCGCTGCTCCCGCGCGCGCTGCACGGCGAGGGAGCGGTCGGTGGGTTCGAGGTCGAACTCCAGGCGGACGACGCCGTCCTCGAAGCTGCGCTTCTGGGTGTATCCGGCGTCCGTGAACACCTTGATCATCTTGGTGTTGGCGGGCAGCACCTCGGCCGTGAACCGGCGGATGCCGCGCTCGCGGGCGACGGCGGCGATGTGCTCCAGGAGGGTCGAGGCGACGCCGCGCCCCTGGTGGGCGTCCTGCACGAGGAAGGCGACCTCGGCCTCGTCGGCGGGTGCGGACGCGGGCATTCCGCCGGCGCCGACCCGGTCGTAGCGCACGGTGGCGATGAACTCGCCGCCGATGGTGGCCGCGAGCCCCACCCTGTCCACGAAGTCGTGGTGCGTGAAGCGGTGGACGTCCTTGGCGGACAGTCGCGGGTACGGCGCGAAGAAGCGGTAGTACTTCGACTCGTCCGAGACCTGCTCGTAGAAGCTGACCAGGCGGTCGGCGTCGTCGACGGTGATGGGCCGGATGCGCGCGGTGCCCCCGTCGCGCAGCACCACGTCCGCCTCCCAGTGGGCGGGGTACTCGTGCCGGTCCTGCCGGTCCGCCGGGGTCTGCATGGGCCCCAGAGTACGGCTCGCCAATGACAATGGCGCGAGGCAGTCTGTGGGGAACGGAAGCCGGATCGGGGCCGCGGTCCGGCGACACGTCCGGACCCCGGACGGAGGTCCGCTCGGGCACGTCCGGGCCGGACGCAGGTCCGCTCGGGCACGTCCGGGCCGGGCACGCTCCACGATATGGGAAACTGGTCTAGACAACCCTGGGAAACTGAAGGGCAGCATCACATGGCTGAGCGCCGCGTCAACGTCGGCTGGGCCGAGGGTCTCCACGCCCGCCCCGCCTCCATCTTCGTCCGAGCCGCGACGGCCGCCGGCGTCCCGGTGACGATCGCCAGGGCTGACGGCAACCCCGTCAACGCGGCCTCCATGCTGGCCGTCCTGAGCCTGGGCGCCCAGGGTGGCGAGGAGATCGTCCTCGCCTCCGAGGCCGAGGGCGCGGACGTCGCCCTCGACCGCCTGGCCAAGCTCGTCGCCGAGGGCCTTGAGGAACTGCCCGAGACCGTCTGAGCACCCGGCACCGGGCCCCCGGCCCCGGGCCCCCGGCCCCGGAAGACGGCCCCCGGAAGACGGAAGCCGCGTCACCCTTTGCGGGTGGCGCGGCTTTTGCGCGTCACGGAGGATTCACGAGCGGATTCACCGGCGCGTTCATGGGCAGGCCCACGGATGCGTCCACGGCCGCGTTCACGAACGGGTGCACGAGCGGGCGCGCGGAAAACCCGGAGGGAAATCGCGGGCGCACGGGAATTCGGGTACCCGGAATGCACCCCGTGGAATTACCCCTCTTTGTATACGGTGCCCGTGTTAATGCCGTGGGCGCGATGTGTTTACGGCATGTTGCGAAGTCCTCACGCGCGACTGGCGGTCCGTGCCGCCGGAGAAGCGCAACCGGTGCGCAAGGGCCGCGCGCTCGGTGTGCAGGGCCGTGACCGCCCGCGCGCGCTCGCCGTCGCCGCGCGCCACCGCGTCCACGATCGCGCCGTGCTCCGCCCAGGACTCCACCGGGCTCGACGGCACGTCCACCGTGTACATCCAGGCGATCTTGTGCCGCAGCTGGGTGAGCGTCGAGGTCAGCGACTGGCTGCCACAGGCCTGGGCGAGCGTCTCGTGGAACCAGCCGCCGAGCGAGCGCAGATCCTCGCTGCGCCCCCGCTCGGCCCGCTCCTGCCCCAGTCTGACCAGGCCGCGCAGCACCTTCAGATGGGCATCGGTGCGCCGCTGCGCGGCCCGTGCGGCGCCGAGCGGCTCCAGCAGCAGGCGCATCTCCAGCAGGTCGGCGGCCTCCTGCTCGGTCGGCTCGGCCACGCACGCGCCGGCGTGCCGCCGGGTCACCACGAAGCCCTCGGCCTCCAGGGTGCGCAGGGCCTCGCGCACGGGGACGCGCGAGACGCCGTAGCGGCGGGCGAGGACTTCCTCGGTGAGACGGCTGCCGCGCTCGTGGACACCCACGACGATGTCGTCCCGGATCGCCGTGCACACCGACTGTGCCGGAATACGCATGACCGACCTCCGTCTTCATCCCCGTGAAACGTCGACGATGGACGTCCGCTCAGTGACTGTATTCCAATCGGCGGGAATTTCCGACGGCGGGCAGGAATCCGTGGATATTTTTTGGCCAGTCGACCGGGTAAGAGGCGTGGAAAACGACGAAAGCCCCGACTCGGATGAGCCGGGGCTTTCACGGTGCGCTGCGTTTCGGACGGCCGCCGCGCGGGACCGTCAGACGGACACGCCGTGCTTGCGGAGGTAGGCGACCGGGTCGACGTCCGAGCCGTACTCGGGGGTCGTCCGGGCCTCGAAGTGCAGGTGCGGTCCGGTGACGTTGCCGGTCGCGCCGGACAGGCCGATCCGCTGGCCCGGCACGACCCGCTGGCCCACGCCGACGCCGATGGACGACAGGTGGCCGTACTGGGTGTACATGCCGTCGGCCATCCGGATCACGATCTGGTTGCCGTACGCCCCGCCCCAGCCGGTGGAGACGACCGTGCCGGAGCCGACCGCGTGGACCGTCGTCCCGCTCGCCGCGTGGAAGTCGATGCCGGTGTGGGAGCCGGAGGACCACAGGGAGCTGCTCGCCATGTAGCCGGTGGAGACGTACGAGTGCGCGATCGGGGGGACGAACGCGTTCAGGCGCTTGCGCTCCGCCTCGCGGGCGGCGCGGGCCTTGGCCTCCCGTGCCTGCTTCGCGCGCTCGGCGGCGGCCTTGGCGGCGGCCTCCTCGGCGGCCTTCCGCTCGGCGGCGGCCTTCTGCGCGGCGGCCTGCGCGTCGATCTCCTCGGCGAGCCTGGCGCTGACGGTGATGACGGGGGTGAGACCGGTCCGCTCGACGGAGTTCTCCGCGGCGAGTGCGGGCGAGGCCATGAGGGTGCCGACGACACCGGTGGTGGTGAGGGCAGCGATACCGACCGCCGAAGCGGTGGTGCGCATGACCCGGCCGGGCTTGCGGTGCTTCCCGGAGGCGCACATGAACGCCATGAGCTGGCTGGTCCTTTCCTTCCCTCTCGCCTACCGGGTTAGCTGACGGGTTCGGAGCAGGAAGGTCTCCTACGGACTCCCTCGCCGTGGCGCGGGCGTCCGATTCACCCCAGGGACTGCGGTTGGGTCCCCGGCTCCCCTGGCTCGCGCCGTACGGGGACTCGGCGATGACTGTCCGGTGCCGCGGGCGCGGCGCACTGCATGACGAACAGCCCGGAAGACGCTAAAGGGGGCGACTGCCGATCCCCAAACGGATCCGGGCTTTTGTAGCGCATCCCACAGGGCAGACCGGCAACCTCCGTCCGAAACCGGACATCTCAGGGGTGTTGCCGCGGCACGGCCGGGAACGGCAAGGGCCCTGACGACCCGTCGGTCGCCAGGGCCCACGCGCATCGTCGTGCGCGGCCTCTACTCAGCGGCCACGACGGTGACTTCACCGATGCCGAGCGCCTCGACCGGCTCCTTGATCTGAGCCGCGTCACCGACGAGGACGGTCACCAGGCGGTCCACCGGGAAGGCGTTCACGACCGCCGCGGTGGCCTCCACGGTGCCGGTGGCGGCCAACTGCCGGTAAAGCTGCGCCTGGAAGTCGTCCGGCAGCTCCTGCTCGACCTGGTCGGCCAGCGTGCCCGCGACGGCCGCCGCGGTCTCGTACTTCAGCGGCGCCACCCCGACGAGGTTCTGCACGGCGACGTCCCGCTCGGCGTCGGTCAGGCCCTCCGCCGCGAGCGTGCGCAGCACCGTCCACAGGTCCTGGAGCGCGGGACCGGTGTTCGGGGTGTCCACCGAGCCGCTGATGGCGAGCATCGAGGCACCGGCGGCCCCTCCGGCGGAAGGCGCCGCGGAGCGCAGGACCTGCCCGAAGGCGCGTACGCCGTAGGTGTAGCCCTTCTCCTCGCGCAGGACCCGGTCCAGGCGGGAGGTGAGGGTGCCGCCGAGGCAGTAGGTGCCGAGCACCTGCGCCGGCCACACGCGGTCGTGCCGGTCGGGGCCGATCCGGCCGATGAGCAGCTGGGTCTGGACGGCGCCGGGCCGGTCCACGATGACGACCCGGCCGGTGTCGTCGGCGGACACGGGCGGCACGGGCCGCGGCGTGCCGGGGGTGCCGGTCCAGGCGCCCAGGGTGTCGGCGAGCAGCTCGTCCAGGTCGGTGCCGGTGAGGTCGCCGACGACGACCGCGGTGGCCGTCGCGGGGCGCACATGGCGGTCGTAGAAGGCGCGTACGGCCGCCGCGTCGATCTTCTCGACCGTGTCCTCGGTGCCCTGGCGCGGCCGGGACATGCGCGAGGTCGCCGGGAACAGCTCCCTGGAGAGTTCCTTGGCGGCCCGGCGGGAGGGGTTGGCCATCTCGTGCGGGATCTCGTCCAGGCGGTTGCGGACCAGCCGCTCGACCTCGCTCTCGGCGAAGGCGGGCGCGCGCAGGGCGTCGGCGAGCAGGCCGAGGCCCTTGGCGAGGCGGGAGGCGGGGACCTCCAGGCTGATCCGGACGCCGGGGTGGTCGGCGTGCGCGTCGAGCGTGGCGCCGGCGCGCTCCAGTTCGGCGGCGAACTCCTCGGCGGAGTGCTTGTCGGTGCCCTCGGAGAAGGCCCGCGCCATGATCGTGCCGACGCCGTCCAGGCCGGCCGGCTCGGCGTCCAGGGGCGCGTCCAGGAGCACCTCGACGGCGACGACCTGCTGGCCGGGGCGGTGGCAGCGCAGGACGGTCAGGCCGTTGTCCAGCGTGCCGCGTTCGGGGGCCGGGAACGCCCAGGGCTTGGCCTCGCCGGGCCGCGGCTGGGGGTGGAAGTCCATCGTGGCGAGCTCGGTCACCGGTCCGTCTCCTCGTTGTCGTTCTGGTCGGCGGGGGCGACGCCCGCTTCCACGGTGGCCTCCGACTCGGGGTCCTCGCCGCGCCCCGCCTCCTCGGTGTGCTCGGCGGACTCGGCGGACAGCGGCTCGTAGACGAGGACCGCGCGGTTGTCGGGGCGCAGGCGGGCCTTGGCGACCTCCTGGACCTCCTCCGGGGTCACGGCCAGGACGCGCTGGACGGCGGTGAGGGCGAGCTGCGGGTCGCCGAACAGGACGGCGAACCGGCACAGTTCGTCCGCGCGGCCGGCGACCGTGCCGAGCCGGTCCAGCCACTCGCGCTCCAACTGGGCCTGGGCGCGCTCCATCTCCTCGGGCGTGGGGCCCTCTTCGGCGAAGCGGGCCAGCTCCTCGTCGATGGCGGCCTCGATGACGGGCACCTCGACGTCACCGGAGGTCTTCACGTCCAGCCAGCCCAGCGAGGGCGCGCCGGCCAGGCGCAGCAGGCCGAAGCCGGCCGCCACGGCCGTACGGTCGCGGCGCACGAGCCGGTTGTACAGGCGCGAGGACTCGCCGCCGCCGAGGACGGTGAGGGCCAGGTCGGCCGCGTCCGCCGCGCGCGTGCCGTCCTGCGGGAGCCGGTAGGCGCACATCAGGGCGCGCGCCGGGACCTCCTCCACGACGACCTCGCGCAGCTGCTCGCCGATGGTCTCCGGCAGGGAGCCGTCGCGGGGCTCGGGCTTGCCGGAGTGGGCGGGGATGGAGCCGAAGTACTTCTCGACCCAGGCGAGCGTCTGCTGGGGGTCGATGTCGCCGACCACGGAGAGCACCGCGTTGTTCGGCGCGTAGTAGGTGCGGAAGAACTGGCGGGCGTCCTCCAGGGTGGCCGCGTCCAGGTCCGCCATGGAGCCGATCGGCGTGTGGTGGTACGGGTGGCCCTCGGGGTAGGCGAGGCCGGTCAGCTTCTCGAAGGCGGTGCCGTAGGGCACGTTGTCGTAGCGCTGGCGGCGCTCGTTCTTGACGACGTCCCGCTGGTTCTCCATGGACTCGTCGTCCAGGGCGGCCAGCAGGGAGCCCATGCGGTCGGCTTCCAGCCAGAGGGCCAGCTCCAACTGGTGGGCGGGCATGGTCTCGAAGTAGTTGGTGCGCTCGAAGCTGGTGGTGCCGTTGAGGGAGCCGCCGGCGCCCTGCACCAGCTCGAAGTGGCCGTTGCCCTTCACCTGTCCGGAGCCCTGGAACATCAGGTGCTCGAAAAGGTGAGCCAGGCCGGTACGTCCCTTGACCTCGTGGCGGGAACCCACGTCGTACCAGAGACAGACCGCCGCCACCGGGGTCAGGTGGTCCTCGGAGAGCACCACGCGCAGACCGTTGGCCAGCCGGTGCTCGGTCGCTGTCAGGCCCCCGGAGCCTGCCTCGGCTGTGGTCGTGTGACCCATGGGCATGTACGTCCCTTCGCGAGCTGAGGCGGTCGAATGAAACCGCGCTTTTCCTGCCGTTCCTGCCACTGTATGCACAGCGTGCGGGACCTCGGCGAAGTTCCCGCGGACGTACGCCCACAGCGGATCGCGTAGCCTGCGTCAGGCGTGCCGCCGGTCGGTTCCGGGGCACCGGGCGGACGGCCTCCGGCGCCGGCCGCGGGTACGGGGACCGGGTCGCGGCCCGGGTTGTCAGTGCCGCGGTCCACAATGGTCCGCGTCACCACCGTCAAGCGCGAGCAGAAAACAGGAGGAGCCGGCAGCGATGGCCCGCCGCAGCACGAAGACCCCGCCGCCCGACGATTCGTACGAGGAGAAGATCCTCGACATCGACGTCGTGGACGAGATGCGTGGCTCCTACCTCGAGTACGCGTACTCGGTCATCTACTCGCGCGCCCTGCCGGACGCCCGTGACGGTCTCAAGCCGGTGCACCGCCGCATCGTCTACCAGATGAACGAGATGGGCGTGCGCCCGGACCGGGCGTACGTGAAGTGTGCCCGTGTCGTCGGCGAGGTCATGGGCAAGCTGCACCCGCACGGCGACTCGTCGATCTACGACGCGCTGGTGCGCATGGCGCAGCCCTTCTCGATGCGGCTGCCGCTGGTCGACGGCCACGGCAACTTCGGTTCGCTGGGCAACGACGACCCGCCGGCCGCCATGCGGTACACCGAGTGCCGGATGGCCGAGGCGACGAGCCTGATGACCGAGTCGATCGACGAGGACACGGTCGACTTCACGCCGAACTACGACGGCCAGGAGCAGGAGCCGGTGGCTCTGCCCGCCGCCTTCCCGAACCTGCTGGTCAACGGCTCCTCGGGCATCGCCGTCGGCATGGCGACGAACATGCCGCCGCACAACCTGCGCGAGGTCGTCGCGGCGGCCCGCCACCTGATCAAGTACCCGAACGCGGACCTGGACGCGCTGATGCGGCACGTCCCGGGCCCCGACCTGCCCACCGGCGGCCGGGTCGTCGGCCTGGACGGCATCCGGGACGCGTACGCGACGGGCCGCGGCACCTTCAAGATGCGCGCGTCGGTCTCGGTCGAGGCGGTGACCGCGCGCCGCAAGGGCCTGGTCGTGACCGAACTTCCGTTCACGGTCGGCCCGGAGAAGGTCATCGGGAAGATCAAGGACCTGGTCAACTCGAAGAAGCTGCAGGGCATCGCCGACGTCAAGGACCTCACCGACCGCGAGCACGGCCTGCGCCTGGTCATCGAGATCAAGAACGGCTTCGTGCCCGAGGCGGTCCTGGAGCAGTTGTACAAACTGACTCCGATGGAGGAGTCCTTCGGCATCAACAACGTGGCCCTGGTCGACGGCCAGCCGCTCACCCTGGGCCTGAAGGAACTGCTGGAGGTCTACCTCGACCACCGCTTCGACGTCGTCCGGCGCCGCAGCGAGTTCCGCCGCACCAAGCGCCGGGACCGGCTGCACCTGGTCGAGGGTCTGCTGACCGCCCTGGTCGACATCGACGAGGTCATCCGGCTGATCCGGTCCAGCGAGAACTCCGCGCAGGCCAAGGAGCGCCTGATGGAGCGCTTCTCGCTGAGCGAGGTCCAGACCCAGTACATCCTCGACACGCCGCTGCGCCGGCTGACCAGGTTCGACCGCATCGAGCTGGAGGCCGAGAAGGACAGGCTCACGGCGGAGATCGAGGAGCTGACCCGGATCCTGGAGTCCGACGCGGAGCTGCGCAAGCTGGTCTCGGCCGAACTGGCCGCCGTGTCCAAGAAGTTCGGCACCGACCGGCGTACGGTCCTGCTGGAGTCCGCGGGCGCCCCGGTGGCCACCGTGCCGCTCCAGGTCGCCGACGACCCGTGCCGGGTGCTGCTGTCCTCGACCGGCCTGCTGGCCCGCACGACGGGCAACGAGCCGTTCCCGGAGGACGACGGCACCAAGCGGACCAAGCACGACGTGATCGTCTCGGCGGTCCCGGCGACCGCGCGCGGGGAGATCGGCGCGGTCACCTCGGCCGGCCGGCTGCTGCGGATCAACGTGGTCGACCTGCCCCAGCTGCCCGACACGGCCGCCGCGCCGACCCTCGCGGGAGGGGCGCCGCTCGCCGAGTTCGTGTCCCTGGAGGACGACGAGACGGTGGTCTGCCTGGCCACGCTGGACGAGTCCTCCCCCGGTCTGGCGCTCGGCACCGAGCAGGGTGTCGTCAAGCGCGTGGTGCCCGACTATCCGTCCAACAAGGAGGAGCTGGAGGTCATCACGCTCAAGGAGGGCGACCGGATCGTCGGCGCGGTGGAGCTGCGCACCGGCGAGGAGGACCTGGTGTTCATCACGGACGACGCGCAACTGCTGCGCTACCAGGCCGCGCAGGTCCGTCCCCAGGGCCGCCCGGCGGGCGGCATGGCCGGCATCAAGCTCACCGAGGGCGCCAAGGTCATCTCGTTCACCGCGATCGACCCGGCCGCCGACGCGGTGGTCTTCACGGTGGCAGGCTCGCGCGGCACGCTGGACGACTCGGTCCAGACGACGGCCAAGCTGACCCCGTTCGACCAGTACCCGCGCAAGGGCCGCGCCACCGGCGGTGTGCGCTGCCAGCGGTTCCTGAAGGGCGAGGACTGTCTGGCGCTGGCCTGGGCGGGCCCGGTCCCGGCCCGAGCGGCACAGAAGAACGGCACACCGGCCGAACTGCCTGAGCTGGACCCGCGGCGCGACGGTTCGGGAACCTCACTGGCGAAGACGGTGTCGGTGGTCGCGGGGCCGGTGTTCTAGGCGAGCGTCTCTTCGAGGCCCGGGTCGTCCGGGTCGTCCGGGTCAGCCAGATTGTCCGGGTTGGCCAGGTCGTCCGGTTCGGCCAGGTCGTCCGGGGCCTGTACGTAGCGCAGGACGCCCCACATGCCGTGCTCGTCGGCGTGTGGGGCGTCGCTCGTGCACGCCTCCAGTTCCTTGCCGAGGGCGTCGGGGGCGATGCCGGCGCCGATGAGGACGAGCTGGGTGCGGCGGGCCTCGGCGGGCGGCCAGGGCTCCGGGTAGAAACGCAGGAAGCGGCCGACGGCGTGCACGGCGTACCGGTTGGCGGTGTCGTGCGGCCCGAAGTCGACGTACCCCTTGATCCGGTAGAGCCCCTCCGGACGGCTGTCCAGGAACCGCATCAGCTCGCGCGGGTCCATGGGCGTGTCGGAGGCGAAGGACAGGCTGTCGTATCCCGCGTGCAGATGACGGGCATGCCCCTGGTCGTCGCCGCCGCGGCCGTCGTGGTCGTGGTCATCGTCCTCGTCGCCGCGCGCGTGCAGGTCGTCGAAGGACAACTGCCCGATCCGCTCCTCGCTGGGCCTGCAGTCGAAGAGGAACTCGGGGTCGATACGGCCGTAGGTGGCGGGGACGACGGCGGCGCGGTCGGTGAGCGAGCGGACCAGGCCGAGGACGCGGCCGGCGTCGTCCGCCCGGTCGAGCTTGTTGACGACGACGAGATCGGCGAGGCCGAGGTGCCGGTCGATCTCGGGGTGCCGCGCGCGGGTGTCGTCGAACTCGGCGGCGTCGACGACCTCCACGAGACCGCCGTAGACGATGCCGGGATGCTCGCTGGCGAGCACCATCCGCACGAGTTCCTGCGGCTCGGCGAGGCCGCTGGCCTCGATGACGATGACGTCGATACGGGCCGCGGGCGCGGCGAGCCGGTCGAGGTAGACGTCCAGCTCACTCGCGTCCACGGCACAGCACAGGCAGCCGTTGCCGAGCGAGACGGTCGAGTCGCCGAGCACGCCCGCGACGGCCAGCGCGTCGATCTCGATGGCGCCGAAGTCGTTGACGATCGCCCCGATGCGGCTGCCTTTGCTGCGGTGCAGCAGATGGTTGAGCAGCGTGGTCTTGCCGGAACCCAGGAACCCGGCGAGCACGACGACGGGGATCTGCTGCGGAGTGCGGTTGTTGCCCAACGGGCGGCACCTTTCCCATGACGGACAGGCGGACGGACAGGCGGACGGACAGACGAGCGGGCAGCCGCGGCGAAGGCTCGGCCCGGCGGCCGAGGACCGACTGCCCGACCAGGATACGAGCGGGAGGAATCACGACGGAGCGAACGATCCGCCGTCGCCGACGGCCCCCCGGTTGCCTCGGCCGAGTACTTCCTCCCGCCCACGGGCTGACCTCATCGCGAACGCGTCCCGCCTCAGCGCCCCTCACCTCAGCCCAACCCAGCCCAGACCGACCCAACCCAGACCGACCCGACCCGGCCCAGCCACCGCTACGCCCTCGTCATACGACGGTGGGCACCGGGACCGGAGCCTCCGGCCCCACATACCGCGCGACCGGGCGGATGATCTTCGGGTCGGCCGCCTGTTCCAGAATGTTGGCGCTCCAGCCCACCACGCGCCCCGACGCGAAGGTGGGGGTGAACATCTCGCGGGGCAGTCCGCAGAGTTCCATGACGACGCCGGCGTAGAACTCGACGTTCGTGTGGAGTTCGCGGCCGGGCTTGAGTTCGGCGAGTATCGCCTCGACGCGTCGTTCGACCTCGACGGCGAAGTCGACGCGCGGGCCGCCGAAGCCGAGGGCGATCTCGCGCAGCATCCGCGAACGGGGGTCCTCGGTGCGGTAGACGGCGTGTCCGAAGCCCATGATCCGGTCGCCCGCGCGTACCCGCTCACGGATCCAGGGGTCGATCCGTTCCGGCGTGCCGATCGCGTCGAGTGTGTCCAGGGCGCGGCTCGGCGCCCCGCCGTGCAGCGGTCCGGAGAGCGCGCCCACGGCCCCCACGAGACAGGCGGCGACATCGGCGCCCGTGGACGCGACGACCCGCGCGGTGAAGGTTGACGCATTGAATCCGTGATCAATGGTTGAGATCAGGTATTGCTCGACCGCACGCGCCTTGCGGGGATCCGGTTCCTCGCCGGTGAGCATGTACAGGTAGTTGGCCGCGTACGGCAGGTCCGCGCGCGGCTCCACGGGCTCCAGTCCCCGCCCGAGCCGGTACAGCGCGGTGAGCAGTGTCGGCACGGCGGCACAGGCGGCAACGGTGTCCGCGCGTCGCCGGTCCTCGCCGATGTCGTAGACCGGCCGGAACCCCTGGGCCGCGCCGAGCAGCGACAGCGCCGTGCGCAGCCCGGCCAGCGGGCCGGAGACGCGGCTCGCCGCGGAGACGGCGGGCAGGGCCGCGCGGACCTCCTCGGGCAGCGGGCGCAGCGCCGCGGTCTCGGCAGCGAACGCGGCACGGTGCTCCGCGTCCGGGAGCGTCCCGTGGACGAGCAGGTGCCAGACGTCCTCGAAGGCGCGGGTGCGCGCGAGTTCGACGGCCGAGTACTGGCGGTAGTGGTAAAAGCCCTCGCGTCCCCTGACGTCCCCGATCCGGGTGTCGGTGACGACGACGCCCGCGAGACCACGGGGCACGTCGACGAGGGTTGCGGTCCTGTTGACGGACATGATGTTCCTCCCTGGACTTGATCAGACTGTCCATGCTTGACTCATTGCGTGTCAATGTTGATTCAATCAATGTTAAGCCATCAACGTATGCACGGGCCGCTACCGTGACCTCCATGCGCGATCACGAACCCGCCGCCGGCCGCCACGGGCGAAGGCTGACGACCAAGGAGACCGCCGAACTGCTCGGCGTGAAGCCCGAGACGGTCTACGCCTACGTGAGCCGCGGCCTGCTCAGCAGCAGACGCGAGCCCGGTGGCCGTGCCAGCACCTTCGAGACGAAGGAGGTGGAGGCCCTCGCCCGGCGCAACAGGCGCGAGGCGGCGGGGAGTTCGGGATCCGGTGGCGACCTGTCCGTGCGGACCCGCATCACGCTCATCGAGAAGGACCGCTACTACTTCCGTGGCGTCGACGCCACGGAGCTGGCCGGCCGCCACTCCTACGAGGAGGTCGCGGAGTGGCTGTGGACCGGTCTGCCGGCCCCCGGCGCCGCCTTCACCGCCCCCGCGGCCACCGTCGAGGTCGCCCGCCGCGCCGTGGACGCCCTGCCCGAGCACACCTCCCCCACCGACCGGCTGCGCGTGGCCGCCATCGCCGCGGCGGCCGAGGACCCCCTGCGCTTCGACCTGTCCGAGGAGGCCGTGCTCGGGACGGGGCGCGTCCTGATCCCCACGCTCGTCGCCGCGCTGCCGCCGGCCCGGTACGACCACAAGGACGGCGGCCCGCTCGCCGAGCGGCTGTGGGCCCGGCTCACCGGCCGCAAGCCCGACGAGGCGTCCCTGCGGGTCCTGGACACCGCTCTCGGCCTGCTCGCCGACCACGACCTGGCCGCGTCCACGCTCGCCGTCCGGGTCGCCGCCTCGGCCCGCGCGCACGCCTACGCGGCCGTCTCGGCCGGACTCGGCGTCCTGGAGGGCCCGCTGCACGGCGCCGCCAGCGGCCTGGCCCACCGGCTGCTGCTCGACGTGCTCGACCAGGGCACCGCGGTCCCCGTGATCGCCGACGAACTCCGCGCCGGCCGCCGTGTCCCCGGACTCGGCCACCGGCTCTACTCCGGCGAGGACCCCCGCGCGCGGGTGCTGTTCGAACTCCTTGAACAGGTCCCGCGCGCGGAGCCCGCCCTGCTCGCGGCGCGCGACGTCGTCGCCACGACCGCCCGCCACACCCCGCTGCACGCCAACGTGGACCTGGCCCTGGCCGTGTTCACCGCGTCCTCCGGCATGCCCGCCACGGCCGGCGAGACGATCTTCGCCGTGGCCCGGACCGCGGGCTGGATCGCCCACGCGCTGGAGGAGTACGGCGAGCGCCCGCTGCGCATGCGCCCCGTCGGTCACTACGTCGGTCCGCGGCCCCCGCGGCCCGTGCCGCAGTAGGACACCGCAGCAGGACACCGCAGCAGGACACGGTCGCGGCCGGAAGTCACCCTGCGCGAACTCAGGTTAGGCTCACCTCTGTGAGTAGGTGCGCGACCGTTTCCCGGAGCCTTGACGAGCCCGTGTCCGGCACGGCGGCCACGGCGACGACGTGGCTGCTGCTGGAGCAGCCGGGCCCATGGGGTGCGAAAGCGCTCACTTCGAGCCATCTCGACCCCGCGCTGGGCCGCGCCCTGGAGATGGCCGCCGACGGCACGGGCGTACGCGTGGCGCTCATCCGGCGCCCCGGCCGCCACGCCGACCCCGGCACGCCGCCGGTCCGGCAGGTGTACGCGGCCCACACCGTCCCCGGAAAGGTCTGGCTGCACAGCGCCACGACCCGCGATCCTGGCCTTCTGCTCGGCCTCGACCTCGCGGCACTCGGCGCGGGCGACCACCGTTCCTTCGGCGCGGTGCTGGACGGCCGCCCGCACACCGGCGACCCGCTCGCACTCGTGTGCACCAACGGCAAGCGTGACCGCTGCTGCGCCATGCTCGGCCGCCCCCTCGCCGCCGAACTGGCCGCGTCCGGCGTCCAGGGCGTCTGGGAGGTCACTCATCTGGGTGGACATCGCTTCGCGCCCACGGTGCTCGTCCTGCCCTACGGCTACGCGTACGGACGCGCCGAGGCGCACATCGTCAAGGAGGCGCTGCACGGCGCGCAGGAGGGGCGCGTGCTCGTCGAGGAGTGCCGCGGGCGCAGCACCTGGGAGCGCCCCGGCCAGGCCGCCGAGCTGGCCGTGCGCGCCATGGCCGGTGAGTACGCGGCGGACGCGCTGCGTGTCGTACGGACCGAGGGCGCGGCCCCACGCTGGGAGGTCACCGTCGCCCACGCGGACGGCCGCGGGTGGTGCGTCACCGTGACCCAGACGGCCGGTCTGCCGCCGCGCCCGGAGAGCTGCGGCGCGGCGGTGCTCGGCACGCCCGCGCGGATGGACGTCGTCGCGGTGCGCGAGCTGCGGACGACGGCGCTGGCGAGCTGAGCCCGCACCACCGAGGAACCGATTCCTCGATGCCGCCGCATCCGTAAATACCGCTGCTTCCGAAATGCCGCCACTTCCGTCATCCCGCCACTTCCGTCATCCCGCCGCTTCCGTCAAGAACTGGTCAAGAGATCCACGCCACACCCCCTGGGGCCGCGCCGGTCCCGCCACGTACCGTCGTGGGTATGAGCCCCACTCCCCCCGCACGCCGCCTGCGCCTCGGTCTGCCACGGCGGGTCTTCTCGCAGGTGCTGCTGATGCAGGTGGCGATCGCCGCGGGAGTCGCGGTACTCGCGACGGGGCTGTTCCTCGCGCCGCTGAGCAAGCAGCTGGACCAGGAGGCGATGCGCCGCGCGCTGGCCATCGCGCAGACCACGGCGCAGGATCCCGAGATCGCCGAGGGCGTCCTGCACACCCCGCCGACCGAGGACGGCCCGGTGCAGAAGGAGGCCGAGCGGATCCGGCACGCCACGCGTGCCGAGTACATCGTGGTGCTGGACACGCGCTGGGTGCGCTGGTCCCACCCCACCTCGTCCCAGATCGGCCACCGCGTCTCCACGGACCCCAGCGACGCCCTGGCCGGCAAGGACGTCATGGAGATCGACAGCGGCACGCTGGGCCGCTCCGCCCGCGGGAAGGTGCCGTTGTACGACGCCGACCACCGGCTCGTCGGCGCGGTGTCGGTCGGTATCGCCTACGACAGCGTGCGCGCCCGGCTGCTCAGCGCGATCCCGGGGCTGTTCGCCTACGCGGGCGGCGCCCTCGCGGTGGGCGCGCTGGCCGCCTGGCTGATCTCCCGCAGGGTCCAGCGGCAGACCCGTGACCTGGCCTTCTCCGACATATCGGCGCTGCTCGCGGAGCGCGAGGCGATGCTGCACAGCATCCGGGAGGGCGTGGTGGCCCTGGACCGCGGCGGCCGTATCCGCCTGCTCAACGACGAGGCGCGACGGCTGCTGGGCATCGGCGACGAGTCCGTCGGCCTTTCCCTGGACGAGGCGCTCGGCGCCGGTCGTACGACGGACGTCCTGGCCGGCCGGGTGACGGGCACCGACCTGCTCACCGTGCGCGGACAGCGCGTCCTGGTCGCCAACCGGATGCCCACCGACGACGGCGGTGCCGTGGCCACCCTGCGCGACCGTACCGAGCTGGAGCAGCTGGGCCGCGAACTCGACTCCACGCGCGGTCTGATCGACGCCCTGCGCGCGCAGGACCACGAGCACGCCAACCGTATGCACACCCTGCTGGGCCTGCTGGAGCTGGAGATGTACGACGACGCCGTGGAGTTCGTCGGCGAGGTGGTCGGCGATCACCGGGTCACCGCCGAGCAGGTCACGGAGAAGATCCAGGACCCGCTGCTCGCGGCCCTTCTGGTCGGCAAGGCCACCGTGGCCGCGGAGCGCGGGGTGGCCCTGTGGGTGTCGGAACGCACGCGGCTCCCGGACCGGCTGATCGACCCCCGGGGCCTGGTCACGGTCGTGGGGAACCTGGTGGACAACGCGCTCGACGCCGTCGCGGGCACGCCCCACGCGCGCGTGGAGGTCGAGTTGCGCGCCGAGGGACGTACGGTCGTCCTTCGCGTGCACGACACCGGTCCCGGAGTGCCCGAGGACCGCCGGGAGTTGGTCTTCACCGAGGGGTGGTCCACGAAGAAGCCGCCCGCGCACGGCAAGCGCGGCATCGGGCTCTCGCTGGTGCGCCGCTTCGCCGAGCGCCAGGGCGGGAGCGCGACGGTGGGCACGGGGAACGGCGGGGGCGCGGAGTTCACCGTCGTCCTGCCCGAGGCGCTGACCGAAGCGCTGGACGAGGCACTGGACGAAGTGCTGGACGAAGCGCTGGACGAAGCGCTGACCGAACCGGAACCGGCGCCCGCGCTCGGCGGATACGCGGATTCCGGCGCGGCCGTGCCGGCCCCCCGCTCCGGGGAGCCCGGTGCCGCGCCTGTGGACGGTCCGGCCCGTGCCGAGGAGGAGGCGCGATGATCGAGGTCCTGGTCGTGGACGACGACACCCGGGTCGCCCGGGTGAACGCCGCGTACGTCGAGAAGGTGCCCGGCTTCCATGTCGCCGGCGAGGCGCACAACGCGGCCGAGGCGATCCATCAGTTGGAGACGCTGCCCCGGCTCGACCTGGTCCTGATGGACCACTACCTGCCCGACGACACGGGGCTCTCGGTCGTCCAGGAGATGCGCAGGCGCGGCCACCAGTGCGACGTGATCATGGTGACGGCCGCGCGTGACGTGTCGACCGTCCAGGCGGCCATGCGGCACGGCGCCCTGCAGTACCTGGTGAAACCATTCGCCTTCGCCGGGCTGCGCGCCAAGCTGGAGGCGTACGCCTTGCTGCGCCGCACGCTGGACGGCGGCGGGGAGGCCGAACAGGCCGAGGTGGACCGCATCTTCGGCGCCCTGTACGCGCCGTCGGAGCCCGGGCTGCCCAAGGGGCACTCCCCGACGACCGCCGAGCTGGTGCGCCAGGCCCTGCTGAGCGCCGAAGGCTCCCTGTCCGCCCAGGAGATCGCCGAGCGGACCGGGGTGAGCCGGCAGACCGCCCAGCGCTATCTCAAGCTCCTGGAGCGCACCGGGCGGGCGCTGCTGACCCTCAGATACGGCGACGCGGGCCGCCCGGAACACCGTTACGTGTGGGCGACCCGCGCCTGAGCGGAGCGGAACGGACTTCGGCGAGCGGCTACTTGCCGGCCTTCTCGACGAACTCGGTCGTGTACGTCTTGCTCAGGTCCACCTTGGCGTTCTTGATGTTGGGGTTGAACGCCTTGAGGACCGCCTCGACGGTCTGCGGACCGTTCTCGGGCATCACACCGTCCTTGGTGAACATCGGCAGCGTGCTCTTGATCGCGTCGGCGTAGAGCGTCTTGTCGCCCTGGGAGTAGTCCGCGGGCATCTTGTCCGCGATCTCGGTGGCGCTGTGGGTGGACATCCACTGGAGCGTCTTGACGAACGCGTTGGCCAACTTCTGGACGGTGGCCTTGTGTCCGTTCACCCAGTCCGTCTGCATGTACAAGCTGGACGACGGGTACGGCCCGCCCAGCGCCTGCTGCGAACCCTCCGGGGTACGCATGTCGACGAGCACCTTGCCGGACTTCTTCGCGAGGATCGTCGCGACGGTCGGGTCGGTCGTCATGCCCGCGTCGATGGCGCCCTTCTCCAGTGCCGCGATGAACGTCGGGCCGGCTCCGACGGCGACCGGCGTGAACTCGCTGACCTGGACGCCGTTCTTGACCGCGAGGTACTTGGTGAGGAAGTCGGTCGAGGAGCCGAGGCCGGTGACACCGAGCTTCTTGCCCTTGAAGTCCTTGGGCGACGTGACGTCACCCGCCGCCTTGTTGGAGACGATCTCGACCTCGCCGGGCGCGTGCGAGAACTGCACGACGGACTCCACGGCCTTGCCCTTCGTCTGGAGGTCGAGGGTGTGGTCGTAGAAGCCGACCGCTCCCTGGACCTGGCCGGAGACGAGCGCGGTCTCGGCCTGGACGCCGGCCGGCTCGCTCAGCAGCTCCACGTCGAGGCCCTCGGAGTCGAAGTAGCCCAGCCGCTGGGTGAGCATCGCCGGCAGGTAGATGACCTTGTCCAGGCCACCGACCATGATCTTGACCTTCTCGCCCTTGCCGTCGCCCTTGCTGCCGGAGCCGCTGGAGGCGGTGCCGGCCGCGTCGTTCGCGCAGGCGGTGAGGGAGGTGAGGGCGAGCAGGCCGGCGGCGGCCAGCGACGCGTATCTGGCGGTCTTGCGCATGACGGTTTCACGTCCTTGTGAGAGGGCGGTGCGGGGATGGGAACAGGTTCTGGGGGGGGTGTCTGCCGGTGATGTGTCTGCGGGGGTGTCCGCGAGGCTCGGTCAGCTGTCCGAGCTGGACGGCTTCCACCGGAAGATGCGGCGCTCGGCGAAGGTCAGCAGGCCCTCGGCGACGAGTGCGACGGCCGCGAGGATGACCATGGCGGCGTACACGCCGGCCGCGTTGAAGGTGCCTTGGGACTGGGCGACGAGCAGGCCGATGCCCTTGGTGGCGCCGATGTACTCGCCGACGATGGCGCCGATGAGGGCGAAACCGAAGCTGACGTGGAGGCTGGTGAAGATCCACGAGGTCGCCGAGGGGATGACGACCTGAAGCGTCACCCGGCGGTCGCTGGCACCCAGGATGCGGGCGTTCGAGACCAGGTTGCGGTCCACCTCGCGGGCACCCTGGAAGGCGTTGAAGAACACCGGGAAGAAGACGAGCACCACGGCCGAGGCGACCTTGGAGGCCGGTCCGAGACCGAACCAGATCACGAAGATCGGGGCGAGGACGATCCGGGGGATCGAGTTGAGCACCTTGATGTATGGACCAAGGACATCGGCGAGGAAGGCGATCCGGCCGAGCGCGATACCGAACACGACACCGGCGATCACACCGAGGACCCAGCCGACCAGCGCCTCGTACAGCGTGGCCCAGATCTGCTCGCCCAGGGATCCGAGCGCGGTGCCGTGCGTCAGCCAGGTGTAGATCTGGTCCCAGATCTTCGAGGGCATCGAGAAGTTGAACGGGTCGATGATCTCGGCCCGGGACAGCGCCTCCCACAGGCCGAGCACGGCCACCAGGAGCAGCACCCGCGCGGCGGCGACGAGCGCCTTGCGTCTGCGGGCTGCCTGGGCCCGCGACTCCGCGCGGCCCGGCGTCTTGGCCGTGTCCACGACCGGTGTGGTGATGACGTCAGGCGACATGGGCGGCGCCCCTCTCGCGGGTGATGCGGACCTCTTCGCCGAGCGACTCCCAGATCTCGCGGTAGATCTCGATGAACCGCGGCTCCAGGCGCACCGACTCGACCTTGCGCGGGCGGGGCAGGTCGATGTCGAAGACCTGCTTCACGGTCGCGGGCCCGGCGGTCATCACGACGACCTTGTCGGCCAGCGCGATGGACTCCTCCAGGTCGTGGGTGACGAAGACGACCGAGGCGCCGGTCCCCGCCCACAGCTCCAGCAGTTCGTCCGACATCAGGGCCCTGGTCTGCACGTCGAGCGCGGAGAACGGCTCGTCCATGAGCAGGATCTCGGGGTCGTTGACGAAGGTGGCGGCGAGGGCGACGCGCTTGCGCTGACCGCCGGAGAGCTGGTGCGGATAGCGGTCCTCGAAGGCGGCCAGGCCGACGCGGGCCAGCCACTCACGGGCCTTCTCCTTGGCCTCCGCCTTCGGCACGCCCCGGAAGCGGGGGCCCGCCATGACGTTGGACAGCACCGTCCGCCAGGGGAAGGTGGCGTCCTGCTGGAAGACGAACCCGACCTTGTCACCGACGCCGTCGACCGGCTCCCCGGCCACCAGCACCTCGCCCTCGGTGGGCTCCTCCAGGCCGCTGACGAGGGTCAGCGTGGTGGACTTGCCGCAGCCCGTCGGTCCGACGACGGCCACGAACTCACCGCGCCGCACGGTGAGGTCCAGCCCGCGCACGGCCGTGTGCAGACCTCCCGACGGGGTCCTGAAGGTTTTGCTCGCGCCCCGTAGCTCGATGGCGGGGCTGGTGTCTGTGCTCATGGCCGGGACGGTAGGTGTGGCCCCGGCCACAGCAGCAGTCTTGTGAGCACAAGCCGTTCTTTTGCTCGCAAGGGCCTGTTGTGCTCGTTTTGCTCGCGCTACAACTGCGGAGCACGTAACACGGGCTTAACGCTCGCCGGCCTTGAAGGAGAGGCCTGATGATTGACGTCCTGGTGGTGGACGACGACTTCCGCGTCGCAGAGATAAACGCGAAGTACGTGGGAAAGGTTCCCGGCTTCCGGGTGGCCGCCCGCGCGCACAGCGCTGCCCAGGCTCTGGCCGCCGTCGAGCGCGGCGCCATCGACCTCGTTCTGCTGGACCACTACCTGCCGGACCGGACCGGTCTCGAACTCGTCCACCGCATGCGCGAGCAGGGCCACGGCACGGACGTCATCATGATCACGGCAGCCAGCGACGTGACGACCGTCCAGCGGGCGATGCGGCTGGGCGCCCTGCACTACCTGGTCAAACCGTTCACCTTCGCCGCCCTGCGCAGCCGCCTGGACTCGTACGCCGCCCTGCGCCGCACCGTCGACCGGGTGGGCGGCCGGGGGCTGACGGGCCAGGAACAGGTCGACCGGATCTTCGGCGCCCTGCGCACGGCCCCGGCACCGTCCGCGCCGGGCCTGCCCAGCGGCCACTCGGAACCCACGACCGACCTGATCTGCGGCGTCCTGCACGGCTCGGACGAGCCGCTGTCCGCCCACGAGGTGGCGGCCCTGACAGGCCTGAGCCGCTCCACGGCCCAGCGCTATCTCCGCCATCTGGAACAGGCCGGCCGCCTGCGCCTCTCCCTCAAGTACGGCGACACCGGCCGCCCGGAGCACCGTTACGCCTGGGTGGCGCCGTAGCGGAGTCCGGGCGGCGGAGGGGTACGACGGCGCCGACACCGGTGCTCAGACGGCTCCGGCGCCCGTCAGCGACCGCACCTCGGTCTCCGCGTACTTGGCCTCGTCCGCGACCTCGTCGGAGGTGATCGTGCCCAGCCACCCGGCGAGGAAGCCCAGCGGGATGGAGACGATGCCCGGGTTCTGCAACGGGAAGTACTGGAAGTCGACGTCCGGGAACAGCGATCCCGGACTGCCGGACACCACCGGCGACAACAGCACCAGAGCCAGCGCGGGAATCAGCCCTCCGTAGACGGACCACACCGCGCCGCGTGTGGTGAAGCCGCGCCAGAAGAGCGAGTACAGCAGCACCGGCAGGTTCGCGGACGCGGCCACGGCGAAGGCGAGGCCCACCAGGAAGGCGACGTTGAGGTCACGGGCCAGCAGCCCGAGCGCGATCGCGACGACACCGATGCCGACCGCGGCGACCCGCGCCACCGCCACCTCGCTGCGCATCGTGGCGTGCGACCGCCTGAGCGACGCGTACAGGTCGTGGGCCACGGACGCCGAGGAGGCGAGCGTGATCCCGGCGACCACGGCGAGGATCGTCGCGAACGCGACGGCGGCGACGACCGCGAACAGAACCGTCCCCCCTGTGGACGAGGGGCCGCCGCCCAGGTCGAGTGCGAGCAGGGGCATCGCCGTGTTCCCTGCCTCGCTCGACTCGCGCATGGCTTTCGGCCCCACGATCGCCGCCGCCCCGAAACCCAGCACGATCGTCATCAGGTAGAAGCCACCGATCAGCCCGATCGACCACACCGTCGAACGCCGGGCGGCCCGTGCGGTCGGCACGGTGTAGAAGCGGGACAGGATGTGCGGCAGACCCGCCGTACCCAGCACCAGCGCGAGTCCCAGGCTGATGAAGTCCAGGCGTGCCGTCCAGTCCCCGCCGTACTTCAGCCCCGGCGCCAGGAACGCCTCCCCGTGCCCGCTGCGCTCCGCGGCCGTGACCAGCAGCCGGTCGACGTCCCCGTGGAACCGCACCAGGACGAGCACGGTCAGCACGATGGTCCCGCCGAGCAGCAGCACCGCCTTCACGATCTGGATCCAGGTGGTGGCCCGCATCCCTCCCAACGACACGTAGATCACCATGAGCGCGCCGACCCCGATGACCGCCCACGACTGCGCCGCCCCGCTCGTCCGCCCCAGCAGCAGCGCCACCAGGCTGCCCGCGCCCACCATTTGCGCGACCAGATAGAGAACGGACACGGTGACCGAGGAAGTTCCCGCCGCGATCCGCACCGGCCGCTCGCTCATCCGCGCGGCCACCACGTCGGCCAGCGTGAACCGCCCGCAGTTGCGCACCAGTTCCGCCACCAGGAACAGCACGACCAGCCAGGCCACGAGGAACCCCACCACATACAGCAGCCCGTCGTAGCCGAACAGCGCGATGAGCCCCGTGACCCCGAGGAAGGAAGCGGCCGACATGTAGTCACCCGCGATGGCAAAACCATTCTCCATCGGGGAGAACAACCGCCCGCCGACGTAGAACTCCTCCGCCGACCCGTGCCGCCTGCGGCTCACCCAAGTGGTGATCCCCAGCGTGACGGCGACGAACCCGCTGAACAACACCAGCGCCAGCGTCTGGTGTCCGCCGGTCATGAAGCGCCTCCCTGAACCCCACGGGTCAGCTCCTGGGTGTCCCAGCGCAGTTCCAGCGCGGCCCTGTCCCGACGCAGTCGCGCATGGCGTGCATAGGCCCAGGTGAGCAGGAACGTGCTGAGGAACTGCCCGAGCCCCGCGACCATCCCCACGTTCACCGCCCCGACGACGGACCGGGCCATGAAACCGGGCGCCGCCGTCGCGGCGACCACGTACCCCACGTACCAGAGCAGAAAGACCACGACCGCCGGCACCACGAACTTCCGGTACCGCCCGCGCACTTCCTGGAACGCCTCGCTCCGTTGCACCTCGACGTACACGTCGCGGGCGCGCACGTCCGCCCCGTCCCGCTCCCCGCGGGCGGCCGGCACGGCGGGCGCCGCCGGCATGCCCGCGCCGTCCAACTCGCCCCAGCCCGAGGCCAACGCGTCGTACCAAGGGTCCTCGTGCCGCACGTCCCGTGAGGCCGCACCGTGGTCGTCCTGGTTATCGGCCGAACTCTCGGAACCGCCCCCGGTTCCGCGGGACCGCCCGTTGCTTGACTGCATGCCCAAGGATGGACAGATCGGGAAGATCTCTGACTCTTCTTCCCCGTGCTCTTCACCCCATCAGGTGATTCACTTCCCCGGTGGCCGTACCAGCCCCTTCCCGTACGCGTAACGCACCGCCTGCGCCCGGTCCTTGAGGCCCGTCTTGGCGAACAGATTGTTGATGTGTGTCTTCACCGTCGCGGTGGAGACGTGCAGCTTGCGGGCGATCTCCTGGTTGGTCAGCCCCTCGGCGATCAGCACCAGCACCTCGGTCTCCCGCGCCGTCAGCCCGTCGGGCGCCTCGGGCGGCGCCACCGCTGCGACCTCCGGTTCCGACAGCCTTTCCAGCAAGCGGCGTTGGATGCTCGGCGAGAGCCCCGCCTCGCCTGACAGGACACTCTCGACGGCGCGCACGATCTCGTCACCGCCCGCGTCCTTCGTGAGGTAGCCCCGCGCCCCCGCACGCAGCGCCGGGAACAGCGAATCGTCGTCCGCGAACGTGGTCAGCACCACCACCTGGGTCCCCGGGTACTGCGCCCGGATGCGCCGCGTGGCCTCCACACCGTCGCAGCGCGGCATCCGCAGGTCCATCAGCACGACGTCCGGCGCGAGTTCCCCGACCAGCCGCACAGCCTGCTCGCCGTCCCCCGCCGAGCCCACCACCTCCACCCCCGGCAGCAGCCCGAGCAGCATCACGATGCCTTCCCGTACGACCGTCTGGTCGTCGGCGACCACCACCCGTGCGGGCTTCTTCGCCCCCTCCGTCTCCGTCATACGGGCACCTTCAGCGTCACCACGAACCCCTCCTCGTCCGGACCCGCGTCCAGCGAGCCACCCAGCAGCTCGGCGCGCTCCCGCATGCCTCTCAGACCGTACCCGCCGCCGGACCCCGACATTTCTCCCGGTCTGCCTCCCGAGTCCCGCACATTCAGCATCACTTCCCGCTCGCTGTAGTCGAGCCGCACCTGCACCTTGGCGCCCTGGGCGTGCTTGCGGACGTTCGTCACCGCCTCCTGCGCCACCCGCCGCACGGCCTGGGACGCCTCGGCCGGCAGAGCCCTGCGTTCACCCGTGACGCTGACCTCGGCGCCGTCGGTCGCACGGACCAGTTCCGTCAGGAAGTCCTCCAGCGGGCTGAGGTCTCCACGCAGCGCCGACAAGGCCTGCCGGGTCTCGGCGAGCCCGTCGCGGGCCATCCCTCTGGCGGCTACCACCCGCTCCAGGATCTGCTCCCGTTCGGCGCCGCGCTCGATCAGCAGCCGGGCCGCCTCCAGGTGCACCAGTTGCGCCGAGAGGCTGTGCGCCAGCACGTCGTGGATCTCCCGCGCGATCCTCGCCCGTTCGGCCAGTGCCGCGGACTCCGCCTCGGCCGCCCGCGCGGCCCGCTCCTGGGCGAGCAGCCGCTGCGACTGGCCCCGGGCCTCCGCGTCCAGTCGCAGGACGTACCCGGCCAGAGCCATGCCTCCCGCGGTGGCGGCCGTGGTCAGCCACACGTTGTTGAACGCCGAGTACGAGGCCAGCGCCACCGAGGTCACGGGCAGGGCTGCCGCGAGAGGCAGCCGTTCCAGGGCGGAGATCCCGCAGCCGCACCAGATCACCAGGGCCGGTTCCCGGAATCCCGTGGCCTGGGCGACGATCGCCAGGCCCAGGAGCACACCCAGGAGTGCCAGGGAGGGGACCAGGCGGTGCTCGTAGGTCGTCCGGAAGAAGGCCCAGGAGACGACTGCCGCCAGCGCGACTCCGGCGGCGCCGGCGAGCGCTCCGGCGATGCCGACATGCGCCTGGTGGAAGGCACCCCACAGGAGCAACCCGAGCACCAGCAACCGGATGCCCCAGGCGATCAGGCGTCGAGGTCTGGAGGTTCCCGCGCGGCCCAGCGCCTCGCGTGACGGCCAGCGGATCCATGCGTTCTCCGTCACACGCGCTCCTTCCGGGCCGACAGCACCTCGTCACCGTACGCCGGAGCGGAGCCGCTCACGGAGCCCAGGGACCGGGCCCGCCAGGTCACGATGCCCGCGCGAACCAGCAGGGTGGCGGCCAGCCCGAGCATCAGGGCGGAAGTGTCCTGGTGCACGCCGAACGTCCGGCCGAGGGCGAAGACGCCGACGCGCAAGGCGATACCGACACCCCAGACGGCGAGGCTCGCCCCGGTGCTCTTGCTCCACACGACACCGTCCGGCTCCCTCCACACCCGGCTGGTCCAGGCCCAGCCGGCCCCCGTGGCCAGGCCTATGACCATTTCCACGGCGAGCAGCGAGGCGGATCCGGTGCGGTGGTGGGCGTCGAGTATGCCGCCCCCGCGCACCGCCATGACCGCGAGGATCACGGGCAGCAGCCACCAGCGCCGGTCGGTGTCGATCGCGCGGGCACGGAACTGCCGCGCGATCACGATGGCCACCACGGCAACGATCGCCAACGCGTTGAGGAGCCCGGACATCGAGGCCTCCGTGAGGGAGAGGGCGGTGCCGGGAGCGAGCGCTGCCGACATCCTCAAAATTACGGAAACTCGCTGGTCGGGAGATCGGAGCAGGGGTGGATCACGGGTGGAACTCCACAAGCCGCCGGCCTCCACCCGGGGGTGGAGACAGCCGCGGAGGGAGCTGGTCCGCAGAGACCGGCGGGGGGTGAGAGTTCCCGCCCCGTACCAGGGTCACAAGGTCACCTATGCACTCGGAGCGCAGGCGTCGGGTGGTGACGGTGACGCCTCGACGGCCACCATCTCGGCGGATGACACACCCCCTGCTCCGGCCCCTGCCCCGGCTCCGGCTCCGGCTCCGGCTCCGGCTCCGGTCGATAACGACCTCCCGGCACGGCTTCGGCCGACCGTCGTCCTGAACGGACACCCGGTCGGCCGAAGCCCAATGCAATGCAGCGCAGCGCTTACGCGTCGATGCGCGACCGGTCCAAGGTCGCGGCCGAGCTGGAGATGAACTCCTTGCGCGGGGCCACGTCGTTGCCCATCAGCAGGTCGAAGACCTGTTCGGCGGCGTCGAGGTCGGAGAGGTTGATCCGGCGCAGGGTGCGGTGGCGCGGGTCCATCGTGGTCTCGGCCAGCTGGTCGGCGTCCATCTCGCCCAGACCCTTGTAGCGCTGGATGGACTCCTTGAACCGGACGCCCTTGCTCTTGAACTCCATGAGCTTGTCGCGCAGCTCACGGTCCGAGTACGTGTAGACGTACTTGTCCTGCCCCTTCTTCGGCTGGACCAGCTCGATGCGGTGCAGCGGCGGCACAGCGGCGAAGACCCGGCCCGCCTCGACCATGGGCCGCATGTAGCGCTGGAACAGCGTCAGCAGCAGGCAGCGGATGTGGGAGCCGTCCACATCGGCGTCGGTCATCATGATGATCTTGCCGTAGCGAGCCTGGTCGATGTCGAAGGTGCGGCCCGAGCCCGCTCCTATGACCTGGATGATCGCGCCGCACTCGACGTTCTTGAGCATGTCGGTCACGGACGACCGCTGCACGTTGAGGATCTTGCCCCGGATCGGCAGCAGTGCCTGGAACTCGGAGTTCCGAGCCAGCTTCGCCGTACCGAGCGCGGAGTCGCCCTCGACGATGAACAGTTCGCTGCGGTCGACGTCGTCGCTGCGGCAGTCGGCGAGCTTGGCCGGCAGGGACGAGGACTCCAGAGCGGTCTTCCGCCGCTGGGCGTCCTTGTGCTGGCGGGCGGCCACGCGCGTGCGTGCGGCGGCGACCACCTTCTCCATGACGACCCGGGCCTGGGCGGCGGCGTCCCGCTTGGTGGAGGTCAGGAACCCCTTCAGCTCCGTGGTGACCACGTTGTTCACGATGCGCCGGGCCGCCGAGGTGCCGAGGACCTCCTTGGTCTGGCCCTCGAACTGCGGCTCGGCCAGGCGCACGGTGACGACGGCGGTGAGGCCCTCCAGAGCGTCGTCCTTGACGATGTTGTCCTCGGCCACACGGAGCATCTTCTTGGCGCGCAGCACGTCGTTCAGCGTCTGGGTGAGGGCCTGCTCGAAGCCCGCGACGTGGGTGCCGCCCTTGGGAGTGGCGATGATGTTGACGAACGACCTCAGGGTCGTGTCGTAACCGGTCCCCCAGCGCAGCGCGATGTCCACGCCCAGTTCGCGGGTGACGTCGGTGGGCGTCATCTGGCCGTGCTCGTCCAGGACGGGGACGGTCTCCTTGAAGGTGCCCTTGCCCGAGAAGCGGACCACGTCGGACACCGGCTTGTCGTTCGCCAGGTACTCGCAGAACTCGGAGATGCCCCCGTCGAAACGGAAGGACTCCTCGCCCTTGCTGCCGCCCTCGCCGAGGCCGGACTCGTCGCGGACGACGATGGTCAGGCCGGGCACCAGGAACGCGGTCTGGCGCGCGCGCTGGTGCAGGGTGTCCAGGGTGAGCTTGGCGTCCTTGAGGAAGATCTGCCGGTCGGCCCAGTAGCGCACACGCGTGCCGGTGCGGGTCTTGGGGATCCTCTTGGCCTTGGCGAGGCCGTTCCCGGCCTCGAACTTGGCCTCCGGGCCGTTGCCCGCGAAGGCACCCGGGACACCGCGCCGGAAGCTGATGGCGTGGGTGTGACCACCACGGTCCACCTCGACGTCGAGGCGCGCGGAGAGCGCGTTGACGACGGAGGCACCCACACCGTGCAGACCGCCGGAGGCGGCGTACGAGCCGCCGCCGAACTTGCCACCGGCGTGCAGCTTGGTCATGACGACCTCGACGCCGGACAGGCCGGTCTTGGGCTCCACGTCCACGGGGATGCCTCGGCCGTTGTCGCGGACCTCGACGGAGTTGTCGTCGTGGAGGATCACCTCGATGTGGTCGCAGTACCCGCCGAGGGCTTCGTCCACGGAGTTGTCGATGATCTCCCAGAGGCAGTGCATCAGACCGCGGCTGTCGGTCGAGCCGATGTACATACCCGGGCGCTTGCGTACGGCCTCGAGACCCTCGAGTACGAGCAGGTGCCGCGCGGTGTAGTTGGAACCGTCCCGGTCTGCTCCTGCCAGCAGCGCTGTGGACGGCACGGACGTGTCGGCGGTCACGCGGTTCGCTCCTCGCTGAATTTCTGGTGGGCCCCTTTGGCGTACGGGGCCGGCTTCGGTCTCCGCTCAGAGGGTACCGAGGCCTGGTAGAGCCGGTGTAACGCCACCCTCGTCGGGAAACTCAGACTAGTCCACGGTCGTATGGATGTTCGATCCCTCGATGGAGTGAAGTGCACATCACGTTCCATTGGAGGCATGAACCATTTAGGCTCCGGGCACGTCCTCATGAACAACCGGCAACCCCGCCGGGAGGACCGAGACTGAAGACAAGCGCGAAACCGTAAGCACACAAGAAGCGCACTACGGCACATTCGCCGCCAACCGGCAGCAGCAGCCGCCCCGGAAAGATTTTTTTCGAGGAAAAGCCACGAGCGGGAACGTTTTCGGGCTGGTTGGATGTTGACCCTGGTACGACAGCTCGTCGAGCTAGAGAAGAGGCGACGTGACTACTGTTCTGACCCCCGCGAGCCCGCTGACGGCCGCCGATCGCTGCGACCGCTGCGGCGCCCAGGCATACCTGCGCGTCGTGCTGCTCAGCGGCGGAGAACTGCTCTTCTGCGCCCACCACGGTCGCAAGTTCGAGCCGGAACTCAAGAAGATCGCCGCTGAGATACAGGACGAGACAGAGCGACTGACGGCCGTTCCCGGCAACGCTTCCGACGAAGAGCGCTGAATCTCGCGTCCACGACGAGCCAGCCCCGGCACAGGCCGGTGAACGGGCGGCCGCTCCTCTCCAGGAGCGGCCGCCCGCGCTCATCCCCGAGAACGCCTCAGGGAGCTCTCACAACGCCCTCAGGAAGCTCTCTGAGCCCCCTGTGGGTCCCCGGTGCCCCCGGTGTCCTTTTCCAGCACGCGTTCGACGTCGGACACGCGTGTGTAGACACCAGGGCTTCCCGGCCGTCCGCAGCCGTTCCCCCATGACACGAGTCCGATCAGCCGTCCACCGGCCACCAGAGGGCCGCCGCTGTCGCCCTGACAGGCGTCCGGACCTCCTGCGACCTCTCCGCCGCAGAGCATGGAGTCGGCGCGGTAGGCGCCGTCCCCGCCCCCCGGATAGGCCCGGACGCAGAGATCGTCCGCCAGCACATGCACGTCCGCGCCGTGCAGGCGACGGGTGTAGGACCCGTCCCCGGTCGTGTCGCCCCATCCCGAGACCAGGGCCTGCGTACCCGGTGTGTACGCCGGGTCGCCGGCCGCCGCCATGGGCACGACAGCGCTCTTCGGCAGCGGCCGCGCGAGCGTGAGCACGGCGAAGTCGCCGGAGTTCGCGACGGCGTCGTAGCCCGGATTGACCCGGACATCCTTCACCGCGACCTCCTCGCCGCCGTCGGCCAGCAGGTCGGTGCGCCCGGCGATGACCTTGAGGTCGCGTACCTGGTTCGGGGGCGCCCCGAGGGCGTCCTCGCCCATGCAGTGGGCCGCGGTGACCACGGTGGTCGGCGCGACCACCACGCCGCCGCAGAACTGCCCCGCCCGCGTACCTCCGAACCGGTCACGGCTGGACAGCGCCACCGTCCACGGGGCCTGGGAGACGTCTATCGGGAACCCCCCGACCACCACACTGCCGACGGCCGCCGGGGCGGCCCCGATCAGGGGTATGGCGCTCATGGTGGCCGCCAGAGCCAACGGCCGGATCAATGTCCGGACAACGGAACGGCGCATGCGGACTCCTCACTCAGGGTGGTACTGGAACACCCAGAGTCATCCACCCCATCGAAGCCCGCAGCACGAAGGCCCGGCCCCCGCGCGGGGAAACCGGGCCTTCGCCGTCGTACGCGTGCGATCTAGTCGAGGTAGTCGCGCAGCACCTGGGAACGCGAGGGGTGGCGCAGCTTCGACATGGTCTTGGACTCGATCTGGCGGATGCGCTCACGCGTCACGCCGTACACCTTGCCGAT
The DNA here is from genome assembly GCF_043201585.1 of Streptomyces sp. NPDC048297. Lineage (NCBI taxonomy): Bacteria > Bacillati > Actinomycetota > Actinomycetes > Kitasatosporales > Streptomycetaceae > Streptomyces > Streptomyces sp. NPDC048297. The sequence continues at coordinate 237,943 of NZ_JBICZA010000003.1, forward strand.
CTCGTCGAGGGTCTTCGGCTGACCGTCGGTGAGGCCGAAGCGCATGGAGACCACGCCGGCCTCGCGCTCGGACAGGGTGTCCAGGACGGAGTGCAGCTGCTCCTGCAGGAGCGTGAAGCTGACGGCGTCGGCGGGGACGACGGCCTCGGAGTCCTCGATGAGGTCACCGAACTCGCTGTCGCCGTCCTCACCCAGCGGGGTGTGCAGCGAGATGGGCTCGCGGCCGTACTTCTGGACCTCGATGACCTTCTCGGGGGTCATGTCGAGTTCCTTGGCCAGCTCCTCCGGGGTGGGCTCGCGGCCCAGGTCCTGGAGCATCTGGCGCTGCACGCGCGCGAGCTTGTTGATGACCTCGACCATGTGCACCGGGATACGGATGGTGCGGGCCTGGTCGGCCATGGCGCGGGTGATCGCCTGACGGATCCACCAGGTGGCGTACGTGGAGAACTTGTAGCCCTTGGTGTAGTCGAACTTCTCGACCGCGCGGATCAGACCGAGGTTGCCCTCCTGGATGAGGTCCAGGAAGAGCATGCCGCGGCCGGTGTAGCGCTTCGCCAGGGAGACCACCAGACGGAGGTTGGCCTCCAGGAGGTGGTTCTTGGCGCGGCGGCCGTCCTCGGCGATGATCTCCAGCTCGCGCTTCAGCTTCGGCGCCAGCTTGTCGGCGTTGGCCAGCTTGTCCTCGGCGAACAGACCCGCCTCGATGCGCTTGGCCAGCTCGACCTCCTGCTCGGCGTTGAGCAGGGGGACCTTGCCGATCTGCTTGAGGTAGTCCTTGACCGGGTCGGCGGTGGCACCGGCTGCGGCGACCTGCTGGGCGGGCGCGTCGTCCTCGTCCTCGTCCGACAGGACGAATCCGGCGCTCTCCGTACCCTCGGGCTCGTCGGCGACCTTGGTGTCCTCGAGGACCTCTTCCTCGAGAAGCTCGCCGTCTTCCTTCTTGCCCGTGGTCTTCTTCGCGGCCGTCTTCTTGGCGACGGTCTTCTTCGTGGCCGCCTTCTTGGCGGTCGTCTTCTTGGCTGCGGCCTTCTTGGCGGGTGCGGCTTCCTCGACGGAATCGTCGGCGACCGCGGCGGTGGGCGCTGCCGGGGCGGCCGCCGTGGTGGCGGTGGCCTTCCTGGTGGTCACCGTCTTGGCCGCGACCGTCTTGGTGGCGGTGCGCTTCGCCGGGCTCTTCGCTGCGACGCTCTTTCGGGTGCGCTTGGGCTCTGCGGCACTGACCATCAGCGTCACACCCTCTTCCTCAAGGATCTGATTGAGGCTGCGCAGTACGTTCTTCCACTGAGTGGCCGGAATCTGGTCAGCTTCGAAGGCCCGACGCACATCGTCGCCGGCGATCTGCCCCTCAGCCTTTCCCCGCTCAATGAGCGCCATGACAGAGACGGACTCGGCGATCTCCGGCGGGAGCGTACGGGATGTGCTGGCCGACACGAACAACCTCTCGGAACGTTGGAAAACGGCTTCCGGCCCCGTCCACAGTGGACCGGAGCCGACCACCGGCCTGGGGATGGGCCGACGGAGCGGGCGGGGGCCGGGAAGATGCACAGCGCCTTTTGTGGCGTCCGTATTCCCTCCGCGGCTGTCACCTCTTAGGTCATCGCGTTGTTTCCGCGAGCGTTACGCCCAATCCGCGTGGCCCGAGTCACACCCCGTAAGCGGTCAAAAGCGATCAGACGTGAGCGAAAGATATCTCTCCGACCTGACCAGGGCCGCCCCGTAAGGGCCGCCCCGCACACTCGAGGGGCCCACATCGCCGCCGAGCCCCGCCGGACTCCGTGACATCCGGCGAGGTCCGGCGACGGCCGGGCCCCGGGCCCGGCACGGCTCATCGGAACCGCGAGAGCGCAGAACCACGTGAACGCGGCACACCGGCGACTGCACCGCCTTCGGCGTGGTTCAGTGCTCGCGCGGGGCCGGCACCACGCGCTCCACCTCGGGGTGGGCGGTCAGCAGCTGCCGCATGGCCGCCTCGGCCGCCGTGCCGTCGCCGGTGCCGAGCGCGTCCACGATCCGCGCGTGCTGCGCGAGGGAGCCCTCGTTCGGCCGGTCGCACCCGGTGACCGGACCGCCGGAGACCTGGAGGGCCGCCGAGACGATCCCGGAGAGGTGCTCCAGCATGCGGTTGCCCGCGATCTGGATGAGCAGCGCGTGGAACTCGGTGTCGGCGCGCGAGAAGGTCAGCGCGTCACCCTGCGCGAGGGCGTGGCTCATGATCTCCACCATGTCGGACAGACGCTGCTGCACCTCCTCGCGGCCGTGCCCGGCGGCGAGGCGGGCGGCGAGGGGCTCGATCGTCCAGCGCAGCTCGCTCAGCTCGCGGCGCTGGTCGTCCCGCTGCGGCCCGAAAGCCCGCCATTCGATGATGTCCGGATCCAGGAGGTTCCAGTCACTGACGGGACGCACGCGCGTGCCGACGTTCGGGCGGGCACTGACGAGGCCCTTGGCCTCCAGAACACGGAGCGACTCGCGGACGACGGTGCGGGAGACCTCGAAGCGCTGGCCGATCTCCTCGGGCACCAGCGGACGGTCCGCCCCCAGGTCGCCGGAGACGATCATCTGTCCCAGCTGCTGGACGAGTTGGCCGTGCAGCCCGCGTCCACGGCTGCCGGCGGTGCGCCGGTTCACGCGCCCCAGCTCGGGCTCCGTTCCTTCCCAGGAGGGCACTCCGACGCGGTCGGGCGCCGAAGCCTCGGCGTAGGGGTAGCGGTCGAGTTCGCCCGGACCGGCCAGACCTGAGTCTGTGGAGCGGGCGGCGGTCATCATGGTGTGCGCAAGGGTACTCACGGAACCTTTGTCGGCCTTGTCTCCAACTCCCTTGAGGGCTTTGGTGAAAAGCACACGAAAGGGTGATCGCTCACCCCGTCGCAATTGACGCCTTATCGGAAAGAAATGGGCGTTCTTCGGGGAGTTGCGCGCACAGCAGGACGGGAACCGTACGCAACGCCGTCATCGGGCCCTGGCGCGCAGCGTCGTGAACACAAACGCACAGAGCAGTACGGCGAGCGACAACGTCATTGCGCCACCTACGGGTTGGGTGACGACCCGGGCCGCGGCGAGCAGGTAGCGCTCACCGCCGAAAGGCCATTGGAGCAGCAGCAGCGACCGCATCCGCACCTCGAGACCGGTCGCGGCTCGCACACCCGGCCCCCCGAGCGCCTTGTGCACGAGCGGTGCGACGACCACCGGCACGGCCAGGACGGCGGCAAGGCCCGCCGCCGTGGAGCGGAAGACACCGGCCGCGAGCACACCCGCCCACGCGCAGCCGATCACCAGACCGAACCAGCCCGCGCTCAACGAAAGCCAGTCAGCGGGAACTTGTGTCAGCTCCCGACCGTAGACGACATAGAGCGCTTCGGCGTCGCAGCCCAGACCCAGGAAGGCCAGCAGCGCGGCGGTGGCTCCGGAGACGAGGAGTTTCGCGGTGAGCAGCCCCAGCCGGCGGGGCACGGTTCCGCGGTCGACCGCCAGCGCGGGGTGGCGGAACTCGTCTCCGAAGGCCAGCGCGCCGAGCAACCCGGCGGCGAGCGCCACAGGTGGCAGCGGGAGCTCGCGCGGCCACGCGGCGAACAGGCGTGCCTGCGGTGTGTGCCCGACCCTGGCCAGGAGTACGGCGGTGAGGACGGACACCACCAGCGCGGCTCCGCAGGTGAGGAAGCCCGTGCTGATGCCGGTGGCGCGCCGCAGCTCGTAGCGCAGGGGGCGCAGGGGGCTGGGGGCGGAACGGACGGAGATGGGAGGCGGAAGGGCGGACAGAGCGTCGGGGCTGCGCTCTTCGCAGGAGCGCGGAGACCGGTCGGCCTCGCTTCGGCGGGCGGAGTGGTTCCTGGCTCCGGGGAGCGACGTACCGGTGGCGGCGGCGACGGAAGCACCCGCGGCTGCGGGGTACGCGATGCCGGCCGGCGCCTCTGGGGCTGCCGAGGCCGACGGACGACCTGCCTCCGGCGCGCCTTCGGCGGAACGGGGACGCTCGGCGCCGGCAAGGGCGATGAGAGGAAGGAGGCGAGTGCCTTCGTCCGCCGCGTCGATGGCGTCCGGATCCTCGGCGTCGACCACCGTCCCGTCGGATCCGGAACCGGTCGTGGCCGGCGTGGACCTCTCCACCCCGGAGGCGTCGGCGACGGTCGCCGCCTTTTCGGTCGAGGTGCTCGCGGCCGGGGTGCTGTCGGAGTCGTGGATGCTTTCGAGTCCGCCGGGGCTGTCGCCGCTTCCGGGGCGGCCGGACACCGGGTGATGCCAGCGTGGCTGCGTGACCGACGGCCACCTGCCGCCGGGGCTCTCCTGCTTCTGCTCCACCAGGGAGATGCCGTGCGCGACCTGCTTCTCGTCCCGCGCCGCGAAGCCCGGTACGCCCTGCACCGCCTCGGCATCCGAATCCGCCCCGCCCTCGTATCCCGTCCCCGCGCCTGCCCCCATGTCCCCGACCTCGTCGGCGAGTTGGTGGACGAGGATGCCGTTGCGGAAGGCCATCTCGCCGACGTCGGCGGTCGTGCTGCCGTACACGGAGAGCCGGTTGCCTCCCTCGCGCACGACCTCGACGGAACGGTGCGTGGTGCGGGCCTCTTTGGTGAGCAGGGCCGCAAGACGCGCGGCATAGGGACTGCGGACGGCCACCCGCGGGCGCAGCCTCGTGCGGGCGAACTCCTTGGCCTCCTGATCGGCGACGAGCCTGCCACCGTCGAGGGTGACGACGCGGTCGGCCGTGCGCGCGGCCTCCTTGGGGTCGGCGGTCGTGACGAGCACCGTGCCGCCCTGGGCGGCGTGTGCCCGCAGCATGCCGTGCACCCAGCGTGCCTCCTGGGCGGAGAGCCCGTCGGTGGGTTCGTCCAGCACGAGTGTGTGCGGGTCGGGCAGCAGGGCGCAGGCGAGGCCGAGCCGTCGGTCCATCCCGCGCGACAGGGTGCCGAGCGGTTCCTCGCGGAGGCTGACGAGCCCGACCACCTCCAGGACCTCGTCGGCACGTCGCGCCGGGACTCCGGCCGCCGCGCAGAGCATGCGCAGATGACCGCGGACCGAGCGGGCCGGATGCCCGGGTACGTCGCCGAGGAGTACGCCGACCTCCCGGGAGGGATGGGCGATACGGTGCAGGGGACGCCCTCTGAAGCAGGCGATGCCGCGCCCCCGCTGGAGTTCGAGCATCAGCCTGAGCGCGGTGGTCTTACCCGCACCGGCCGCTCCGAGGAGCACGGTGACACGGCCCGAGCGCGCTTCGAAGGAGACGTCGTCGACGGCGGGCGGGTGCGCCTTGCGGGGATCGCTGGTCAGTCCGAAGGCCTGGATCACCTGAAGCAAGATAGCGCGCGATGTCCGTTTTTTCGGTCATCACCCTGTCTACTCCCAGGTGGCGCGACGGGTGGCGCAACCCAGGTGAGCCGTTCGAGGGACCGGAGCCCCGAGCGAGCCGCGACACAGCGACGCACACCCACCGCGTGACGGTGGCCGAGCGGTGGACTCGTCACACCTCGGGACGGAGCATCGGGGGGTTGAGCAAGGTGGCGCCGCCGGCCCGGAAGAGCTGGGCCGGCCGGCCGCCCTGCCGAGTGGTCGTACCGCCCGTCGGGACGAGGAACCCCGGCGTCCCGGTGACCTTGCGGTGGAAGTTGCGCGGATCGAGAGCCACCCCCCACACCGCCTCGTAGACACGCCGCAGCTCCCCGACGGTGAACTCCGGCGGGCAGAACGCGGTGGCCAGCGACGAGTACTCGATCTTGGAGCGGGCCCGTTCCACCCCGTCGGCGAGGATCTGGTGGTGATCGAAGGCGAGCGGCGCCACGGGCTCGCCGTCGCGTCCGTATCCGCCCTGCTGGAGCAGTTCCTCGACCGGTGCCCAGCGCGCGTTGCTCGCGTCGCCGCCGGCCCGTGGTGCGGGCAGGTCGGGGGCGAGGGCGAGGTGCGCCACGCTGACGACGCGCATCCGCGGGTCGCGCTTCGGGTCTCCGTAGGTCGCGAGCTGTTCCAGGTGAGCACCGTTGTCCTGGGCCGGGACCGCCGGGTCGTGGGCGCACAGCCCGGTCTCCTCGGCCAGTTCACGCGCCGCCGCCTGGGACAGGTCCTCGTCGGCCCGTACGAAACCGCCGGGCAGCGCCCAGCGCCCCTGGAAGGGCGGCTCGCCCCGGCGTACCGCCAACGCGCACAGGGCGTGGCGGCGCACGGTCAGCACGACCAGGTCCACGGTGACGGCGAAGGGCGGAAAGGCTGACGGGTCGTAGGGCATGCCGCGATCATAGTCGTCTGCCTGACGATAAACACTCCCTTCGTCGGTCGCATCGAGCGTGGATCCACTTCGTCGCGGTACGGGGCCCGGCGTCACCTCCTGTTCGCCGCACGGGTACGTCGTACGAGGTCACCCTCCCCGTCGCAGGGTGTCCGCCGTCTCCTCGGCCATGGCGATTCCGGGCCGGCCCACCAGGCTCGGCGCCTTGAAGGGCCGAGAGGTCCCGGCCGAGGTGACCGGCCCCGTCCCGGCGCCGGTCACGAGTGGCCTGCCCGGCTCTCACCCTTTCCCCTCGGCCTCCCGGCGGTCGCTTCCCGCGCGGCTTCCCGCGCTTGTGGTGTCGCCGGTGGTCGTGCGCTTGGCGCCGGGCCTGGAGTCGCCCGGGTGCGAAGGGGCGGCGGAGGGCTGCTGGGGGCGGGAGCGGGTCGGGCGTCCCCGTCCGCCCGCCGACCGCTGCGGAGCGGGAGCCCCGGCACCCGCTTCCGTGGACCGTACGCGGCGCCGCCGACGTGATGCGCTCCGGGCGACGGGGGCGGCACCGCCGCCGCCTTCTCCTTCGTCCTCCACTCCGAGGGGTTCCGAGCCGAGAGGTCCCGAGCCGAGGGGTTCCAGGCCGACGGATGCCGGGCTGACGGATGCCGGGCCGAGCGGTGCCGGGTCGGTACCCGAGGGCTGGTCCGTTGCCGCTTCCGACGGGGCAATGCGGTGCTCGGCACCGCGGTTCGCCGGCCGCCCGGCCCGTTCCGTCCGCAGGCAGCGGCGGATCGACTCGGGGTCGAGTCCCTCGTTGCAGGCCTGATGCAGGAGGCGGGCGAAGAGATAGTCGGAATCCGCGCCCAGTGCCATCGCCAGGGCTTCGCGTGCCTCCAAGTCGTCGCCGGTCGACCAGGCGACCCAGCCCGCCAGGGTCAGCGGGGCCGCGGCGTGCTCGCCGTACGGCCCGATGCAGCGACGGGCCAGGGCGCGCCACAGCCTGAGGGCCGGGCCGGCCTCGTCGCCCTCCATCCAGGCAGCCGCCTGATCGCGGGTCGTACGGTCCTGGAGCCCGAGGATCAGGGTCGCCGCCTCGTCGTGCGTGAGCAGGGCGTCGTCGCGCAGGTCCGCCGGATGGGCGCCGGAGATCGGCGGTGCGGCCGCGAAGCGGCGAATGATCCGCTCGGCGAGGTCGAGGGTCTCCGTCGCCACGTCAGCGCGGTTCGAGTCGTCCAGGATGCGGGGCACCAGGGACATGCCGGCCGCGTCGAGGGCGATCTCCTGCTCCAGGGCCGCCGAGGTCTCCCATGGCAGCATCCTGGCGCGCAGTTCCCTCAGCGTGCCGCGGACCTGGATCCCGGCGTAGGTGGCGGCCGCGGCCAGCACCGACGTCCCCGGCATGCCCATGGGCGTGCCCTCCGCCGGGCAGCATTCCTGCGTCGGGCAGACGTACGACCAAAAGCGGTTGTCCGAGATGCACAGTGCCTCGACCACAGGCACATCGAGGTTTCCGCACTCGGTCCGCAGCGCGTGCACGAGCGGGCCGAGCCGCAGCATGACGTCACGGCCCGATTCACCCGGTCCCGGCTCCTGGCAGACGTAGGCGACCATCCGCTCGGGCCGGGTGCCGCGTCGCTCGCCGCCGGTCACCAGCCCTCTGGCCAGTTGCCGCGCCGCCGATTCCCAGTCCTCCTCGCTCGCCGGGATGCCCAGTCGGGCTCGGCCGCCGAACGTGCCGCGGTTTTCGGGGGCCTGCAGGGCGACCAGGACGATGCTGTCCTCTGGGCGGTAGCCGAGCAGGTAGGGCAGGGCGTCGGCCAGCTCGGCCGGGGTACGCAGAGTGACCTGTGTGTCGTGTGCCGACAGTCCGCCCGGTCCGTTGAGCGGCACTCCTCCCGTGATGTCGCTGTTGTCGAAGTTACCGAATTTGTCGAAGTTGCCGGAGGGTTCAGTTGGTTCGGTGGTTTCGCCGTGATTCGTCATGCCTTGACGATCTCGCGGATCTTGAGATTCCGGTTGAGTCTGTGGATAACTCAAATCAGGGACACGACAAGGCAGGCCCGTCCGGCGCCGGCCGCGCCCCGCTTGTCAGTGCCGTCCTGTTGGATGGGAGGCGGACGCGGCGGTCCGGGCCGGCATCCACGCCCGCACCGTCAATTCCCGTCAGGGCCGAACCTTGTAGAGGATTCCGCACGTCACCAACTTGGGATCTCCCCCTCGCGGCTTGTACGTGATCAAGGGAGCGGCCTTCTCCCAGGCCTCGTCCGTGAGGATCGGGACCGTGCGGTTCCTCTCACGGAACCAGGCAGCCAGTGCGCACGGCTGACCTGTCCGCCCCTTGGGGGCATCGCCGACGACCGTGACCTCCACGTCCAGCATGTCCATGAACTCGGCCTGACGGGTGCGCTCCCGGATGATGTCGCGCTCGCTGGTACGCCTCCAACGCACCTGAGATACCTTCGCCCCCCTTACGTGCCCCCTCTTGGCGGCCCCGCTGCGGATCAGGCGTTCGAGCTCACGAACAGGTCCTGGTAACGCTTGCGCAGCTCGGCCTTCTGCACCTTCCCCATCACGTTGCGCGGCAGCGCCTCGACGACGCGCACGGCGCGCGGATGCTTGAACCGGGCGAGGTCGCCGGAGATGAACTTCAGCAGTTCGCTCTCCCGGGGCTCCTGGCCCGGCGCCGGGACGACGACGGCCACGACCGTCTCCCCGAAGTCCGGGTGCGGGACACCGATCACGGCGGACTCCAGCACCGTGGGGTGGGCGTCGAGCAGTTCCTCGATCTCCTTCGGGTAGATGTTGTAGCCGCCGGAGATCACCAGGTCCTTGCCGCGGCCGACGATGGACAGATAGCCGTCCTGGTCGATGCGGCCCAGGTCACCGGTGATGAAGAAGCCGTCCGCGCGGAACTCGGACGCCGTCTTCTCCGGCATCTGCCAGTACCCGCTGAAGACGTTGGGACCACGGACCTCGATGCTGCCGACCTCACCGTCGGGCAGCGCCTGTCCGGTCTCGCCGTCCACCACCCGGATCTCCGTCCCGGGCAGCGGCTTGCCGACGGTGCCGGGCTTGCGCGGGCCGCCCTCGTACGGGTTGGTGGTGTTCATGCCGGTCTCGGTCATCCCGTAGCGCTCCAGGATGGCGTGGCCCGTACGGGCCTCGAAGGCCTCGTGGTCGCTCGCGAGCAGCGGGGCCGAGCCGGAGACGAACAGCCGCATGGAGGCGCAGGTCTCCGGAGTGAGCCGGTCGTTCTTCGACATCCGGGTGTAGAAGGTGGGCACGCCCATGAGCACCGTGGCCCGGGGCAGCAGATCCACGACCGTCTCCACGTCGAACTTCGGCAGGTAGTACATGGAGGCACCGGCCGCCAGGGTCATGTTCGCGGCGACGAACAGCCCGTGGACGTGGAAGATCGGCAGGGCGTGGATCAGCCGGTCCTGATCGGTGAACTGCCAGGCTTCCAGCAGCGCCCGGCAGTTGGAGGCGAGGTTGCCGTGGGTCAGCACCGCGCCCTTGGAGCGCCCGGTGGTGCCGGAGGTGTAGAGGATCGCCGCCGGGGCGTCGGCCGACGCGTCGACGACCTCGTCGTGGCGGCCGTCGCCCTCCAGCAGGGTGCCGTCGCCCTTGGTGCCGAGGGTCTCGACGACGAGGTCCTCCCCTTCGCGGTGTGCGTGATCGGCCCGCCGCTCCGGGGAGCAGACCAGCACACGCGGCTGGGCGTCGCCGATGAAGTACTCCATCTCCGCACCGGTGTACGCGGTGTTGAGCGGCAGGAAGACGCCGCCGATCTGCAGCGTCGCCAGATACAGCGCGATGGCCTCCGGGGATTTGTCCACCTGCATGGCGACCCGGTCACCGGGGGTGACACCGTCGGCGACGAGCCGGGCGGCGATCCGCCCCACGGTCCGCGCCGTCTCGCGGTAGGTGATCTGCCGACCGTCGGGCAGCTCGAAGAGCGCCTTGTCCGGCTGCCGCTCCACCTGCTCGGCGAAGGACCGGTAGATGGTGGTGAAGGGTGGTGCCATCAGGGGTGTTCCTCTCTCATCGATCGTTTGAGGCGGTGGAGGCGGTGGAAGCCGTAGCGGCGGTAGAGGCCGTGGAGGCGGTAGAGGCGTCCCTGGCGCAGGGCACCTCCGCGGCTTCGGGGAAGGCGTCGCGCAGCGGTCCGCCGAGGGCTACGGCGCCGCGGCGGACGAAGTCCTCGTGCCGGCGCTCCAGCTGCCCCGGCTCGTAGCGGTAGTTGATCATCGCGCCGTACGACTGCCGCCAGGCTTCGGCCGAGTTGTTCGCCGGCCAGTTCAACTGCCAGGCGGCGGCCCCGTTGCCCAGGTGGAAGCGGGCGACCGGATCGAGGGGGCGTCCGTCCTCGCGCCGCTCGACCGCGATGTACCGGGCCAGGGCGGGAAGGAGCCGGGCGCGGATCCGTTCGACGTCCGCCGCACCGAGGTCCGCCGCCCCCTCCAGGGCGTCCAGCTCACGGACGAGCTGCCTCAGCCCGGCGTCCCGTGCGGCCTGCTCACCGAGCCAGCGCCGGAATCCGGGGAGGGGCGAGAGCGTGACGAACTGCGTCAGGTGGGGCAGTTGCCCGCCCACCTGCTCGATGACCTGCTTGATGAGGAAGCTGCCGAAGGAGACTCCGGCCAGGCCGTCCAGAGCGTTGTTGATCGAGTAGAGCGCCGCCGTGTCCGCGTCCGAAGGGCTCAGCGCCGGACCGGGCTCCAGCAGTGGAGCGATACGGTCCGGCAGGCCGCGCACCAGAGCGACCTCCACGAAGATCAGCGGTACCTCCCCGGTGGCCGGATGGAAGAACGCGTAGACAGCACGATCCTCCGGCTCCAGGCGACGGCGGAGCTCGGCACCGCTCTCCACCGGGTGGACCTTCTCGCCCCGCATCAGGTGCTGGTGCAGCTCCTTCGGCGCGTCCCAGGTGACCTCCGCCATGCGGAGAAAGCCTCGGTTGAACCACGAGGTGAGCAGGTGGCGGAAGTCATGGTCGAGGGGCCGCAGCTCGGGGTGACGGCGCATCAGCCGCTTCAGGTCCGCGCGCATCTCGACCAGTGCGAGCGTGGCGTCGGGTGCGTGGTTCATCCGGCGGAGCAGCTGCTGGCGGGCCGGCTCGACCACGTCGAAGAGCCGGACCAGCTCCTCCTCGCCCCGGGACCCGGCGCTGCGGGCGTCCTCCCAGCGACGGAAGGCGGCACGGACCTGATCGGCGTCGGCGTCGTAGGTCCGGGTGATGTGGCTGAAGAAGGCCCACCTGCCGTCGTCGTCGAGCTCGTCGTACGCGGCGAGAGCCCTGGCCGCGACCGCGCGCATCGAGGCTTCGCCCACGTCGCTCATCAGGACTTCACAGGCGGCAAGCAGCTGGTCCAGCGGGGAGCCCGGCAGGAAGTCCAGCAGCTCTCCGGCCGCCCGGTCCGCGCCACGCCGCCGCCCGAGAGCCTGGAACAGGTCGGTCAGCAGCCAGCCGTCGTGACGTTCCATGTCCGCACCTTCCGTACGCCCCTGGTCCCGCTCGCCTCTGGTGTCGCCCTGTCGCCCATGGCTTTAAATCCATGACGATGGACGATATATATAACAGACCCACCGTAGGACACATCAAGGCTCGTGCACCACCCCCCGCCCGCCCGGATAATCTGACCGCTCGGAGGTGCACATGGCCCGGGTCCCGGAATCCCAGCGCGTTCGCGACGCACTCGAGAACGCCGTCGTCGACGGCCACTACCGTCCCGGCGAGCGTCTGGATCCCGCACGACTCGAACAGGAGTTCGGCTGCTCTCGCACGCCGATCCGGGAAGCCCTCCAGGCCCTGGAGCGCTCCGGACTCGTACAGATCCGCCCCAAGCAGGGCACGTACGTCACCGAGCTGAGCGTCTCCGAGCTGGCCGAGCGCTTCGAGGTCATGGCCGAGCTGGAAGGGATGGCGGCGCGGCTCTCCGCCCGCCGGATCGACCGGGAGGCGCTGGACGAGCTCGAACGCGCCCTGCGGGAGTGCGAGAGCCACACGGCGGCCGGCGACGCGGACCGCTACTACTACGCCAATGCCCGGTTCCACGGCATCGTCTACGACTCCTGTGGCAACGAGTACCTGCGACAGCAGGCCCACGCGCTCCAGCGAGCCCTGCAGCCCTACCGGCGACTGCAGTTGCGCGTCCCTGACCGCATGCGCCGCTCCCTGGCCGAACACCGCGAGATCGCCGACGCCATCACCCGCGGCGACGCCGAGTCGGCGGAGAACGCCGCCCGCGACCACGTACTCGTCCAGGTCAAGGAGTTCAGCCAACTGGTACGAACATGGCGGCAGTTGACGGAGCCGGCGCGCGACGCCGGATGAGCGCACCGCCGCCGGAGGCCGCAGCGCCGCAGCTCTGACGCGGACACTCGCAAGGGAAATCGGATCCGCCGGCATAGGCGTCAACTCACTGCCACCCGGCCCCGCGAGTGGCCTGCGGATGGACCGAAACTTCCGGCCGGAAGCGGAATTCCGGCCGGAAGCAGAACGAACCGGAGCCTCAGTCACAGATACCGAACGCGACTTCGTGTCGCGGGCCGCCGCGCGTCGGATGGTCACGGACGACGAGGTAGCGACCGCTTTGATCGCCACCCTCCACATGACCGGCCTCATCGGTTCGACCGGTTCGACCGGTACAGGCCAGCGTATACCGGTGCAGACCGGTGCAGGCCAGTGCAGACCGCTGCCGACATCGATGTGTCAGCGGGGATGATCGCACCTTCGTGACCTTCAGGGTCGAGACGTGACGGGCAAGCCCGCTCAGCCCCCGTTCGAGGTGCTCCCGCTTCGCGTTCCCAGCGTGATGGCATGGTGTGCGACGACGGCACGCGACGTTCGGGTGATGTCTCCTGAAGCGATCGCCTCGACCAGTTCTTCGTGCACGTCCATGCGGGCGGCCAGGTAGTCGCCCTCGTCGGAGGCTGTCGCCGCGTCCGCCTGCGTGGGCAGCCCGACGGCCTGTTCCATCGTGCTCAGGTAGATCGAGCGAGCGAGGTCGTTGGGCGTGATCGCGGCAATGCGCGTGTGCAGCGTCCAGTTGTCACGCATGAAGGCTTCGCGCGTCGTCCCGTTCGCGCGTATATACGTGACGATCTCACGAAGCTCAGCAATGTCTTCCGCGGTGCGATGCCGGGCCGCATCGGTGTCGATCAGCTCCTCGAGCGAGTCGCGCACCGCGAGGGCGTTGGCGACGCTCACCGCGTCCTGACCAGCGGCGAGCAGGGTGTGGCGCAGCCGCACCACAGATCCCGCGCTGGCGACGAACAACCCGCCTCCGCGCCCCGGACGCACATCGACCGTGCCGCGCTCGGTCAGCAGACGGGCCGCCTCGCTGATGGTGGCTCGACCCAGACGCGACTGCTTGCGCAACTCGTCCATGGTGGCGATCCGATCGCCCGGCTGAAGGTCCCGTTCTGCGACGATTCGTTCAATGTCATCAATCGTCGAGGAGTGCACGCTGCCACTGACGGGTGAGCGCTGCGTCCACCGCGTCATCACCGACCTCGGCGTCCTCGACGTCACCCCGAGGGCCTGGCGCTGGTGGAGACCGCGCCGGGTGTCACCGTCGAGGACATCGTGTCCCGCACCGGCGCGGCCGTGCGCACTGCGGCCGTCACCGTCGCCCGATGAACACGAGGACAACCGGCCGGTGTGCTCCAGAAGGGGACAGGCGACGGACTTCAGCCAACCGTTTCGCCCTGTGCCGTCAGCTCGCCGTCGACTCCGCCCCGCGTGTGCGAGCCGAACTCGCCAGCTTCGCGGCAGCCGCTTCGGCGGTGAGGCACTGGACCTCTTCCCCGGCCTCGATGACCGCACGCTTGACTTCAAGGGTGAGGCCGACCGATGTCTTGATGACGCCTCGCACCAGCGGTTTCGCCACTCTTTTGGCCAGAGGGGCCGCGATCACACCGACGAGGAAGGGAGGAACTGCAGGGAGCATGTGTGAACCCTCTTCTTCTGTACACAGCACGACTGCCGACGCCGCCCGAGCCGATACCGTCTGCCGACAAGGCTGGGCAGGGCACGAATTCCACCCCCTCCAAAAGACGATAATCCGGCCTCGGTCGATGCGCCCGTTGACGCCGACGCTGTTCATTCGGTCGGGGAGTGGCTCGCCGAAGCGGACCGCGGCTGCGGGACGGGATCAGGACGGCTTCGGCGCCCCCGGCCTGTACTGGTCCAGCAGCGAGCCCACCACACGCACGACGAAGTCGGGTACACGATCCGGGAAATCGTGCCCAGTTCCCTCCGGGGTGTAAATTCTCCGCCCCCTGCTGGAGGCCGCGAGGAACCGTTCTCTCACAGTGAGGAAGAAATGCCGTACCCGAGCGTTCTCCTCCGGATCGTCGACCGAGTCGAAGATCTCGCCACCACCCGTCAGATCGCGTGGCGCCACGAGGAGGAGAGGCAGCGAGCCGAGCTCACCGTCGTGTACGGCCGTCTGCCAGCCGTCTCTGGTGATGCCGTCCGGTGACAGCTCCCGCAGGATCGATGCCGCGGCGCAGTTCGCCTTGGTCCTGAGCTCGATCATGGCGAGAACCTGCGTCGGGTCATCGGAGGCGTCGGTCTTCTTCTTGCCCGCGAGAGGGTGGAGGCCGAAGAGGTGACGCAGCGCCAGGACGGTCTGGTCCCTCGGGGCACGTCGCAGGGCCGGAAGCGCCGGGCCGAAGGCGACGGCATCGGGCGGGGTGGGATCGAGCAGCACCAGACCGGCCACCAGGTCGGGGCGGCGCCGGGCGGCGTTGGCCATGAGCAGCCCCCCGAACGAGTGCCCCACGAAGACGTAGGGCCCCTTTTCACCGGCCCGCTCCAGCGCCGTGAGCAGTTCGACGGCTTCTGCCGCCGTCGTACGTGGGAACGGGCCCGGGTCGCTCCAGCCGGACCCCGGGCGGTCCACGAGAACCGAACGCATCTGTTCCCGCGCCAGCGCGTGCAGCGGGTACAGGGCGTAACCGCCGGTATGGCCGCCCGGCATCCAGACCACGGTGGGGCTGGGTCGGGCGTCTCCCTCGGCCAGGACATGCATGCGGTAGCCGCCCACGTCGACCATGCGTCCGGGTGGCGGATACCTCACGCGTATCCGGGCCACATGCACCAGATGGCGGAACGACCCGAGACCGAGTGCGAGGGCCGCGGCCCACAGCACACCGCCGAGAATCCGCCCGCCGGTCCCCCTGGTGACACACCGCGCACCCGCGGCCGCCGGCAGCAGAGCGACAGCCAGCCCGGCCCAGTCTTGGCTGAGCAGCCGGAGGGTCGCGTCGGCGGCACGTGTTCTCGGTCGCATGGTTCCCTCTCCGTCCGAGCCTTCGCGGCCGCTGCCGGGGGCACCGCACGTCTCAGCGACCGGTACGGCCATCGTCCCTTGGGAACCCCGCAGGCGCCATGCGCGCTGCCGGGCCCCGCCTTCCGTCACAGCCGGGCGGACAGCCGGGCAAACAGTCGGGCGGACAGCCGGACGGACAGCCGCCGACGCGGAGGGGACCGCCAGAGCGGAGGGGACCGCCAGAGCGGCGCCTCACGCGCGCGAAAGACGTGCTGCCACGTCCGCGACCACTTCGGCCTCCCGAGGCACGAGGTAGAAGTGATCCCCGGGGAAGGGGCGCAGCTCGAAGGAGCCAGGGGCAGCGAGGCCGGACCAGGCGCGGACACCGCCGAGCGCGCAACTCGCATCGTCCTGGCCGAGGTACGCGGTGATCGGCGCCTTGACCGGAGCCGGATTCGACGGGCGGTAGCCCTCGATCAGCCGGTAGTCCGAACGGAGTGCGGGCAGCAGCAGGTCACGCAGCTCCGGGAGGTCGTAGACCTCCGAGTGCACATCTCCGAGGCTCCGGACATGGGCGATCAGGGTCTCGTCGTCGGCCTCGTGCAGCGCAATGTGTTCGGCCCGCTGAGGGGCTTCGTGTGCGGAGACCAGCAGGTGCTCGGGGACGATGCCGCGGGCCTCCAGCCGCAGGGCCACCTCGTAGGCGACGCAGGCGCCCATGCTGTGCCCGAAGAGCGCCAGCGGCCGGTCGAGCCAGGTCCGCAGTGCGTCCTCGATCGTGTCGGCCAGGGTGGCCATGTCCTCGATGCAGGCTTCCGCGAGCCGGTCCTGACGGCCGGGGTACCGCACGGCGAGCACCTCGACGTCCGCCGGCAGCCGCGCGGGCCAACCGTGGAAAAGCTGTGCCGTGCCGCCGGCGTGCGGGAAGCACACCAGTCGGAGCCTGGGGTCCGCCGCACGTCGGTGGACACGGAACCATTTCTTCGCGTCGGTCGCCGTCATCGCCGACGGGGCCCACGCAGGTGCAGGGAGTCGAGCTGGGAGGGCAGGGGTGGAAGCTGCTCCACCGCCCTCCTGGCCACGCATGCGGTCTCCACGGGGTGGCGCGGGAGATCGGTCACAACGAGTAGGCACCGCTTTCCTGGATGAGTTCCGCGAAATACAGGGGGTTCGGGTCGCGGACATCTGACCTGTGTCTATCAGGGTGTTGTCTTTGTGTCACCAGCAGCCGACAGCGCGCGGAGGAACACACGTGTCGGGCTGACATCCCGGACGAGCCCGGAATCACACGGAGCGCCGACCGGCAGCCTCAGCGCGCCTTGGTGGCGACCGAACCGGAGCTACGAGTCTTGCCGACGGGCTTGTCCTGACCGCCGGTCTGCCCCTTATACGCCTCTGCGGCCGCGGGCGCCGACTTGGCGGCTTCTCCGGCCCGGTCCGCGGTGCCGTCCTCCAGGGCGCCGACGCAGTGCCCGGCTCCTTGCGTCGTCTTGGCTGCGAGCACTTCGGCAGTCGCCTCGGCAGCGAGATCGTGGATGCCCTCGCCGGCTTCGTAGACGGCCCGCTTGACTTCGATTCCCAGGCCCACCGACGCTTTGACGACCCCTCGCACCAAGGGCTTGCCCAGCCGCTTCACCAGGGATGCGGCGATCAGACCGATCAGGAAAGGAGGTACTACAGGCGGCATGGCACAACATCCTTCTCTTCTGTCGAGGAGATGATGATTGAGAACGCAATGGTGCACTGAACAACGACGACGTGAAGTGAACGGACCCGCACCCTCCATCACAGAGAGTATCCGAGGTCGGGCAAACGGCTAAGAATTGCCCATGACCTTCACTCGTTCGAGTGGAGCGGGCTTCCTGGAAGTCTGTTCAAGCCGTTACCAGCCGGAACCCGACGCCCCGGACGCCCCGGACGCCCCGTGCAGTTCCCTCTCCACCCGTCGGCGCAGGGCGGGAAAAGGCAGTGTGCCGCCGGCCAGCACGGTCTCGTGAAAGGCGCGCACGTCGAACGCCGCGCCGGCGCCTCGTTCGCACGCTGCCCGCAGTGCCGTGAACTCCGCGTAACCCGCCCGGTAGGTCAGCGCCTGCCCCGGCAGATCGGTCGCGTAGCGCAGTAACTCGGTCGTGATCTGCCCTTCGGACTCGGCTGCCGCGTGGGCACGCATGAAGGTGCGCGCCTCCTCCAGTGTCATCGTCCCGAGGTTGAGGCCGGTGTCGATGACGAGGCGCTGCGCGGTGAACCGTTCCTGAGCCAGTCGTCCGTACGCGTCCCACGGGTCCTCGTACAGCCCCATCTCCCAGGCGAGCCCGGCCGCGTACTCCGCCCAGCCCTCCTCGAACCCGCTGAAGGCCGCCAGTTCGCGTCGCAGGTCGGGCAGCGCGGTGTTCTCGGCCTGGCGGGCGAGGTGGAAGTGATGTCCGGGCGACAGCTCGTGGTAGATGAGCGCGGCTGCGCCGAGCAGCGACCGATGGGCCAGGTCCGAGGCGTTGTAGTGATAGCGCCCCACCGCTCGCGCGGCGGTCGGCGGTTCGTAGTAGCCGAACGTCATCGACTCCTCGAGCGCCGGGTCGAGGCGGGCCACACCATAGGGGGCGCGGGGCAGGACCGCGAACCAACGCGGCAACAGTGGCATGAGGCGGTCGAGGTGTCCGCGGTAGCGGGCTTCGACCTCCTCCGGGGTGGCGGCGTACAGGCGCGGCTCGGTGGTGAGCCGTTCGTTGAACTCCGCCTCGGTCCCCGTGAAGCCGAGCGTGTCGCGCATCTCCCGCATCCGCTCGCCGAGTTCGCGGCAGTGCTCCAGGCCGAGTTCGTGGAGGCGTTCGGGTGGTGTGTCGCCGGATGTGTACGTCCTGACGAAGGCCCGATACGCCGCCTCGCCTTCCGGGTAGCGGG
This sequence comes from Streptomyces sp. NPDC048297, assembly GCF_043201585.1. Lineage (NCBI taxonomy): Bacteria > Bacillati > Actinomycetota > Actinomycetes > Kitasatosporales > Streptomycetaceae > Streptomyces > Streptomyces sp. NPDC048297. Next base: position 256,306 of record NZ_JBICZA010000003.1, read on the forward strand.
CCCAGCCGACGGCCTGCGGGGCCTGCCGGAGGTAGTCCGGGTCGCCCACGAGGGCGATGAGGCGGTCGAACGCCGGCTCCAGTTCGCCGGCCACGAGCCGCTCCACCGTCTCGCTCAGGTGCCCCCGGTTCGCCGTGCCGAGCCGGCTGAGCCGCCCGGCGTCCACCCGGACGTACCGTGCCGCCGACTCCCGCAGACGGGTGAGTGTGGTGTGGACGCCGGCCAGGGCCGGAGCGGGGATGCGAAAGCCCCGCGCCGCCTGCCCGGCGACCTTGTCGCCGATCGTCACGACACAGCGGGCCAGGTCCCGTACCAGGGTCACGTACCGGTCCGCGTCGGCCCGATGCCCGAAGCGGAACGGGCGGAAGACGGTGTCGCCGTACTGCTGGAGGCGGAACAGCTGGTACGGCGTGGCGGTGGGGGTGAGCCAGTGGAAACGTCCCGCCTCCGCTTCCTGTTCGGCCAGTGCCCGAAGGAAGCCCGCCGTGTCGGCGGCGGGGCCGGACAGCTCCGCCGGTCGCAGCGCACCCAGTCGGCTCAGCACCCCTGCCGCGAACCCGGCGCGCTCGTCGGCCTCCGCCGCGGACACTCCCGGCAGCGAGTCGACCGGCAGCCCGCGGCGCATGCGCAGCGACGGCTCGCGTGCGAGCAGGAAGTCCCAGTACGAGGTCGCGAGCCGGTCGATCTCTCGCGCCGTCGTGTCGTCCGGGGGTTGCCCTGGATTGATGACCATGACGCCAGTCTGCGGCTCGATGTGACGCAGCGTCAGCAACAGGACTGCGGACCGCGCGTCGGGCGGCCTCACTCGGACGGGGGAAATTGTCCGGCGTGTTCGCGTGCGGCCCGGGAAAGCGGGACCGGCGCCGTCGATCGCGGTGGCACGATAAGCGCCATGCGCCGCCGAACCGTGTCCTCTCCAAGGGCGCGGTCCGTCCTGGCGGCGGTCGCCGTCGTCGTGTCGGCCGTGCTGGCCGGTTGCGACGGCAACGTGTCGTCGACGCGCACTCCTGTGGTCGTGGGCGGCACCGTCACGATCGCCGCCGCCTCCGAGACCCCGAGCTTCAACCCGTACTCGCAGTTCGGCCTGTCGCTCGCTGCTTATGCCTACGACTCATTGGTCGATGTGGCGCGGGACGGGCGTGTGGTGTCCGGTCTGGCCGAGAACTGGCAGGCCGGGGTCACTTCGGCGACTTTCACCCTGCGCAGGGGTGTGACCTGCTCCGACGGCACGGCCCTGACGGCGTCCGGGGTGGCTCGGTCGCTGCGGTATGCCGGCGATCCCCGCAACCGGCTCATCGGTGCCCAAACCGCCCTGCCCGGTGTGCCGTTCACGGTGTCGGCCGACGACGCGACGCGGACGGTGTCGGTGCGGACGGCGTCGCCGTACAGCTTCATCGTGCGGACGATCGGTCTCCTGCCCGTCGTCTGTCCCGCCGGACTGGCGGATCCCGGCGCGCTGGACAGGAGATCGCAGGGCACCGGCCCGTATGTGCTGAGCGGCTACGCCTCTGGCGGTCCGTACCTCTTCACACGGCGCAAGGGGTACGCGTGGGGGCCACGCGGAGCCGGCAACGCGGTTCCGGGGCAGCCGGAACGGATCGTGGTGACGGTGGTTCCGCAGGAGTCCACCGTGGCGAATCTGCTGCTCACGGGCGGAGTGAACATCGCCATGGTGACCGGCCCGGACCGCGCCCGGCTGACCGGTCACGGTCTGGCAACCGCCCAGGTGCCGACCGTGGTGGGGCTGACCTTCTTCAACGAGCGCTCCGACCGGCCCTTGAGCGATCCTGCGCTGCGCCGGGCGCTGGTGGGCGCCCTGGACCGCAAGGGCCTCGCCAATGTGGCGATCGGTGGAGAGGGTACGCCCGCGCGCCATCTCACCGCCCCGAACTCCTTCTGCTACGCCGACGCGGCCACGGGGAACCTGCCGTCGCACGGCGCCGTGCGAGCCCTGGGCGCCGCGGGCTGGACGAAGAACGCGCGCGGCAGGCTGGTCAAGCAGGGCCGGCCGCTGCGCCTGCGGCTGCTCAGCAGCGCGGACTTCGGCTCCACCCTTCCGTCGGTCGCCGAACTGATGGCCGTGACGTGGCAGGCGCTGGGCGTGGACGTCGACCTCGTCGGCGAGAGCCGCAACGCGGTGGTCCAAGCCATGTACGGAAGCGGCGACTTCGACGTCGTGGTCGGCAGCTCGCCGGGGCCGCAACTGCCCGCGCAGCTCGTCCCGTACTTCTCCGGCCCGCCGTCGTCGGGAGAACTGAACTTCGCGCATGTCGGCAACCCCGCCTACGACCGTTTCGTCGCCCGAGCCCTGCGTTCGCCGGGCTCGGCCAGCTGTGCGGACTGGAACAGGGCCGCTGAGACGCTTCTGCGCTCGGCCGACGCGCTGCCGGTCGCCGACGGCACGAGCACGGTGTACGGCTACCGGACGACCTTCGCCCTCGCACCCGGCGGCCGGATCCTGCCGACCAGCATCCGCCTGCACAGATAGCCGCGGCGGACGCGCAGCGCGCCCGCCGGTCGAGGAGGTTTGCCATGACAACCGTGTCCGCGCGGCTCGGTGCCCCGGCCCGGCACCGCCCGTGGGTGGTGTTCTGCTGCCGGCGCGCGGCACGGCTGGTCGTCTCGCTCTTCATTGTCGTCACCGCTTCCTTCGCGATGATCCGGCTGATCCCCGGGGACCCGGTCCGGGCCGCGCTGGGCGTGGACGCCCCGCCGGACCTGGTGGCGGCGAAGCGGCACGAACTCGGTCTGGACCGTAGCCTGCCGGAACAGTACTGGCAGCATCTGCCGCGGCTGGTCCGCGGCGACCTCGGGGTCTCGCTGGTGACCGGCGAGCCGGTGGCGGAAATGGTCAGGGCACGCCTGCCGGCCACCTTGCTGCTCGCCGTCCTGGCCTTCGTCTGCGTACTCGTCGTCGCCCTCCCAGGGGGCCTGCTCGCCGCGGTGTGGACACACGGGGGGCGACGCCCACGGGCGGAACTGGCGTTCACCGCCACCACCTCGGTCCTTGCGGGCGTGCCGGACTTCGTCCTCGCGACGGGTCTCACCGCGGGCCTGGCGGTCGGCCTGCGCATCCTTCCCGTCGCCGGCGACCTCGGTCCCCGGTCCTATGTGCTGCCCGTACTCGCGCTGGCGCTCGCTCCGACCGCGGTCCTGTCGCGGATCGTACGGGTGGAGACGCTCAAGGTCCTCGCTGCTGACCATGTCCGTGCCACCCGTGCGAAACGGCTGCCCGCCGTCCGGCTCCACCTGTGCCATGTGGCGCCGAACGCGCTGACCGCGTCGCTCACGTTCGCCGGGAACCTGTTGCCGGCCCTGATCGCGGGGACCGTCCTGGTCGAGAAGGTGTTCGCCTGGCCGGGCATGGGTTCGGCGATGGCACAGGCCGTGGTCGCGCAGGACTACGCGGTCGTCGAGGCATCGGTTCTGGTACTCGGCTCGTCGGTCCTCGCGGTGAACTTCCTGGTCGATCTGGCCCTCGCGCTGCTCGACCCCCGATCGGTCATCCGGAAGACGTGATCCGATGGCGCTCACCTCCTCTTCCCCGTCCTCGCCGTGTGCCACCAGCGGCCGGTCTCGCGCGTCCCGGTCGGGCTGGGCCACCCCCATGGGCGTGATCACCCTGGTGATGCTCGGGTCGCTCGCCGTACTGGCCGTCGCCGGGGCGGTGCTGTGGGGGCGGCAGGCCGACCGGCCGGACCCGTCGGCGGTACTGCGCGGGCCCTCCACAGGTCATCTCCTCGGCACGGACCGTCTCGGGCGCGACCTGCTCGCCCGGCTGCTCTCGGCGACCTGGCCCTCCCTGCTGCCGGCCGTCGCGGCCACGCTCCTCGGGGCGGCCGCCGGCATCACGCTCGGCGCGCTCACCGCCGTGGTGGGCGGGCGCGCCGCCCGCCTGCTGGGGGCTCTGATCAACCTTCTGCTGGCCTTCCCCGCGCTCCTCGTCGCGATGTTTTTCGCGGCTCTTTTCGGGGCGGGCGCGGGCGGTGCGGTCCTCGCACTGACCGTCGCCTCCGCACCGGGCTTCGCACGGATCACGCAGACCCTTGCCGCCCAGGTGGCCGGGACCGACTTCATGGCCGCGGCGCGCGTGCTGGGCCTGCGCCGCCACCGGCTCCTGCTGCGCCATGTCCTGCCCCACATCGCCGAACCGCTGATGCTCAACACCACGGTCGCCGCGGGCTCCGCGCTCGTGGCTCTGTCGGGACTGAGCTTCCTCGGACTGGGGGTGCGGCCCCCGTCGTACGACTGGGGACTCCTGCTCAGCCAGGGGCTGGACCGCATCTACACCGAACCGCTGCCCGCCGTGGCGCCCGGCATCGCCATCGTCTACGCCGCCGTCGCGTTCCAGCTGCTCGGCGAGATGCTGGCCGGAGCCGCCGCACGGCAGGCCCGCCCGCATCCGGGGGAAGAGCCGGTGGCGCACCCGGTGCGCGCCGACCGACCGGCATCCGTGGACCATGTGCTGGAGGTGGAAGATCTGCGGGTCGTTCTTCCCACCGCGGACGGGGTGGTGCGGCCCGTCCGCGGTGTCACCCTCGTCCTGCGGCGTGGTGAGATGGTCGGCCTGGTCGGCGAGTCCGGCTCCGGCAAGTCGCTGACGGCGCTCGCGATCGCCGATCTGCTGCCGGACGGCGCCCGCGCGAGCTGGGGTACCCACCGGTTCCTCGGCACGGACGTCGGGTCGTCGACTCGCGAGGAGCGACGCAGGCAGCTGGCGACGGGAATGGCGTTGGTCTTCCAGAACCCGGCCTCGGCCTTCAACCCGTCGCTGCGCATCGGAACGCAGATGACGGAGGCCGTGCGCGCACACCGTGGCACCCCCCGTGCCGAGGCCGTCGAGCAGGCGCTGGCCCGGCTTGAGCGGGTCGCGCTGCCCGCCGGACGCCGGTTGCTCCGGTCCCGCCCCTTCCAGCTCTCCGGCGGTCAACGCCAGCGAGTGGCGATCGCCATGGCTTCGATGATGCGTCCCGCCCTCCTCATCGCGGACGAACCGACCACAGCCCTGGACGTCACCGTGCAGCGGCAGATCATGGACCTGCTCCGCCGGATCCGGCACGACGACGCCACGGCGATCCTCTTCATCAGCCACGACATCGCCTTGGTGGCCGATGCCTGTGACCGGGTTCTGGTCATGTACGGGGGAATGATCGTGGAGAACCTTCCCGCCCGCGAACTGGCGTCCGGGGCACGGCATCCGTACACGCGGATGCTCGTCGCCTCGGTCCCGGACCTGGCCTCGGAGCGTGACCGTCCGCTGAGCACCATCGAGGCAGGGCCGCCCGATCCGTACGGTGCGACCCCGGGCTGCCCCTTCCACGACCGCTGCCCGCATCGGCTGGACCGGTGCGCGACGCAGAGCCCGGTGTTGTCGCCGCTCGGCCCGGGGCACGAGGTCGCCTGCTGGCAGCCGCTGCCCGCGGCACCGCCCCGCGATCGGCGGGAGACCGAGGAGGCGCAGAAGTGAGGACAGGGTCGGGGCTGGCGCTGTACGACGTCACCGTTCGCCATCACGGACCGCTCGGGCCGATCACGGCGGTGGACGGCGTGTCGCTGGACGTTCCCCAGGGCACGACGGTCGGCCTGGTGGGCGAGTCCGGGTCGGGGAAATCCACTCTGGCACGAGCGGTCGTCGGGCTGGCCCCCCTGTGCGCCGGACGGATCACCGTCGGGGGTCGGGAGTCCGGTGGGCGCCGGGCGGCCGACCGGCGCCGGCTGGGGCAACAGGTCCAACTGGTGTTCCAGGACCCGGACACGGCACTGGATCCGCGTATGACGGTCCGGCAGTCGATCGCCGAATCGGCCGGGGCCTTCGTCCGGCTGGACCGCCGCAGTCGCGAGCAACGCGTCGGCGGACTGCTGGAACTGGTCGGACTCGACGCCGGCTGCGCCGACCGGCTGCCGCGGCAGCTCTCGGGCGGCCAGCGCCAACGCGTCGCCGTCGCCCGCGCGCTCGCCGTCGATCCGGCGGTGCTCATCGCCGACGAGGTCACCTCGGCTCTCGACGTGTCGGTCCGGGCGGCACTGCTCACCATGCTCCGGGAACTGCAGCGGCGCATGGGCTTCGCCATGCTGTTCATCAGCCATGACCTCGCCGCTGTCCGTCACGTGTCGGACGCCGTCGCCGTGATGTACCTCGGCCGGATCGTGGAGATCGCCTCCACCGAGAGCCTGCTGCGCGCCCCACGGCATCCCTACACCCGAACGCTTCTGTCCGCCGTGCCGAGTCTGCGCGCCGAAAGACGCCCGACGGGGGAACCGCTTCTCGCCGGCGAGGTGCCCGATCCCGCGTCGCCGCCGACCGGATGCCGCTTCCATCCGCGCTGCCCCGTCGGACCGGGCCGGCATTCCGGGCGGGACATCTGCGCCGCACAGGACCCGCAGCAGGACGCGGCCGGTCAGCCGCATCGCGCCGCCTGCCACTTCCCGTACCGCACCGAGGACCTGCCGTCATGACGGAAAGGGAAGCGGACGCGCCTGCGTCCGGCGCGGACGCGGTCGTCGTGGGGGCCGGTGTGATCGGTGCCGCGGTGGCACTGGAACTGGCGCGCACCGGCCGGCGCGTGGTGGTCGTCGACAAGTCCGGCGGTGTCGGCCACGGGTCCACCAGCGCGTCGAGCGCGATCATCCGTTTCAACTACTCGACCTGGGACGGTGTCGCCACCGCATGGGAGTCCCAGCACTGCTGGGCACGATGGGCGGAGCACCTGGGCACCGTGCGGGGCCCTGGTCTGGCGGCGTTCCGGCGGACCGGAGCGGTACTCCTGGACCCACCGGGCTCCGGGACGTCGGAGGTCATCGCGCTGTTCGAGCGTGCCGGTGTGCCGTACGAGCGCTGGGACGCCGCGACGCTGCGCAGCCGGATCCCGGGTATCGACGCGGGACGCTACGGGCCTCCCAGGTCCCTGCTCGACGACGCCTTCTTCGCCGGCCCGCAAGGAGAACTCGGCGCGCTGTTCACCCCTGACGCCGGCTTCGTCGACGATGCCCGGCTCGCGGCACAGAATCTCGCGGACGCGGCGGCCCGCATCGGGGTGCGTTTCCTCTTCCGGCGCGCGGTCGTCGGTGTGCTGCGCGGCGAGGACCGGGTGGCGGGTGTCCGGCTCACCGACGGCACCGCGATCACGGCGCCGGTGGTGGTCAACGCCGCCGGCCCCTGGTCGGGCGGGTTCAACCGGACGGCCGGGGTCGGGGCCGAGTTCACCGTCGGGGTGCGCCCGCTGCGCCAGGAGGTGCATCAGGTGGCCGCGCCGCACTCTCAGGGCGACGGGACCGTCTCGGGCCAGGGCGGCACCGGGAGCACGTCCGGCCTGATCGTGGCCGATGTCGACCTCGGGACCTATCTGCGCCCCTGGGGCGAACACCTCCTCATCGGCAGTACGCTGCCCGCCTGCGACCCCAGGGACTGGCTCGACGATCCCGACGCGTGCAACCCGCACCCGACACCCGCCCGGTTCGAGACCCAGGTGACCAGGGCCGCACGCCGATTCCCGCTCCTCGGCGTTCCGAATCGGCCGACCGGCATCGCCGGTGTCTACGACGCCGCCGACGACTGGTCCCCCATCTACGACCGCACCGACCTGGCCGGCTTCTACGTCGCCATGGGCACGAGCGGCAACCAGTTCAAGAACGCTCCCCTGGCAGGCCGGTTCCTCGCCACCCTGGTCGACCGTGTCGAGGCCGGCCACGACCACGACCGTGATCCGCTGCGGTACACGGGGGAACACACCGGCGTCGTCGTCGACCTGGGAGCCTTCTCCCGCAGACGGCCCCTGGCCGAAGGTGCCACCTCTCGGACCGTCATGGGCTGACGTCACCGCCGGCCCCGTGACATCGGGAAAGGGGCTACCGGCGACCGCGCGCAGGTGCGGAGCCGAGCTTGGAACTCAGCACCGACAGGAAGACCGGGAGCTTGTCCACCGCGGACTTGGGGACAGTGGTGACCTGGACCGTGTCCCGCACCACGTCCTGCACGACGAGCTTGTAGGTGCCGTCCTCATGAACGAGTTCGGCGGCGTAGAGCAGTGTTTCCACCAGGGGCCCCTCGGTTGTGTCGGGCGACGGGTCAGGCGCCGTTGAGCCAGATGTTCCAGGCCTTGACGGCCCGCTGTTCGTCCGCGTTCTCGGCGAACAGGTGGTGGCCGAGCCAGATCGGCCAGTTCCAGGAACTGCCGTTGAAGAACCGGTACAGCGCGTCCGGGCCCCGCAGGCCGACGAAGTCGGGGCTCAGCCAGTCCACGACCACCTCCGTCGAGCCGCCGTCCGTACCCGGGAGGTCGAGCGAGCGCCGGTCGCCGACGGCCGCGTCGTCGTCGAGGCCGAGGCGCCGGCGCAGGGCGGCGAAGTCGGCGGGGTCTTCGGTGCACTCGTCACGGGCGGCCTTGACGTAGACGGCGGGGCGGCCGGCGAAGTGCCTCAGGTACTCGGGGAGGGAGTGCTGGTAGAAGTCGACGTGTTTCTCGGCCGCGTCCGCCTTGGTGTCCCAGTTCCAGGTGTCGTCGACGACGCCCGTGTGCACCCAGTGGATTCCCATCCGCAGGTGGCTCGTGCCGCCGTCGGCCGGCTCGATGCGGTAGGTGAGCGTGTTGGAGAACCCGCCGTCCTGGGTCGCGCGAACCGCGAAGTGGTGCGGCGGCTCCCACGCCACGACGGTGCTGTCGCCGCGCGTGGCCTTTCCGCCGACGCGTGGCTCGACCTCCATCGGGTACAGCCAGCCGAGGTTGCCGGCGCCGGTGGCGACCGCGTCCCAGACCTGTTCGGGCGTGGCGGGCAGATCCTGTTCCCGGCGGACCTCTAGCTCTCGGGCCATGGTCGCTTCTCCTTCGTCGTCGTTCATGGGTCAGTGGGCGAGCGGCAGCGCGGTGAGCCGCCGTTGCAGCGGGTTGGGCCGCCAGTCGAGGGCCGCGCCGTCGGCCAGCCGCAGGTGCGGGAGCCGGCGGACCAGCGTGCCGACGGCCACCTCCGCCTGGAGCCTGGCCAGCGCTCCGCCGAGGCAGAAGTGCGGGCCGTTGCCGAAGCTGAGGTGCCGGTTGCCGGGGCGGGTCAGGTCGAGCTGGTCAGGGTCCTCGAAGCGCTCGGGATCCCGGTTGGTCGCGGCGAGGAACAGGTAGGCCAGCTCGCCCTCGCGCAGCGTCCGCCCGCCGATCTCGATGTCCTCGGCGGCGACCCGGACGATCGCCTGGGTCGGCGTGTCGTAGCGGGCGAGTTCCTCGACGGCGGTGCGGAGCAGTGCCGGATCGGCGCGCAGCCGGGCCAGTTGGCCGGGGTGGCGCAGCAGGGCGAGCATGCCGTTGCCGACCAGGTGGGTGGTGGTCTCGTCGCCGGCGGTGATCAGGACGAAGCACGTGGACAGCAGTTCGGAGTCGGTGAGCCGGTCGTCCTGGGCCTGGGTGGCGACCAGGGCGCTGATGAGGTCGTCGCCGGGGTCGGCCCGGCGCCGACGGACGAGCCGGGCGAGGTACTCCTCGTACTGCTCGATCGCCGCCTCCGACTTGTCGATGTCCTCGCTCAGCCGGCCGAAGCGCTGGAACCAGGTCTTGACCTGCGGGAGGTCCTCGGGCGGGATGGCGAAGAGCTCGCAGACGACGGACAGCGGCAGCGGGGAGGCGACCGCCTCGATCAGGTCCATGGTCGGCCCGGCGGCGACCGCCTCGTCGATGAGCCGGTCGACGATCCGCTGGATGCCGTCGCGCAGGGCTTCGACGCGCCGGGCGGTGAAGGCCCGGTTGGCCAGCTTGCGCAGTCGGGCGTGGTCCGGCGGGTCGGTGTTGCTCATCACCCGGCCGAGCCGGTCGGTGAGCCGGCTGAAGGCCTTGAGGTCGCCGCCGAGCGCGCTGTAGGCGCGGGTCATCCTGTCGCGGTCGTTGGAGAGCCGCAGGTCGCCCAGTGCCGCCTCGACGTCGGCGTACCGGGTGAGGTACCAGATGCCCTGGGCACTGCGGTGGACCGGGTCCTCGCGGCGCATGCGGGCGTAGAACGGGTACGGGTCCCGGCGGGCCTCGGGCGTGAGCAGGGCCGCGGCGAGGTCGTCGGACCGGGCGAGGCCCGCGCTGTCGCGGGCCTCGTCGGCGGTATCGGTCAGGTTCACTGCGAGCCGCGCTACTGCTGGGCGTTCATGGCGTCGGCGAGGCTCTTGGGCCGCATGTCGGTCCAGGACCGCTCGACGTACTCCAGGCAGGCGGCGTGGGTGTCGGGTCCGTGGGCGACGTTCCAGCCGTCGGGGACGTCCGCGAACTGCGGCCACAGCGAGTGCTGGTTCTCGTCGTTGACGAGCACGAGGAAGGTGCCGTCCTGGTCCTCGAACGGGTTGGTCATGGGTCAGTCCTCCTGGTGGGAAAGGGTGGTGTCATCGGTGCCCGCGGGGTGGCGGGCGGTGGCGTCCCCGGTGGCCGCGGCGAGGCGGGCGGCCAGGATCGGTCCGATCTGGGCCAGCGAGCCGGCTTCGGTCATCCGGTTGTGCCGGGTGGTGATCTCGTGCGATTCGATCCGGCCCGCGATGTACGGGCGCCAGGTCGCGGGCCCGGCGTCGTCCCCGTCGCGGTCGATGGTCGAGTTGAACAGCAGCAGGTCGCCGTCGAACCGGGCGGGGACGAAGTCGACCGCCAGCTTCGCGTTGTTGATCATGATGTGGACGATGACCTCGATCTGCTGCTCCGTCAGGCCCTGCAGCGCGCTGCCCCGCCGGTTCAGGACCTCGGCGACCTCGGCGTAGGTCAGCTCCCGGTCGCCCAGTTCGTCCGGGTCGACGTCGAGCACACCGACGAGCACGTCCCGCTCGGTGGGCACGGGCATCTCCTCGAACCGCACGTCCTTCACCGGGTAGGCGTCGAGGATGGCCAGCAGCGCGGTCCGCTCGCCGCGCCTGTGCAGCTCGCAGGCGAGCGCGTGGGCGATCAGCCCGCCGGCGGACCAGCCGAGCAGCAGGTACGGACCCTCGGGCTGGATCTTGCGGATCTGGTCGGCGTAGTCGGCCGCCATCTCCTCGAAGGACGTCGGCAGGGGTTCGGGACGGCCGAGGCCGCGCGCCTGGATCGCGTAGACCGGGTGCCGGGACCCGATGTGGTTCAGGAGCCCGCTGTAGGACCAGCTGATGCCGCCGCCGGGGTGGACGCAGAACAGCGGGGTGCCGGTCCCGGTCGAACGCAGCGGCAGTACGACGTCCAAGGCGTCGTCGGGGTTGTCCATGACCAGGCGCTCGGTGAGACCGGCCACGGTCGGCGCCTCGAACAGCATGCGCAGGCCCAGCTCCAGGCCGAGGGTCTCGCGGACGCGGGAGGCCAGGCGGGCGGCCAGCAGCGAGTGCCCGCCCAGATCGAAGAAGTTGTCGTCGATGTGCACCTGTTCCCGGCCCAGGACCTCGGCGAAGAGGTCGCACAGCAGCTGCTCCCGCGGCGTCCGGGGGCCGCGTCCAGTGCCCTGTGCCCCGTACTCGGGGGCGGGGAGGGCGGCCCGGTCCAGCTTGCCGTTGGCGGTCAACGGCAGCGCCTCCAGGGTGACGAACGCCGACGGCACCATGTAGTCGGGCAGTTCCCGGCGCAGTCGTCCGGAGAGCTCGGCCGCCTCGGGCACGCCCTCGGGGGCGGGCACCAGATAGGCGACGAGCCGCTTGTCGCCGGGCCGGTCCTCGCGGGCGACGACGGCCGCCTGGGCGACACCCGGGCAGCTCGCGAGGATCGCCTCGATCTCGCCGGGCTCGATCCGCAGGCCGCGGAGCTTGACCTGGTGGTCGGTCCGTCCGGCGAACTCCAGTGCGCCTCCCCCGGCCGGCCACCACGCCAGGTCGCCGGTGCGGTACATCCGGCTCCCGGGCGGCCCGTACGGGTCGGCGGTGAAGCGCTCCGCCGTGAGGCCGGGTCGGCCGAGGTAGCCGCGGGCCACGCCCGTCCCCGCGAGGTACAGCTCGCCGACCAGGCCCGTGGGCACCGGCCGCAGGTGCTCGTCGAGCACGTAGGCGCGCATGTTCGCCATCGGCCCGCCGATCGGCACGGTCGCGGCGTTCCCGGGGAGGCTGTGCACCGGGTGGCAGGTGGCCAGGGTCGTGGCCTCGGTGGGCCCGTAGCCGTTGACCACCTCGACGCCGGGGCAGACGTCCAGCACCCGGGCGACGGCGGCCGGGGAGACCACGTCACCGCCGGTCCACACCTCGCGCACCCCGGCGAGCAGGCCCGGCCGCTCCTCGGCGACCAGGCGGAACAGGCCGGCCGTCAGCCACAGTCCGGTCACCCCGTGCGTGCTGATCGTGTGCTGCAGCAGGTCGAGGTCGAGCCGCTCGGGCGGTGCGACCACGATCCGGCCACCGCCCAGCAGCGGCACCCACAGCTCGTAGGTCGAGAGGTCGAAGGCGGTCGGGGAGTGCATCAGCACCCGCTCGTGTCCGCCGCCGTGGTACTCAGGGGTGAGCGCGAGACCCACCACGTCGCGGTGGGTGACGGCCACGCCTTTCGGGCGGCCGGTCGAGCCCGAGGTGTACATCACGTACGCCAACTGTCGCTGATCGCACTGTACTTCGATGCCGGACGAGTCGGGCTCACCCTCGATCAACTCGGTCAGCACGTCCTCGGTGACCACCAGCGCGGCCCCGGCCTCCTTCAGGATCAGGTCGATCCGGGACTGCGGGAAGCGCGAGTCGAGGGGCGCGTAGGCGCCGCCCGCCTTGATGATCGCCAGGAGCGCCACGACGAGGTCCGCCGAGCGGTCCAGCAGTACCCCGACCGGTGTCTCCGGTCGTACGCCCTGGCGGATCAGTGCCCGCGCGAGGCGGTTGGACCGCTGGTCGAGTTCCCGGTAGGTCAGCTCGGTGGCGCCCGCCACGACGGCCACCGCGTCCGGGGTGGCGCGCACCTGGCGGGCGAACAGCTCCGGCAGCGCGGCCTCGGGCAGTTCGAACGCGGCGCCGGTGGCCTGGGACAGCAGCCGGCGGCGTTCCTCGCCCGACATGATGTCGATCCGGCTGATGGGCCGGCCGGGGTCGGCGACCGCCGCGCGCAGCAGCCGTGCCCAGCGCTCGAACAGCAGCTCCACCGTGGCCGGTTCGAACAGGTCGGTGGCGTACTCCACCGCGCCGACCAGGCCGTCGGGGGCGCCGTCCGGGCCGAACTGCTCGGCCAGGCTGAACGTCAGGTCGACCCGCGAGGTCCCGGTCGACGCCTCCAGGTGGCCGGTCGTGAGGCCCGGCAGCGCGAACTCGCCCACCGGCGCGTTCTGCAGGGCCAGCATGATCTGGAACAGCGGATGGTGCGACAGCGAACGGGCCGGGTTGACCACCTCGACCAGGTACTCGAACGGCACGTCCTGATGGTCGTATGCGGCGAGTGCCTTCTGCCGCACCCGGCCGAGCAGTTCGGCGAAGCCGGGATCGCCGCTCGTGTCGGTGCGCAGCACCAGGGTGTTGACGAAGAAGCCGACGAGGTCGTCCAGCGCCTGGTCGGTACGGCCGGCGATCGGGCTGCCGACCGGGATGTCGGTGCCGGCCCCGAGCCGGGTGAGCAGCGCGGCAAGGCCGGCCTGGAGCACCATGAACATGCTGGCGCCGCGCGCGGCGGCCAGGTCCCGCAGTGCCTGGTGCAGGTCGGGCTCCAGCCGGACCGCGACCCGGCTGCCCAGCTGGGAGGCCACCGGTGGCCGGGGCCGGTCGGCAGGCAGCTGCACCTGCTGCGGAATTCCCGCCAGCTCGTCCTTCCAGTAGGCCAGTTGCCGGGCGAACAGGCTGGTCGGGTCGGCGGTGTCACCGAGCAGGTCGCGTTGCCAGCAGGTGTAGTCGGCGTACTGCACCGGCAGCGGGGACCACTGCGGCTCCTCGCCACGGCAGCGGGCCGTGTAGGCGGCCGCGAGGTCGCCGGAGAGCGGCCCCATCGACCAGCCGTCGGCGGCGATGTGGTGCACCACGACCAGCAGCACGTGCCGGTCGGGCGCGAGCGCGTACAGCTCCGCCCGGACCGGCGGCTGCGCCGCCAGGTCGAAGCCCCGCCGGGCCGTCCGCGCCAGTCGCTCGGCCAGCCGGCTCTCGTCGAGGTCGGCCACCGGCAGCTCCGGGTACGCCTGCGAAGCGCTCAGCACCACCTGGTACGGCACGCCGTCCGTCTCGCGGAAGACCGTCCGCAGGCTCTCGTGCCGGGCGATCACGTCCGCGAGCGCGGCGTGCAGGGCCGGGCGGTCGAGTTCGCCGGTCAGGCTCAGCGCGAGCGGCATGTTGTAGGTGGCGCTCGGTCCGTCCATCCGGTGCAGGAACCACAGGCGGCGTTGGGCGAAGGACAGCTCCACGTGTCCGGGGCGCGGCCGCGTGGTCAGCGTGGGCCGTGCTGTGCCGGAACCGTCGAGGCGGGCCGCCAGTCCGGCCACGGTCGGCGTCTCGAACAGCGTCCGGACTTCGAGCTCCGCACCCAGGGTCGCCCGGACGCGGGAGGCCAGGCGGGTCGCCAGCAGTGAGTGTCCGCCCAGGTCGAAGAAGCTGTCCTCGACGCCGACCTGGGCCAGGCCGAGCACCTCGGCGAACAGCTCGGCGAGGAGCTGTTCCTGCGGGGTGCGCGGCGCCCGCCCGGCTCCGGCCGGGCCGAGGTCGGGCGCGGGCAGCGCTCGGCGGTCCAGCTTGCCGCTGGCCGTCAGCGGCAACGTCTCCAGCGCCACGAACGCCGACGGGATCAGGTAGTCGGGCAGTCGCCCGCGCAGCCATTCACGGAGGTCGCCGATGAGGGCGCCGGTGCCCCGGCTGCCGGTCGGGCGGTTGGTCAGCGACGACAGCGGCCTGCCGGCGGTCCGGACCGACCGGTACGGCTCGACCGTGCGGCCGTGCCGCGCCCGCGGGTCGGCGAAGACGACGTCCACGGCGTCGGCCACCGTGGCCGACCAGGTGACGCCCACCCAGCGGTCGAACTCCTGCCCGATGGCCCGGAAGTCCTCCGGGTCGGGGAGTTCGCTCTCCTGCGGGGCGTGCAGCCGCTCCAGCAGCTCGGCGAGCGAGCCGTCGCCGTTCTGTACGGCCCTGGCCAGGGCGGACTCCCGCACCACGCGCAGGTTCGGCACCCCGGTGATCCGCAGCACGTCCGCGTGCGGCCGGGCGAGCAGTACGCGCAGCTCGTCCAGTCCGGTGATCTGCCGCCCCCACTCCAGCTCGACGGACCGGCTCGCAACCACCGGTGCGACCGGCGGCTTGTGCAGCGTCACGTCGTAGCGGTAGCGGGTCAGTTCGTTGTGGTGTCGGCCGTGCTTGACCTCCACGGCCACCGCGCCGATGTCCGTGCCGCGTTCCCCGAGGACGGTGAAGAAGTCCGGGTCGACCAGGAGTTCCTTCTCCACCCTGACGGCCTGCTCCACGGCGCGGCGCACCGCTGCGAGGTCGCCGTCGGCACCGGTCCGGTGCAGCTGGACCGCGGTGGCCAGCGGGCGCAGCAGCCGCAGGTTACGGACGTCGCCGACGAAGAGCGTGCCGCCGGGGGCGAGCAGCCGCGTCAACTTCCCGATCACGTCCGCGAGGTAGTCGGCGGACGGGAAGTACTGCACCACCGAGTTGATCACGATGGTGTCGAACCGCCCGGCCGGCAGGCCTTCGGTGTCGTGCGCCGGGCGGGTCTGCAGCACGACACGCTCGGCCAGATCGTCCTGCCGGGCGACCTGCGCGGTCAGCGCGTCGACCGCCGTGGCCGAGAAGTCCGTCGCCCAGTAGGTCTCGCAGTGCGGTGCGATCCGCGAGAGCAGCAATCCGGTGCCGACGCCGACCTCCAGCACCCGGCGGGGGCGCAGGGCCAGGATGCGGGCCACGGTGGCGTCCCGCCACTCCCGCATCTGCTCGACCGGGATCGGGCTCGCGTCGTAACTGCTGTTCCAGCCGACGAAGTTCTGGCCGAAGCCGGCTTCCTCAGAGGTGATGGGCAGGGCGTCGTAGATGTCCTGCCACTCACCCACGTGGTCCGCTTCCAGGCCACTGTCCCGGGCCTCGTCCTGGCGCGGGACGACGTAGCCGACGAGCCGGTCGTCCTGGGCGAGGACGGCGGCCCGGGCGACGGCGGGGTGCTCGGTCAGCGCCGCCTCGACCTCGCCGGGCTCGATGCGGAAGCCGCGCACCTTCACCTGGTCGTCGGCACGGCCGACGTACTCCAGCTCTCCCCCAGCCTCCGGCCGGGGGGACCCCCAGACACGCCAGCGCACCAGGTCTCCGGTGCGGTACATGCGCTCACCGGTCCCGAACGGGCAGGCGACGAACCGTCCGGCCGTCAGGCCCGGCCGGTTCAGGTAGCCGCGTGCCAGTCCCACGCCCGCGACGTACAGCTCCCCCGCCACGCCCGTCGGCACCGGCCGCAGCCGCTCGTCCAGCACGTAGACCCGGGCGCCCGCGATCGGACGGCCGATCGGGGGCACGCCCGCCCCCGGGGACAGCGGGTCGCTCATGGTCGCGCACACCGTGGTCTCGGTCGGACCGTACGCGTTGACCATCCGGCGCCCGGACGCCCAGCGCTCCACCAGCTCCGGCGGGCACGCCTCGCCCGCCACCACCAGTGTCGACACATGCACGGAGCCGACCGGCACGGCGGCGAGGACGGACGGGGGCACGGTCACGTGGGTGACCGCGAGGTCCCGGTCGGTCAGCGCGGCGACCGGGTCCGCCGTCGGGGGCAGCACCAGGGCCGCGCCGCGCAGCAGTGCGGTGCAGATCTCCGACACCGAGGCGTCGAAGCTGGGCGAGGCGAACTGGAGCACCCGGCTGTCGGGTTCGATCGCGAAGCGCTCGATCTGTCCGGCGACCAGGCTCGCGACGCCGCCGTGGCCGACCACGACGCCCTTGGGGCGGCCGGTCGAGCCCGAGGTGTAGATCACGTAGGCCGGATGCCGGACGTCGAGCGCGACCTCGGGGTCGGTCTCCGGCCACGCGGACACTTCGGTCACCAGCGCCGGGTCGTCGACCATCAGTGCCGGCCGGGCGTCGTCCAGCATGTACGCGATCCGGGCCTGCGGGTACGCCGGATCCACGGGCAGGTACGCGGCCCCGGCCTTCAGCACGCCCAGGACGGCCACCACGGACTCCACCGAGCGCGGCAGGGCCACCGCCACGACCTGCTCCGGCCCGACGCCCCGGGCGATCAGCGCATGCGCGAACCGGTTCGCCCGGGTGTTGAGTTGACGGTACGTCAGCTCGATGTCACCACACACCAGCGCGACCGCGTCCGGTGTCGCCGCCACCTGCGCCGCGAACGCCTGCGGCACCGGGACGGCCGCCACCTCCCGGGCAGTCGCGTCGCCCTGCTCCAGCAAACGGTGCCGCTCGTCGGCGTCGAGGAGCTCGATCCGTCCGATCGACCGGTCCGGGTCGGCGGTGACCGCCTCCAGGAGGCGCGTCCAGCGCCTGGCGAGCGCTGCGACCGTCGAGCGGTCGAACAGGTCGGTGGCGTACTCCACCGCGCCGGTGATCCCCGCCGGGCTGCCGTCCGGACCGAACTGTTCGACGAGGCTCACACCCAGGTCGAACTTGGCGGTTCCGGTGGCCACCGCGTAGGTGGCGACGTCCAGGCCGGGCAGGGAGAACCGGCCCATCGGAGCGTTCTGCACCGCCAGGATGGTCTGGAACAGCGGGTGGTGGGACAGCGAGCGGGACGGGTTCAGCGCCTCCACCAGGTGCTCGAACGGCACGTCCTGGTGCGCGTACGCCGACAGCGCCGTCTCCCGCACCCGCCCCAGCAGCTCGGTGAAACTCGGGTCACCGCTCGTGTCGGTGCGCAACACCAGCGTGTTCACGAAGAACCCGACCAGATCGTCCAGCGCCTCGTCGGTACGCCCCGCGATCGGACTCCCGATCGGAATGTCCGTCCCCGCACCCAACCGCGTGTACAGCGCCGCCAACGCCGCCTGCAGCACCATGAACAGGCTCGCGCCCGACCTTCGGGCCAACTCCACCAGGGCGGTGTGCAGTTCGGGGCTCAGCTCAAGGCCGACGTGGTCCCCGCGCCAGCCGGCGACGGCGGGCCTCGGCCGGTCGGTGGGCAGCTGGAGCAGCTCCGGCAGGTCGGCCAGCTGGCGCTTCCAGTAGCCAAGTTGTTCGGCGAACCGGCTTTCCGGATCTGTCGCGTCGCCGAGCAGGGCGCGCTGCCACAACGTGTAGTCCGCGTACTGCACCGGCAGGGCAAGCCAGTTGGGCGTGCGGCCCTCGCACCGGGCGGCGTACGCCTCGGCCAGGTCGCGGGCCAGCGGGCCGGTGGACCAGCCGTCACCGGCGATGTGGTGCATCACCAGCAGCAGCACGTGCTCGTCCGGCGCGAGGGCGAACAGCTCTGCCCGCAGCGGTACTTCGGCCTCCAGGTCGAAGGGCTGCCGGGCGCACTCGGCGAGCCGCTCGAACAGTTCGGCCTCCGACAGCTCGGTCTCGGGCAGCTCGGCCTCGGGCACCTCGGTCAGCCGCGCCCGGGGCCGGGCCTCGGCCGGGTCCAGGACGCGCTGGCAGGGTACGCCGTCGACCTCCGGGAAGACCGTCCGCAGGCTCTCGTGCCGGGCCACCACGTCGGCCAGCGCCTCGTCCAGCGCCGCCCGGTCGAGCGTTCCGGTCAGCTGGAGCGCCAGCGGGATGTGGTACGTCGCGGCGGTGGCGTCCATGCGGTGCAGGAACCAGAGCCGGCGCTGGGCGAAGGACAGCGGCACCGCCTCCGGCCGCTCGTGCGTGGTCAGCGCCGGGCGGGCGTGACCGGCCCCGGCCAGCGCCTCGGCCAGGCCCGCCACGGTGGGCGCCTGGAACAGCGCGCGCAGCGCCACCTCCACTCCGAGCACCGAACGCACCCGCGCGGCCAGCCGGGTGGCGAGCAGGGAGTGCCCGCCCAGCTCGAAGAAGTCGTCGTCGACACCGACCCGTGGCACACCCAGCACCTCGGCGAACAGCTCGCACAGGATCTGCTCCTGCGGCGTACGCGGCGCCCGGCCACCGCCGACGGTCGCACCCGGCTCCGGCGCGGGCAGCGCCGCCCTGTCCAGCTTCCCGTTCGGCGTCAGCGGCAGCGCGTCCAGCACCACGAAGACAGCCGGTACGAGGTAGTCGGGCAGCCGGTCACGCAGGTACGCCGCCAGCTCCGCAGGGCGGACGGCCGTTTCAGGACGGGCCGTGACGTAGCCGATGAGCCGGTCGTCCCGGGCGAGCACAGCGGCCTGGGCGACGGCGGGGTGCTCGGTCAGCGCCGCCTCGACCTCGCCGGGCTCGATGCGGAAGCCGCGCACCTTCACCTGGTCGTCGGCACGCCCGACGTACTCCAGCTCCCCGTCGTCGCGTCGGCGCACCAGGTCTCCGGTGCGGTACATCCGCGCGCCCGCCGGGCCGAACGGGCAGGCGACGAATCGCCCGGCCGTCAGCCCGGACCGGTTCAGGTAGCCGCGCGCCAGACCGGGGCCGGCGACGTACAACTCCCCCGCCACCCCCGGCGGCACGATGCGCAGCCGCTCATCGAGGACGTACACCCAAAAGCCCGCGAACGACCGGCCGATCGGCGGTACACCGGGCCCCGGGGACAGCGGGTCACTCATGGTCGCGCACACCGTCGTCTCCGTCGGACCGTACGCGTTGAACATGCGCCGGCCCGGCGCCCACCGGGCCACCAGCTCCGGCGTGCAGGCCTCGCCCGCCACCACCAGGGTGCCGGCCGTGAGGTCGGCGCTCTCCAGCGCGGCCAGGGCCGAGGGCGGAAGCGTCACATGGGTGACGTCGAGCCGGCGGTCCGTCAGGGCCTCCAGCGGGGCCTCGGACGGGGCCAGGACGAGGGCAGCACCGGTGAGCACGGCACTGCACAGGTCCCAGAAGGACGCGTCGAAGCTGGGCGAGGCGAACTGGAGAACCCGGCTTCCGGGCGCCACGCCGAGCCGGTCGACCTGCGCCGCCACCAGGCCCGACACGCCGGTGTGGCTCACCATGACGCCCTTGGGGCGGCCGGTCGAACCCGAGGTGTAGATCACGTAGGCCGAATTCCGGACGTCGAGTGTGATCTCTGGATCGCTGTCCGGCCAGTCGCCATCGGTCACCGTCGCCGGGTCGTCGACGACCACGGTCGGGCGGGCGTCGTCCAGCATGTACGCGATCCGGGCCTGCGGGTACGCCGGATCCACGGGCAGGTACGCGGCCCCGGCCTTCAGCACGCCCAGGACGGCCACCACGGACTCCACCGAGCGCGGCAGTGCCACCGCCACGACCTGCTCCGGCCCGACACCCCGGGCGATCAGCGCATGCGCGAACCGGTTCACCCGGGTGTTGAGTTGACGGTACGTCAGCTCGATGTCACCACACACCAGCGCGACCGCGTCCGGCACCGCCGTCACCTGCGCCGCGAACAGCTCCCGCAGGCTCGCCCCGGCCGCCCCGGCCACCCCGGCCGCCTCGTCCTCGAAGGCGGGCAGCAGCTCGCGGCGCTCCTCTGCGGACAGCAGGTCGATTCCGCCGATCGGCTGGTCGGGCGCGGCGGCGACCGCGGTCAGCAGCCTGGTCCACCGGGCGACCAGGGTCTCGACCGTCGAGCGGTCGAACAGGTCGGTGCTGTACTCGACCGCACCGCTGAGCCCGGCCGCGGCGCCGTCGAGCCCGTGCTCCTCCGCGAACCCGAAGGTCAGGTCGAGCCGCGCGGTCCCGGTGAGCACGCTCACCCCGGAGACCTTCAGACCCGGCAGCTCGAAGTCACCGCCCGGCGCGTTCTGCACGACCAGCCCGGTCTGGAACAGCGGGTGGTGGGACAGCGAGCGGGACGGGTTCAGCGTCTCCACCAGGTGTTCGAACGGCACGTCCTGGTGCGCGTACGCCGACAGCGCCGTCTCCCGCACCCGCCCCAGCAGCTCGGTGAAACTCGGGTCGCCGCTCGTGTCGGTGCGCAGCACCAGCGTGTTGATGAAGAAGCCGACGAGATCGTCCAGCGCCTCGTCGGTGCGCCCCGCGATCGGACTCCCGATCGCGATGTCCTCCCCCGCGCCCAAGCGCGTGTACAGCGCGGCGAGCGCGGCCTGCAGCACCATGAACAGGGTCACGCCCGACCTTCGGGCCAACTCCGCCAGCGCCGCGTGCAGTTCGGCGTCGATTCGGAGTTCCAGCAGATCGCCGCCGTACGACATGGTGGCCGGGCGCGGCCGGTCGGCAGGCAGTTGCAGCTGCTCGGGCAGCCCGGCCAGCGTTTGCGTCCAGTAGGCGACCTGGCGGGCGAACACGCTGTCGGTGTCGTGCTCGTCGCCGAGGATCTCGTGCTGCCACAGGGTGTAGTCGCCGTATGTCACCGGCAGCGGCGGCCAGTTCGGTGCCAGGCCGCCCTGCCGGGCGGTGTAGGCCGCGGCGAGGTCGCGGGCCAGCGGGCCCATGGACCAGCCGTCCCCGACGATGTGGTGCATCACCAGCAGCAGCATGTGCTCGTCCGGCGCGAGGGCGAACAGCTCCGCCCGCAGCGGTACCTCCGAGGTCAGGTCGAAGCCGCGCACCGCCGCCTCGCGCAGCAGGCCGGGCAGCTCCGCCTCGCCGGCGGCGCGTACGGTCAGCGGGACGGCGGCCTCGGTGGTGTCCAGCACCCGCTGGTACGGGACTCCGGCGGTGTGCGGGAAGACCGTACGCAGGGTCTCGTGCCGGGCCACCACGTCCGCGAGCGCGGCGCTCAGCGCGGCCCGGTCGAGGTCGCCGGACAGCCGCAGGGCGAGCGGCATGTGGTAGGTGGCGCTCGGCGCCCCGAACTGCTGGAGGAACCAGAGCCGGCGCTGGGCGAACGACAGCGGCATCGGTTCGCGGCGGGGCTGGGGTACCAGGGCCTGCCGGGCGGTGCCGGCGTCGTGCAGCCCGGCCGCGATCCCGGCGGGTGTCGGCGCCCGGAACATGGCGCGCAGTTCCAGCTCGACGCCGAGGGTCGCCCGGACCCGCGAGACCAGCCGGGTGGCGAGCAGGGAGTGCCCGCCGAGATCGAAGAAGTCGTCGTCGACCCCGACCCGTGGCACGCCCAGCACCTCGGCGAACAGCTCGCACAGGATCTGCTCCTGCGGCGTACGCGGCGCCCGGCCGCCGCCGACGGTCGCACCCGGCTCCGGCGCGGGCAGCGCCGCCCGGTCCAGCTTCCCGTTCGGCGTCAGCGGCAGCGCGTCCAGCAGCACGAACGCGGACGGGACCAGGTGGTCCGGCACCCGGTCGCGCAGGTACGCCGCCAGCTCCGCCGGGGTCGCGCCGGTCCCGGCCAGGGGGACGACGTACGCGACGAGCCGGTCCTCGCGGGCGAGCACCGCGACCTGGGCGACACCCGGGTGCGCGGCCAGCTCGGCCTCGATCTCGCCCGGTTCGACCCGGAACCCGCGGATCTTCACCTGGTGGTCCACCCGGCCCGCGAACTCCAGCTCTCCGTCGGCGCCCCAGCGGACCAGGTCACCGGTGCGGTACATCAGCGAGCCGGCCGGACCGTGGGGGTTGGCGACGAACCGCGTGGCGGTGAGTCCGGGCCGGTTCAGGTAGCCGCGGGCGAGTCCCGCACCGGCGAGATACAGCTCACCCAGCACGCCGGGGACGACGGGCCGCAGTGCCGAGTCCAGCACGTACACCTGGCAGTTGGCGATCGGGCGGCCGATCGGTACCGGCAGCGGGCAGTCGGCGGGGTCGGCCGGCAGGGGGTAGGCGGTGATCACATGGGTCTCGGCGGGCCCGTAGTGGTTGTGCAGGACCCGGCCCGGCCGGCGGGCGTGGAAGCGGCGTACGGCACCGCCGAGGCGCATCGCCTCACCGGCCTGGGCGACCAGCCGCAGGCTCGGCAGTTCAAGGCCGGCCTCCTCGGCGGCCTCGGCCAGCGCCTCGACCACCAGGTTGGGCGCGAACAGCTCCTCGACCCGGTGCCGGTCCAGCCAGCGGGCGAACAGCTCGGCGCTGCGGCGCTGTTCCTCGGTCGGCATCACAAGGGTCTTGCCGTACAGCAGGGCGGAGAGGGTCTCCTGCACCGAGACGTCGAAGCCGATCGCGGTGAACTGCGCGGTACGCGTGCCGGGTTCGCCGCCGACGGCTCCGTGGTGCCATGCCAGCAGGTTCAGCAGCCCGGCGGCGGGCATCACCACGGCCTTGGGCCGGCCGGTGGAGCCCGAGGTGTAGATGACGTAGGCCGGGTGTCGCGGGTCCACGGTGACGGCCGGATCGTGCTCCGGCCGCTCCCCGTCCGGTGTGACGGCCGCGAGGTCGTCGAGCACGACCGCCGGGCGCGCGTCCTCGAGCATGTACGCGATCCGCGCGGCCGGGTAGTCCGGGTCGATGGGCAGGTAGGCGGCGCCCGTCTTGAGCACCGCGAGGACGGCGACCACCAGCTCGGCGGAGCGCGGCAGCCGCAGGGCGACGACCTGCTCCGGACCCACCCCGCGCGCGATCAGATCGTGCGCCAGGCGGTTGGCCCTGAGGTTCAGCTCCCGGTAGGTCAGCACGGTGTCCTCGAACACCACCGCCGGGGCCTCGGGAGTCGTCCGGACCTGCGCCTCGAACAGAGCGGGCAGGCCCGCATCGGGAGCCGGGCGGGCGGTGTCGTTGCGCGCGACCAGCAGCTCGTGCCGTTCCTCGGTGGTGAGGACGTCGATCCGGCTCAGCGGCCGGTCCGGCTCGGCGACCACCGACGCCAGCAGCCGCAGCCACCGGGCGACCAGTGTCTCCACCGTGGCGGGGTCGAAGAGGTCGGTGCTGTACTCGACCCGCCCGACGATGCCCTCGGCCGGTCCGCCGGTGCCGCCGCGCTCCAGCAGGTGGAAGCCAAGGTCGAACATCGTCGTCGGCGTCCGCACCAGGACGATCTCGGCGTCCAGACCGCTCAGCTCGAACTCGGTGCGGGGCACGTTCTGCAGCGCGAGCAGCACCTGGAACAGCGGCTGCCGGGCGAGCGACCGGGCCGGGTTGAGGGCCTCGACGACGTGCTCGAACGGCAGGTCCTGGTGCGCGTACGCGGCCAGCGCGCCCTCGCGGACCCGGCCCAGCAGCTCGGTGAAGGCCGGGTCGCCACTGGTGTCCGTGCGGAGCACCAGGGTGTTGACGAAGAATCCGACGAGGTCGTCCAGGGCCTGGTCGGTCCGGCCGGCGATCAGGCTGCCGACCGGGATGTCCGTTCCGGCGCCGAGCTTGTCCAGCAGCGATGCCAGGGCGGCCTGCAGCACCATGTACACGCTGGCGCCGTGCTCCCTGCCCAGCCGGAGCAGCCCGGCGTGCAGTTCGGCGTCCAGTTCGATCGCGAGGTGACCGCCGCGGTGGGAGGGGCTCGCGGGGCGAGGGCGGTCGGCGGGGAGCCGGATCTGCTCCGGCAGGTTTGCCAACCGATCCGTCCAGTAGGCCTGTTGACGGGCGAACAGGCTGTCCTGGTCGGCGGGGTCGCCGAGCAGCTCGTGCTGCCACAGGGTGTAGTCGGCGTACTGCACGGGCGGTGGCGTCCACTGCGGCTCCTCGCCCTGGCGGCGCGCCGCGTAGGCGGTGGCCAGGTCGGCGGCCAGCGGGCCCAGCGACCAGCCGTCACCGGCGATGTGGTGCATCACCAGGAGCAGCACGTGGTCGTCCGCCGAAACCTCGAACACCTCGGCGCGCAGCGGCGGTTCGGCCGCGAGGTCGAACCCGCGCGCCGCGGCTCCCGCCAGCAGTTCCGGCAGGTTCGTCTCGTCGGCCGGGGTGACCGACAGCCTCGGGTGCGCCTCTCCGGTGGCCAGTACCTGCTGGTGGGGCACGCCGTCCGCGGCCGGGAAGACCGTGCGCAGGGTTTCGTGCCGGTCGACGACGTCGCCCAGCGCTGCCTCCAGGGCCGCCGGCTCCAGTGGTCCCGAGAGCCGCCATGCGAGCGGCATGTTGTAGACCGAGTCGGCGCCCTCCAGTTGGCGGAGGAACCACAGTCGGCGCTGGGCGGACGACAGCGGCACCAGCTCGGGCCGCTCTGCCCGCTCCAGGGCGAGCCGGGCCCGGTCCGCGCCGCCCAGAGCGGCGGCCAGCCCGGCCACGGTCGGGGTCTGGAACAGGGTGCGCAGCGCGAGTTCCACACCCAGGGCCGCACGGACCCGGGCCACCAACCGGGTGGCCAGCAGGGAGTGCCCGCCCAGGTCGAAGAAGTCGTCGTCGACACCGACCTGAGGCAGCCCCAGCACCTCGGCGAACAACCCGGCCAGCACGTGTTCCTGGGGAGTGCGCGGTGCCCGTCCGGACCGCGTCACGGTGACCTCGGGCTCGGGCAGGGCGCGCCGGTCCAGCTTGCCGTTGGCGTTCAGCGGCAGCGCGTCGAGGAGGACGAACGCGGCCGGCACCATGTAGTCCGGAAGCCGCTCGCGCAGGTGCGCCCGCAGGTCCTCCGGCCGAAGCTCCGCCCCGGTGGCGGGCACCAGGTAGGCGACCAGGCGGGTGTCCTGCGCCCGGTCCTGCCGGACGATCACGGCGGTCTGCGCGACCTGCGGGAGTTCCGCCAGTGCCGCCTCGATCTCGCCGAGCTCGATCCTGAATCC
This sequence comes from Streptomyces sp. NPDC048297, assembly GCF_043201585.1. Classification (NCBI taxonomy): domain Bacteria; kingdom Bacillati; phylum Actinomycetota; class Actinomycetes; order Kitasatosporales; family Streptomycetaceae; genus Streptomyces; species Streptomyces sp. NPDC048297. Next base: position 281,710 of record NZ_JBICZA010000003.1, read on the forward strand.
CCGGACCTTGACCTGATCGTCGGTGCGGCCGAGGAACTCCAGGTTCCCGTCCGCACCCCACCGCACCAGGTCGCCGGTGCGGTACATCCTCGTGCCGGCCGGCCCGGACGGGTCCGCCACGAACCGTTCCGCGGTCAGCCCCGGCCGGTTCAGATAGCCGCGCGCCAGCCCCGCACCGGCGATGTACAGCTCACCCGGCACACCCGCGGGCACCGGCTGCAAGGCGGCGTCGAGCACGTGCAGCCGGACACCGCCGAGCGGGCGGCCGATCACCTGGCGCGGGCTCGACTCCAGCGGCGCGACGACCGAGTCGACCGTGCACTCGGCCGGCCCGTAGTAGTTCAGGGAGAACACGCCGTCGGCTGCCCGCAACCGCTCCCACAGCTGCTCCGGTACGACCTCCCCGCCCAGCCCGACCAGCGACGGACGCCACCGCGGGTCGTCCAACAGGCCGTGTTCGACGAGAACTTGCAGGTAGGACGGGGTGCCGCCGACAGTGTCAAGGCCGGCCCGCACCGCGTACTCGAAGTAGGCCTCCGGGTCGGTCCAGGTCGCCTCGTCCAGGACGTGCAGCTCGTGGCCGGCGTACAGGGCGAACATCTGGTCGCAGGAGGCGTCGAACGACACGGACGTGGTCAGCCCCACCCGCGTCCGCTCCCCCGTCCGGAACATCAGCGGACACTGGTTGGCGAACAGGTTGCGCAGACCGCCGTGCGTCGCCACCACGCCCTTGGGCCTGCCGGTGGAGCCGGACGTGTAGATGACGTAGACCGGGTGGCCCGGATCGACGGCCACCGCGGGGTCCGTCGCCGGGCAACCGGCCACCAGCGTGGCCGTCTCCGGGTCGTCGGCGACCAGCCACCCTGCGGAACCGGTCTCCGGCAACCGGCCCCGGGTGCGGGCGTCGGTCACCATCAGAACCGGCCGGGCGTCGTCGAGCATGTATTCGATCCGGGCGGCCGGGTACTCCGGATCGACCGGGAGGTACGCGGCGCCGGTCTTCAGCACCGCGAGGATGGCCACCACCAGCTCGGCCGACCTCGGCAGCGCCACCGCCACCAGCCGCTCCGGCCCGGCCCCACGCGCGATCAGCGCGTGCGCCAGCCGGTTCGCGCGCGCGTCCAACTCCGCGTACGTCAGTGATGCTTCCGGCCCCACCACCGCGAGGGCGTCCGGAGTCGCACGCACCTGAGCCCGGAACAGCTCCGGCAGGCTCGCGGTGAAAGCGTGGGCCGCCGGGCCGGTACCCAGCGCGGTCAGCTCGGCGTGCTCCTCGGCGGTGAGCAGGCCGATCCGGCTGAGCCGCCGCTGCGGGTCGGCGACCACGGCACGCAGCAGCCGCTCCCACCGCTCGATCATCGTCTCGACGGTGGCCGGGTCGTACAGGTCACTGGCGTACTCGACGGACCCGTCGATCCCCTCCGGGCAGCCGTCCTGCGCGTGCCGCTCGGACATGGTGAAGATCAGGTCGAGCTTGGCGGTGGACGACGTCGACGGCATGCCGCCGACGCGCAGCCCGGGCGGCGCGAAGTCGGCCCGGGGTGCGTTCTGCAGCACCAGCATGACCTGGAACAGCGGGTGATGCGCCAGCGACCGGACCGGGTTCAGCGCCTCGACCAGGTACTCGAACGGCAGGTCCTGGTGCGCGTACCCGGCCAGCGCGGTCTCCCGTACCCGGCCCAGCAGTTCGGCGAACGTCGGATCGCCCGAGGTGTCGGTACGGAACACCAGGGTGTTGACGAAGTAGCCGACCAGCTCGTCCTGCGCCTGGTCGGTCCGGCCCGCGACCGGGCTGCCGACCGGGATGTCGTCGCCCGCGCCGAGCTTGCTCAACAACACCGCGAGGCCGGCCTGGAGCACCATGAACAGACTGGTGCCGTGGGCGTGGGCGAGCTCGCGCAGCCCGCGGTGCAGCTCGGCGTCCAGCCCGGCGGGCACGGAACCGCCCCGGTGCGAGGCGAGTGCCGGGCGGGGCCGGTCGCCGGGCAGCTGGAGCTGCTCGGGCAGATCGGCCAGCTGCCGGGTCCAGTAGGCCGCCTGGCGGGCGAACAGGCTGTCCCCGTCGACCGCGTCGCCGAGCAGCTCGTACTGCCACAGCGTGTAGTCGGCGTACTGGACCGGCAGTTCCTCCCACTGCGGCTCCTCGCCGCGGCAGCGCGCCGCGTAGGCGGTGGTCAGCCCCTGTGCGAGCGGGCCCAGCGACCAGCCGTCGCCGGCGATGTGGTGGAGCACCACCTGGAACACGTGCTCGTCCGACGCCAGCTCGAACAGCCCGGCACGCAGCGGCACATCGACCGCCAGGTCGAACCGACGGTCCTTCACTCGCGCCATGACGGCCGGCAGCTCGGCCTCGGTGGTCCGGCTCACGAGCAGCCGCGGGCGGGCCGCCTCGACGTCCAGCACCCGCTGGTACGGCGTCCCGTCGACCGCGGGGAAGACGGTGCGCAGGCTCTCGTGCCGGGCCACCACGTCCGCCACGGCGGCCTCCAGGGCCCGCCGGTCCAGATCGCCGGACAGCCGCCAGGCCAGGGAGATGTGGTAGTTCGCGCCGGCACCCTCCAGCTGGTGCAGGAACCACAGCCGGCGCTGCGCGAACGACAGCGGGATCACGTCGGGGCGCTCGCGCCGTGCCAGGGCTGCCTGCGCCGGCCCGGCCGCCACCAGGGCGGCGGCCAGGCCGGCCGGGGTCGGCGCCTCGAACAGGGTGCGCAGCGGCATTTCCACGCCGAGCGTCGCGCGGACCCGGGCGGCCAGGCGGGTGGCCAGCAGCGAGTGCCCGCCCAGGTCGAAGAAGCCGTCCTCGACGCCGGCCGACGCCACACCCAGGACCTCGGCGAACAGCTCGCAGAGGATCTGCTCCTGCGGGGTGCGCGGCGCGCGGGCGGTGGCCGCCGGGGCGAGGTCGGGGGCGGGCAGGGCCCGGTGGTCCAGCTTGCCGTTGGCGGTCAGCGGCAGCGCGTCCAGCACGACGAACGCCGACGGCACCATGTACTCCGGCAGCCGCTCGCGCAGATGTGCGCGCAGTACGGCCGGAGCCGGCGCGGTACCCGCGGCCGGCACCAGATACGCGACCAGCCGGGTGTCGTCGGCCCGGTCCTGCCGGGCCAGGACGGCGACCTGGGCGACGCCGGGGTGCGTGGCCAGCGCCGTCTCGATCTCACCGGGTTCGATCCGGAATCCGCGCACCTTCACCTGCTGGTCGGCCCGGCCGACGTAGCGCAGGCTGCCGTCCGCCGCGCGGCGCACCACGTCGCCGCTGCGGTACATCCGCGATCCCGGCGGTCCGAACGGGTCGGCCACGAACCGCCCGGCGGTCAGAGCGGACCGGTTCAGGTAACCGCGCGCCAGGCCGGCGCCCGCGACGTACAGCTCGCCGGGCACACCCGGGGCCACCGGCCGCAGGTGGGCGTCCAGTACGTACGTCCGCAGGTCCGCGATGGCCGCGCCGATCTGGCCGGCGGCGGCTGCGGTCCGGTCGAGAGCCGCGTACGTGACGTGCACCGTGGTCTCGGTGATGCCGTACATGTTGACCAGCCGCGGCGCGTCGTCCGGGTGCCGCTCGTACCAGCTCGCGAGCCGGGCGTGCTCCAGCGCCTCACCGCCGAACACCACCGTGCGCAGTGCCAGCGAGCGGCCGGTCTCCGGGGCCTGGGCATCCGCCTGCATCAGCTGGTAGAACGCGGACGGCGTCTGGTTGAGCACGGTCACCCGTTCCCGGGCCAGGAGCTCCAGGAAGCGGCCGGGCGAGCGGCTGGTCTCGTGGTCCACGACCACCAGCCGTCCGCCGTGCAGGAGCGGGCCCCACAGCTCCCACACCGAGAAGTCGAAGGCGTAGGAGTGGAAGAGCGTCCAGACGTCCTCGGCGCAGAAACCGAACAGCTTCTCGGTGGCGCCGAACAGTCGCACCACGTTCCGGTGCGGGACCACCACGCCCTTGGGGTCGCCGGTGGAGCCGGAGGTGTAGATGACGTAGGCGGCTTGGTCCGGGGCGAGGGGGACCTCCGGATCCGTGTCCGGCAGCCCGTCCAGGTCGGCGGCGTCCAGCAGCAGCCGGTCCACCGGCTCCGCGCCCGGCAGGTCGCCGGTCCGGCTCGTGGTCACGAGGAGCGTGGGCCGGGCGTCCTGGAGCAGGTAGGCGATCCGGGCGGCCGGGTACCGCGGGTCCACGGGGAGGTAGGCGCCGCCCGCCTTCAGTACGGCGAGGACCGCCACGACCTGCTCCGCCGAGCGCGGCAGAGCCAACGCCACGCGCTGCTCCGGGCCCACCCCCCGGTCGATCAGGGCGTGCGCGAGCCGGTTCGCGCGGGCGTTCAACTCGGCGTACGTCAGGGTGACTTCGCCGTCCGTGAGGGCGACGGCGGTTGGGGTCGCCCGTACCTGTCGCTCGAACAGCACGGTCAGGCTGTGCTCCGCCGGTCCCTCGCTCCGGTCGGCAGGCGCCGGGAGCAGCGCGCGGAGTTCGTCGGCGGACAGCACGTCCACCTGTCCGATCCTTTGGCCGGGGTCGGCGACGACGGCGCGCAGCAGCCGCGTCCACCGCTCGACGATCCCGGTCACGGTGTCCTCGTCGAACAGGTCGGTGCTGTACTCCACCACGCCCGACAGGCCGTCCGCACCGGGCTGTTCGGCCAGGATGAAGGTCAGGTCGCACTTGGCGGTCCCGGTGTGGACCAGGTCGGTCGCCACCCGCAGCCGGGGCAGGTCGAACGTGCCGAGGGGCGCGTTCTGCAGCGCGAGCATGGTCTGGAACAGCGGGTGGTGCGCCAGCGACCGGGCCGGGTTCAGCGCCTCCACCAGGTGCTCGAAAGGCACGTCCTGGTGCGCGTAGGCGGCCAGCGCGTCGGTCCGTACCCTGCCCAGCAGTTCGGTGAACGACGGGTCGCCGGAGAGGTCGGTACGCAACACCAGGGTGTTGACGAAGAAGCCGACCAAGTCGTCCGCGGCCTCGTCGGTCCGTCCGGCGATCGGCGTGCCTACGGGGACGTCGGTGCCCGCGCCCAGCTTGCCCAGCAGGGCGGCCAGCCCGGCCTGGAGCACCATGAAGAGGCTGGCCCCGCCACCGCGGGCGAGCGTCCGCAGGCCCTGGTGCAGCTCGGCGTCGATCCGCACCGGCAGGTGGGCGCCCCGGTAGGACATCGCGGCCGGCCGGGGCCGGTCGAACGGCAGCTCCACCTGCTCCGGCAGGCCGGTCAACTTCTCGCGCCAATAAGCGAGTTGGCTGTTCAGCAGGCTGTCCTGGTCCGAGCCCTCGCCGAGAAGTTCCCGCTGCCAGAGGGCGTAGTCGGCGTACTGGACCGGCAGCGGCGACCACTCCGGCTTCGCGCCCTCGACGCGGGCCGCGTAGGCGGCCGTGAGGTCCCGTGAGAGCGGCCCCATCGACCAGCCGTCGCCGGCGATGTGGTGCACCACCAGCAGCAGCACGTGCTCCTCGGCCGCCAGCTGGAAGAGTTCGGCGTGCAGCGGCGGCTCCTCGGCGAGATCGAAGCCGTACCGGGCCGCCTGCGCCAGCCGCTCCGGCAGCTCGCGTTCACCGAGCTCGGTCACCCGCAGCCGCGGCCGGGCCTCCTCCGGTTCCAGCACCCGCTGGCACGGCACGCCGTCGACCGTCGGGAAGACGGTGCGCAGGCTCTCGTGCCGCTCGACCACGTCGGCCAGGGCGGCTTCCAGGGCTCGCTGGTCCAGGTCCCCGGACAGCCGTAGGGTCAGCGGGATGTTGTAGGTGGCGCTCGGGCCGTCCATGTGGTGCAGGAACCACAACCGGCGCTGCGCGAAGGACAACGGGATCGCGTCGGGCCGCTCGCGCCGCCCCAGGGCGGGGCGCGCCCGGCCCGCGACGTCCACGGCCGCCGCCAGTTCCGCCACCGTCGGCGCGTCGAACAGGTCGCCGAGCCGCAGCTCCACGCCGAGGATCGAGCGGACCCGGGCGACCAGCCGGGTGGCCAGCAGGGAGTGCCCACCGAGGTCGAAGAAGCTGTCGTCCGGTCCGGGCTCGGCCACCCCGAGCACCTCGGCGAACAGGCCGACGAGCAGGTGCTCGGTCGCGGTGCGCGGTGCGCGGCCCGGTGCGGCGGGCTGTCGCCCGGGCGCCGGGAGGGCCCGCCGGTCGAGCTTGCCGTTCGGGGTCAGCGGCAGCGCGTCCAGCAGCACGTACGCGGCCGGCACCAGTTGCCGGGGCAGCCGGTCACGCAGGTGGTCGCGCAGGGCGGCGCCGGTCACGGTGGCGCCGGGCTCGGGCACCGCGTATGCGACCAGCCGGGATTCCTCCTCCTCGGTGCGCACCGCAACGGCGGCCCGGGCGACCTGCGGGTGCTCGGCGAGGACGGCCTCGATCTCGCCGAGCTCGACCCGGAAGCCGCGGATCTTGACCTGGTCGTCGGTGCGGCCGAGGAACTCCAGGTTCCCGTCCGCGTCCCAGCGCACCAGGTCCCCGGTGCGGTACATCCTCGTGCCGGCCGGCCCGGACGGGTCCGCCACGAACCGTTCCGCGGTCAGCCCCGGCCGGTTCAGATAGCCGCGCGCCAGCCCCGCGCCCGCGATGTACAGCTCGCCCGCCGCACCGGCCGGCAGCGGCCGCAGGGCACCGTCGAGCACGTACAGCCGGGCGTTGGTGACCGGCCGGCCGATCACCGGGCGGGGGCTCGACTCCACCGCCGCGACCACCGAGTTGACGGTGCATTCGGACGGTCCGTAGAGGTTGAGGCAGGACACGTCCTCCGCCGCCCGCAGCTGCTCCCACAGCCGCTCCGGTACGGCCTCGCCGCCCGCGGCGACCAGTGCCGGGCGCCGTCGCGGGTCGCTCAGCAGCCCGTGGGAGACGAGCACGTGGAGGTAGGACGGGGGGGCTTCGACGTAGTCGAGGCCGAAGCGCGCCGCGTAATCGACGAAGGCGTCGGGGTCGGTCCAGGTCGCGTGTTCCAGGACGTGCAACTCGTGGCCCCCGAACAGGGCGGACAGCTGGTTCCAGGAGGCGTCGAAGGACACCGAGGTGGTCAGCGCCACCCGCAGCCGCTGCCGCTCCTTCAGCACCGGCTCGAAGTGCACGTGCCGGAGGTCGGTGAACAGGTCGAGCAGGCCGCCGTGGGTCGGCAGCACGCCCTTGGGCCGTCCGGTGGAGCCGGACGTGTAGATGACGTACGCCGGGAGGCTCGGGTCGACGGCCACCATCGGGTCGGCCGCCGGGAGGTCGGCCACCAGGGCGGCCGTCTCCGGGTCGTCGAGCACCAGCCGGTCGACGGGCCCGGCCCCGGGCAGCCGACCCACGCTGCGGGAGTCCGTGACCAGCAGGGCCGGCCGGGCGTCGTCGAGCAGGTACGCGATCCGGGCGGCCGGGTACTCGGGGTCGACCGGCACGGAGGCCGCCCCGGTCTTCAGCACCGCGAGGATCGCCACCACCAGCTCCGCCGAACGCGGCAGGGCCACCGCCACCAGCCGCTCCGGGCCCGCTCCCCGGGCGATCAGGGCGTGCGCCAGCCGGTTGGCCCGCGCGTCCAGTTCCGCGTACGTCAGCGAGACGTCGCCGCACACCAGCGCGACCAGGTCCGGGGTCGCCCGGACGTGCTCCCGGAACAGCTCCGGCAGGCTCGCGGCCGGGGTCGACGCCAGCGGCCCGGTGCCGAGCATCGCCAGCTCGCGGCGCTCCTCGGCGGTGAGCAGTCCGATCCGGCCCACCGGCTCGTCCTGGTCGCAGTCCGCGAGGGTGTCCAGCAGCGCGAGCAGCCGCTGCTGGTGGCCGACGAGGTCGTCGGGGCCGTACGCCTCCGGCGAGCCGTGCAGCCGGAGCAGCGGCGGGTTGCCGTCCCGGTAGTCGAAGACCCAGACGGCGAGGTCGGTGGTCGACCCGGACACGAAGTGGTGCACGGAGGCCGGGTGCCCGGCGAAGCTCGGCCTGGAGTTGAAGGCCATGATGTTGACGATCAGCGGGAACGCCGTCCCGATGCCGCCGGGGGCGCCGAGGTCCCGCAGCAGGTCCTCGCTGCGGTAGCGCTCGTGCGCGACGGCCGTCTCGACCTCCCGGGCCGCCTGGGCGACGAGTTCGCGCCACGGCATGTCCGGCCGCACCGTCAGCCGCAGCGGCACCACGTTGGACATCGTGCCCGGCACCGCCGTCAGGTCGCGGTCGGCGCCCCGACGGGCGGTGACCGGCAGGGCGAGCACGACGTCCTGATGGCCGGTCAGCCGGTGGGCGTAGAGCGCCGTCGCCGCGACCACCAGCCGGGACCACCTGACGCCGGAACGTCCCGCCGCCGCCCGCAGGGCGTCCGGGCGACGCAGTTCCCGCTCCTCGGCCACCCTCAGAGCGCGGTGCGGGTCGGTCGCGGGAGTGTCGGCGAGCCGGGTCGGGGCGGGCAGGTCGGCAAAGCGCCCGGTCCAGTAGGCGCGGTCGGTGGCGAAGTCGGTGGAGGCGCGGTAGGCGGCGTCGCTGTCGACCAGGTCCCGCAGCGAGCCGAACGGACAGGGCGGCACGGCGCCGCCCTCGGCCAGTGCCGAGTACACCTCGCCGACCCGCTGCCGGAGCATGGAGCTGCTGATCGCGTCCAGCACCACGTGGTGGTAGTTCAGGTACCAGAGGTACTCCGTCGGCGACGCCTTGATCAGCGCGTGGCCGAACAGCGGGTCACGGGCGAGGTCCAGCGGTCGCAGCAGGTCCCGCTCCATCCATGCCACGGCCGCCGCCCGGGGGTCGGACTCCTCGCTGAGGTCGAGGTGGGCCGGAGCCCAGTCCCAGCTCTCCCTCAGGACCTGGCGCGGGCCCTCCCCGTCGTCGACGAAGGTCACGTGCAGGGCGTCGACCTCGTCGACCACCCGGCGCAGCGCGGTCTCGAACAGCTCACGGTCCACCGGCCCGTGGATCTCCAGGCATTCGCCGACGCGGTAGCCCGGAATCGGCGTCCGGGAGCGCTGCTCGGCGAGCCAGATCTCGCGCTGGGCCGCTGTCAGGGGAAGGGCGTCACCGTCGCGACGGGGCATGGGGGTATCTCCGAAGGTGGGGCCGAAGGTGGGGGCAGGCGTGGGGGCAAGGCGCGCCGGACCGCGCCGACAGTGGTGTCGTCACGCGGTCGGCCGGCGGGCGGCGGCTGCGGTCAGGCGGCGGGTTCGCCGGCCTGGAGTTGCCACAGGGACGCGTAGAGTCCGTGCCGGGCGAGGAGTTCGTCGTGGGTGCCCTGCTCGGCGACGACGCCGCCCTTGTCCATGACATAGATCCGGTCGGCGTGGCGGACCGTGGAGAGCCGGTGGGCGATGATCAGCGTCGTCCGGTCGGCCGCGAAGACGCGGAGCGTGCGCTGAATGGCGGCCTCGGTCTCGTTGTCCACGGCGGAGGTGGCTTCGTCGAGGATCACGACCGGCGCGTCCTTGAGGATCGCGCGCGCCAGCGCGATCCTCTGTCGCTGGCCGCCGGAGAGCGCGGCACCGCGTTCGCCGATCACCGTGTCGTAGCCGTCCGGCAGCGCCGCGACGAAGGTGTGTGCCTCGGCCCTCATGGCCGCCTCGACCACGGCCTCGCCCGAGACTCCGAAGCTGCCGTAGCGGATGTTGTCGGCGATGGTGCCGTCGAAGAGGAAGGGGTCCTGGGCGACGAACCCGATCGCGTGGCGCAGATCGTGCCGCGACAGCCCGCGCACGTCCCGCCCGTCGAGCAGCACGCTGCCCGTGTCCGCGTCCTGGAATCGCATCATCAGCTTGGCGATCGTGGTCTTGCCGGAGCCGGTCGCGCCGACGAGGGCGGTGACCTGCCCGGCGGGGATGGTCAGCGAGAGGTTCTCCAGCGCCGGAGGCCGGTCGGGGTACGCGAAGGTCACGCCGTCGAGGACGATCTCCCCGCGCACCTCTTCGACGTCGAGCGGTCCGCCGGTGCCGTTGGTCTCGGCGGGCAGAGCGCGCAGCCGCCGGACCCGGTCGTATGCGGTGATCGTGCGCTGGTACTGGTCGACGATGCCGCCGAGCCGGTTCATCCGCAGCAGCACCATCTGGGGCAGCCCGATCAGCGGGCTGAACACCTCGAACGGCAGGCTGCCGTCGAGCACCGCCCGGCCGCCGATCAGCAGGGTTCCGGCCATCGAGCTGGTCGTACAGACCCGGACCGTCTCGGCGTGGCGGATCGTGCTCCGGTCGGTCCGCCGGCTGCTGTCCTGGACCTCCTCGCTCAGCCGGTCGATGCGCTCGGCCTCGTAGTCCTCGGTGCAGAAGCTCTTGACGGTGGCACCGGCCTCCAGCGTGTTCACCAGCTGGCTGTGCAGCCTGGCCCGGTGCTCGCCGGAGACGGCGTAGTCGGCCGTGACTTCGTCCTGGTAGTGGAGCGACAGCCAGGCGATGACCGGGATGGGCAGGAACGCGATCCAGGCGATCTGTGGTGCCAGCAGCAGGAACAGCGGCACCAGCAACGCGAGACTGGTGCCCAGTTGCAGCACGTCGCCCGCCGAGGTGGCGAAGAAGGTGCCCAGCTGACGGACGTCGTCGGTGAGCGCGCCGGCGATGCGGGTGGTCCGCTCGCCTTCCAGGTGCCGTAGTTCGAGGTGTTGCACATGGGCGTACGTCCGGTTGCGCCAGTCGTGCTCGATGTCCTGGCCGAGCCGGCGCCACTGGAGGTTCGAGGCGTACGACAGGCCCGCCACGGCGGCACAGGCGACGGCCATCAGCCCCGCCAGACCGAAGAGTTGAGCGGACGCGGTGGTCAGGCCGAGGCTGACCAGCGGAGCCGCCTCGCCCTTGATGAGGACCAGTCCGGTCCAGCCGAGGAGGGTGCCGAGCGCCATCTCCGAGGCCTGGCAGGCGACGGACAGGGAAACGGCCCCGTAGAGACGGCGTCGGTGCGGTCCGACGATCTCCACCAGGGGGTGGCGCTCGGCGCCGGGCCCGGCCGCGTCCCGGGACGCGTCGACCGATCCGCGCCAGGCCTTCCGGACGACGGCTGCGGTGGCCACGGCCACCCCGCCCACTGCCACCAGCTGCCTGGTCAGCGCCGACCCCTTGACCAGGGCGATCCCGGCCGCGACCCCGCCGCCGACGGCGAGCACCGGTCGCACGACCAGGCCGCGGTCCACCTGCGGGGCCGATGCCGCAACGGGTCGGGCCGGTGCCGGGCGTCCCGCTCCGGCCGGATCCTCCGCGACCAGGGTGACGACTCTGCGGACGATCCGGCCGACATCCGTGGCGTGCACCCGCGCATCGTGCCGGACGAGCACCCCGCCGGTGACCGGGTTGGCGTGGGCCTCGGTGATCCCGGGAATGCGGCGCAGCGCGGCGGCGAGGACCTCGGCCGTCCGCGGCCGTCCGAGCACCAGCTTGACGTCCCAGCGCTGGCGGCCCGGAATGACCGAGCGCGGGCGCGGGTTCGATTCCACGGAGCGGAATCCGGCTGCGGCACCCAGTAGCGATGACATGCGTACGATCACCTGTTTACAGAGGTCACGGGTAGTCCGTCAGCGGGGCGCGGCGGAATTTGGCGCACGACGGAATACTGCGACGGAACGGAAGGTCCGAAGGGGGCAGAAGCGCGGCCGAAAGGCCCACGGTCGACCGCCGCGAGGCCCCGTCTTCCGAGGCCGGCAGGAAGACACGCCCAGGCGGCGGGTCGGGCCGCGCATCAGGGCGCCACTACGCCTTCGCGGCGGCGGTCGCGCGGATCTTCGGAGTCCTGGCCTCGCCCTTCTCGCCGGTCGAGGCCGCACCGTCGGTGGGTCGGTTGTCCTCACCCGCGGCGACCTGCGCCGCCACCATTTCGGCGGCCACCTCGACCGCGAGATCGTGGATGTTCTCCCCGGTCTCATGGGCCGCCTTCTTCACCTCCATGACAAGTCCGACAGACGTCGTGACGACACCGCGCACCAGCGGCTTGAGGAGTCGCTTGGCCAGCGGCGCAGCGATGAGACCGATCAGAAACGGCGGAACGACGGGCGGCATGATGCTCCAACCTCTATACGCAGATGTATGACACTGGCCCCAGGGCACTGCGAACTCCGCAGCACGCACAGCAGGGGAGGCGGAAGCACCAATTCCCGGAATTCTCGATGTCCCGCGCCGGACTTTCCGCCGGGCCGGATTCCTTGTCGATGCCGATCGGGTGAACCGTCCGCTCCTCGATCACCGTAGTCGAGTCATGACCGTCGAGGCCAAACGGTCTCGGCTGGTTTCACCCATGCGAGTGCTATCCATGTTCGGACCGCTACGGATTTCCGTAGGCACATCCACCGAGCGAAGTTTTTTTCTCATTTCATTTTCCTATTACTAGCGATCGGGGAGGCTTTCCCCGGGGGACTCCCCGTGTCCGCGTCCTGCGTCACCTCGCAGCTCCGACCGTTCACGAACGGGTGAACTCCCCGCCGGCCGCTGGCGCGCCGCTTGCCGCGAACGCCAGCATGGCCGGCATGGCCACCTCTCACCCCCGAGCTGAGCGGGCCGCCCAGGCCCGGACGGCCGAATCCCAGCTCGCCTCCGACGGAATCGACGGGGTGGTGTTCGGCTGGGTCGACAACGCCGGAATCACCCGGGTGAAGTCCGTCCCGCTCGCCCAGCTCGCCCACGCCGCCGAGTACGGCGTGGGCGCGGTGCCCTGCTTCGACGTCTCCCTGGTGGACGACTCGTTCACCGTTGCGCCTTCGAGTACGGGCCCGGTGGGCGACCTGCGGCTCGTCCCCGACCTCGACCGGCTGACCCCGCTGGCCGCCCAGCCCGGCTGGGCCTGGGCCCCGGCGGACCGCTATGCCCAGGACGGCACCCCGCACCCCGGTTGCCAGCGCCGATTCGCCCGCCAGGTGACCGAGGCCGTCGAGCGGCGCGGGCTTTCGGTGCGAGCCGGGATCGAGGTCGAGTGGGTGGTGGCCGACGCCGCCGGGTCCCCCGCGACGCGCGCTCCCGGGTACGGCATGACCCGCTTCGTCGAGCACTCCGACTACCTGCGGGAGGTGCTGCGCGCCCTCACCGACCAGGGACTGGCCGTGCTGCAACTCCACCCCGAGTACGCTGCCGGGCAGTTCGAGGTCTCGGTCGCCGCCGAGGGGCCGGTCGAGGCGGCCGACACCACGATGCTGGTGCGCCACACCATCCGGGCCGTCTCCGCCCGGCACGGCCTGCGGGTCTCGTACGCCCCCGTCTTCACCGAGGGCTCGGTCGGCAACGGCGGCCACCTGCACCTCAGCCTCTGGCGAAACGGCCAGAACCTCGGGCACGGCGGTCCCGGCCGTCACGGGCTGCACCCCGACGCCGAGCAGTTCCTCGCGGGCGTACTGGCCGAGTTGCCCGCCCTGCTCGCCCTCGGCGCGCCCAGCGTCGCCTCCTACCTGCGGCTGGTCCCCTCCCGCTTCGCCGGGGCCTACCGCTGCTGGGGCCTGGAGAACCGTGAGGCGGCGCTGCGCCTGATCACCGGCTCCACCGCAGGGCAGGCCAACGCCGAGTTCAAGTGCTTCGACGCCGCCGCCAACCCGTACCTGGAGATCGGCGGCGTGCTGGCCGCCGGACTCGCCGGCCTGGAGTCCGGTCTGCCCCTCCCGCCCGAGACCCCGGGCGACCCCGCCGCCCTCGGCGCCGCCGAGCGCCTCCCGGCCAGCCTGCCGGAGGCGATCGACGCGTACGAGAAGTCCGCACTGCTGCGGCAGGCGCTCGGTCCCGAGTTGTACGAGACCGTGCTGGCCGTCCGGCGGGCGGAGGCGGAGCTGTTCGCGAAGCACACGGATACCGACGTCATCGAAGCCGTCCGCTGGCGCTACTGACGAGCACTCAGCTCCACTCCTCCGGATCCCCGGCGATGAGCGGTTCCTCGGCCGTTCCCGTGGCCGAAGCGGTCGCGGGCATGGCGTCGTCCGAGGTGTGAGGAGCGGGCCAGGCACCGTTGCCGTCGAGCATGAGGCGCCAGGAGCGGCCCTCGGTGGCATGGCAGTGGATGGCAGCGGCCTTGTGCGGCCGGGCGATCGGCGTGGAGTCGCAGGCCGAGAGGAACGCGTCGACCCCGTCGAGCGCCACGTCTACCGACATGGGCCGCAGGACACCTGCGCGAGCTGAACATCGTAGGTGTGCACCAGAGCCTCGTGCGCTAGAGCCTCGTGCACCCGGCGCCGTGCACCCGGCGCCGTGCAACGGCCAGCCGGGAGCGGCGGAACACATCGGGCACCGGGACGTCTGCATCAGCCCACTTCGGCTCGGGGCGAGGTGCCGAAAGCCGTATCGGTAACAGCGGGTTCCAGCGGCTTCACCATGTAGACCGCCTCGTTGCCGTAGCTCGCAGGCAGCCCGATCCCGGGCCTGGCCCGGAAGCCCAGCCGGGACCACAGCGCCTCGGAGCCGCGCACGGCGACCAGCGAGAGGGTCTGGTAGCGGGCCGCCCGTCCGGTCTCCTCCAGATGCCGCTGCATCCGGCGGGCCAGGCCTCGGGAGCGCGCCCGCTCGGCGATCACCAAGTCGTGGGTGTGCAGATTGCTCCCCCGGTTGCACTCCTGTGCCGCGACTTCCTCGGCCATGCTCAGGTCCGGGCAGCGGAACAGCGGGTACGGCAATGCGAGCAGGTAGCCGCCGAAGCCGCCCGCGTGCTCCAGCACGAAGCAGGTCGAGGGCGAGGCGTGATACCGGGAGCGCAGGGTCTCCCGTCCCTCGGACAGGCCGCTCGCGGCATACGCGCGTTCCTCCAACGCGACCACCTCGTCCCAGTCCTCCTCGCGAAACAGCCGGATCCGGGTGTCGGTCATACGTCCCCTCCGTCCAGAACCGGGCCGCCGACGCAGGTGTACGGCAGCGGCGCGAAGCCGTTGAACCCCCGGGCGGCGTAGGCGGCGGCGTACGCACCGCAGGAGTGGACCCACACCGGGTCGCCGGAGGCGATCGCGCGCGGGACCCGTACCAGGCCGTCCTCCTGGGCGTACGCGTCGTCGCTGTCACAGGTCGGGCCGGCCACCACGGCGTTGACGAACTGCCCGCCGGTGTGGGTGGGGAACTCCAGGCGGTACTGCAACTGGTCCATCTCGTACAGGCCGTTGAACTTGCCGCAGCTCAGGTAGAGCCAGTTCCCGCGGGTGCCGTCGAGCCGGTGTCGGGAAGTGAGCCGCGCCACGTGGGCTCGGATCGCGCCGTGGTCCGCGACCAGGTGGCGGCCGGGCTCCAGCAGGAAGTCGAGCGGGGCGGCGTTGACGGCGCGCAGCCGTTCCATGCCCTCGCGGATCACCACGAACATCTTGTCCAGCGGCGGTTCCAGTGGCCGGCCGCTCCGGTCGAGGACGCCGAGGGCGGGCAGTCCGCCGCCGAGGTTGATCAGGTCCGGCGTGATGCCGCGCCGATTGAGCGCCTCCAGGACTGCCGTCAGCGAGTCGATCGCCGTGGCCCATGCCTCGGCGGTCATCTGCTGGGAACCGACGTGCACCGACAGGCCGGAGGGCACCAGTCCGGCGCTCCGGGCGGCGCCAAGCACCCGCAGGGCGTCCTCGGGCGAGCAGCCGAACTTGTGGCTCAGGCCCCACAGCGCGCCCTCGCCGGTGGTCGCGATCCGGCAGAACACCCGGGATCCTGGGGCGCGTTCGGCGATCGCGGCGACATCCTCCAGGCAGTCGGTGGCGAAGTCGCGCACGCCCAGTCGGTAGGCCTCGGCGATGTTGCGATCCGACTTGACGGTGTTGCCGTAGTGGATCAGCCCGGGGGCCACCCCGGTGCGCAGCGCCTGGGCGATCTCCTGCGGGCTCGCCGCGTCGAAGCCGGAGCCGAGCCGGGCGAGGTGGCCGAGCACCTCGTCCACCGGGCAGGCCTTCATCGCGAACCGGACGGCGACGCCGGGCAGTTCCGCGCGCAGGGCAGCGTACTGGCGGCCGATGCCGTCCAGGTCGTAGATGACGGCGTCCTCCGTGGCGGCGGCGAGCGCGGCGCGCAGGGCGCGGGGGTCGTGCTGGCCGGGCTGGTCGGGCTGGTCGGGCTGGTCGGGGAGGGACGCGGTGGATGAGTGCGCTGGGGCAGGCACGCTCGGGGCGCGGTGGCCGGTTCTGCTCTGGTGGGCCGTCCGGCGCGGTTCGGCGATCTGGCGCACGTCGGTGCTCTGAGGCCTCACGTGTGAACTCCCGGTCCGACTGGATGAATGATGCCAAGGGCTTGCTGGCACGCATGAGATGAGGCGAGGGAGCCCAGAGGTCGGCTGTGACGCCTGACCTGGACTCCCTCCACGCCGAACTCTATGCACGTCTGATGCCTGGCCTGCCCCCGCCGTTCACCCTGCACGCCCTGCACGCCCTGCCCGCCACCTTCGCGCTGACCGGCGTAAAGGCCGAAGAGCGCGAGCCTCTGTTCGGCGTGCTCCACGGTGAAATCCACCCCCTGACGACCCGCGCCGGGCGGACCCCGATCAGCGACCGGCAGTACTGCGGCCGCGCCTTCCACGGCCGCTTCCACCGCCGCTTCCACCGCCACGAACGGGTAGGTCCGGCCGGCGAACTCCACGGAGACGAGGCCGATCTGGCGACGCGGCCTCCGACTGCGAACCGTCCCACCCATCAACTTCTGGGCGCCCTTGCCGGTCCGGGGAAGGAACCGCATGGATTCCGGGCCCCCTGCCCTCGGTCCGGCACTGACAGAACGTGAATCCCAGCAAGGTGAAGGACGAGTGCCCGAATGAGCCGCGCCGCCTCTCGTCCTGGCAGTACGCGATCTCGCTCTTGTCAGGATGCGGCCGCAGCCCGACCTCATCACCCTGTCGGCCGGCCCCTGTCCGGCCTGCCGCTCACTGACGCGGCGAGGTGCCGCCGGACAGTTGCAGCACGCCTGGAAACATCGCTCGGCATACAGAATCACCCGAAGGGCGTCGGCGGGAACCTCCATGACCTTGACGTTCAGGTACCACCGGACGCTGTCGAAGAACTTCTGGATGCCACCCGTAATCTCGTCCACCCGGTACTTGTGCGGGGGGCGTCGCTGAACGAACACGGTCGGGTGCGGGTGAGTTCCCGCGGGAGCCGGACGGGCTCCGGAAGGAGGAACGCGGCCCCGCCGTGTCCGGTGTCATACCCGTCTCGTTGCGGTAGCTGGGTGATCAGCCGGTGTGAGAGGCGAGTCGGATGAGCTGTGATGAGGTACTGCGGCTGTTGCGGGTGCGGGAAGCGGTCTGTCACAGCGAAGCGGAACGGTTTCGGGCTGGGGCTGCGGCTGCGGCTGCGGCTGCGGCTCAGTGGTTCACGGTCCTGCCGGCGAGGTGCGAGCGGGAGCTGACCCGTATCTCGGCGGCGTGCGAGGGCGACGGTGGACTGCCGCAGTTCGACGTTTGCCCGTAAAGGGCTCCTTGCGGTGCCTGGCCTGCAGATCTCCCTGAACGATGTTTCGCCCCGCCAGCTGGAAGGTGCCATGAGCGCGCGTCGACTGTTACCGAACGAGGAGTCCCGTGACCTCATCAGGCTGGTCCGGAAACTGGCGGCCGATGAACTCGCGTCGCGGGTGGATGCCGATGAGGCGAACGAGGCATTCCCTCGTGACGTCTTCAGGCTCCTCGGACGCGTCGGCCTGCTCGGTCTGCCGTACTCCGAGGCGTACGGTGGCAGCGGTCTGTCCTACGAGGTGTATCTGCAGGTTGTCGAAGAGATCTCGGCCGTGTGGGCTTCGGTCGGTGTAGGTGTCTCCGTGCACGTGCTGTCGTGCTTCGGCCTGGCGACGATGGGTACCGAGGAGCAGAAGCAGGAGTGGCTGCCCGCGATGCTCGGTGGCGAGCTGCTGGGTGCCTACTGTCTCTCGGAGCCGCACGCCGGCTCGGACCCGGCGGCGATGCGGACCTGGGCCCGTCGGGACGGCGATCACTATGTCCTGAACGGCGCGAAAGCCTGGACGACACATGGCGGCCACGCGGACTACTACAAGGTCATGGCCCGCACCTCGGAAGAGCGCACGGGTATCTCGTGCTTCATCGTCCCGGCTGACTCCGAGGGCCTCAACGCTGATGTGCCCGAACGGAAGATGGGGCTGACCGGATCCACGACGGCGACCATGGTGCTCCGGGACGTCCGTGTCCCTGTCGAGCGGCGTATCGGTGCTGAGGGCGGCGGCCTGCGTATCGCTCTCGCGAGCCTGGATTCCGGCCGTCTCGGTATCGCGGCCGTCGCAGTCGGTCTCGCCCAGGGCGCTCTGGACCACGCGATCGCCTATGCGCGCGACCGGGAGACGTTCGGATCACGCATCATCGACCACCAGGGAATCGCGTTCCTGCTGGCCGACATGGAGGCCGCGGTCTTTTCAGCGCGTGCTGCGACCCTCCATGCGGCCCGGTTGAAGGACGCGGGACTGCCGTTCAGTCGTGAGGCGTCGGTCGCGAAGCTCGTCGCGACCGACAACGCGATGCGTGTCACCACCGATGCGGTGCAGGTGCTCGGCGGGGTCGGCTACACACGCGAGTTCCCCGTCGAACGGTACATGCGTGAGGCCAAGGTGACTCAGATCTTCGAAGGCACGAACCAGATTCAGCGCATGGTCATCGGGCGCTCGCTCGCCAAGTCCAACCATGGTGACCTCACTCTGGCCCCCTGAGCTCGGCTCTGAAGCTGATCGGACACCCGATGTCCGGGAGGGAAGGCGGCGGTGCCGGTCGGGACCGGGCTCCCGCTTCCCGGCAGGAACAGTCCGCTCACCAGGAGGTGGGTGACGACACGTCACAAGCCGTATCGATCGTGACCCACGCTCCAGGAAACCGCGCCACCGCCGGAGGCACCGAGTTCGGCCGCGCCCACAGCTTGGGGAAGCTCAGCCTGCCGCAGCGAGGACCAGCGGAAGGACCTGTTCGCTGCCTGCCTGTCGGAGCAGGCGGGCAGCGACCGCGAGGGTCCAGCCAGAGTCGGTGTAGTCGTCCACGAGCAGCACCGGACCGCGGGAGCCGGCCAGTGCCCCGGCCAGTTCCTCAGAGATGGTGAAGGCGCCGGACAACGCCCTGAGGCGTTGAGCGGAGTTGCTGCGACGTGCCACGTGCGGGCCACCCGGTCCGGTGTACGCCAGGGTGCCGAGGAAGGGGAGGCGACCGATGGTCGCGATTCCCTCGGCCAGGGAAGCGACAAGTTGCGGACGAGTCAGTGACGGCACCGCGACGACTCCCACCGGCCGGGCGGAGGCATCCGGAACGTTCGGCGCCCAGCCGCCCGCAGAGCGCGCCCAGTCGGCAAGGACCGCGACCGCGGCATGCAGAACGTCGTCGGGGACCGGCCCGTCGGGCGCGTTCTCGGCCAGTAGCGGGCGCAGTCGGTTGCCCCATCCGATGTCCGAGAGCCGCCCCAGGGCACGCCCGGTGGAACACTGCTCCTTGACGGGGATCCGTCCCTTGAGGTCGATGCCCAGTGCGGGCATCCCCGTCGGCCACATCCGGCGCGGCTCGATCTCCACCCCGGGGCGATCCAGTTCCTTCGTCGCCCCCGTCAGCGCCTCCGCCGAGACCGTGGAATCGACCCAGGGACCCGCGCAGTTGTCGCAACGGCCGCATCGGGCCGCCCCCTCGTCGTCCAACTGCCGGCGCAGGAACTCCATCCGGCACTGGGACGTGCTCGTGTAATCGCGCATTGCCTGCTGCTCGGCGGCCCGCTGCTTGGCCACCCACGCGTAGCGCTCGGCGTCGTACACCCAGTCGGCTCCGGTGGCCGTCCAGCCGCCCTTCACCCGCTTGACCGCGCCGTCGACGTCCAGCACCTTCAGCATCGACTCCAGCCGGCTGCGCCGAAGATCCACTGCCGCCTCCAGGGCCGGCACGGAGAGCGGCCGTCCCGCGTCGGCGAGGGCCGAGAGGGTCTGGCGAACCTGGGCCTCGGGCGGGAAGGCGGTATCGGCGAAGTAGCGCCAGATGGCCTCGTCCTCCTTGCCCGGCAGCAGCAGCACATCGGCGTGCTCGACCCCGCGGCCGGCGCGGCCGACCTGCTGGTAGTACGCGATCGGCGAGGACGGCGAACCGAGGTGTACGACGAACCCGAGGTCCGGCTTGTCGAAGCCCATCCCCAGCGCGGACGTCGCGACCAACGCCTTGACCCGGTTCTCCTGCAGATCGGCCTCAGCCTGCAGCCGGTCGGCGTTCTCCGTCTTCCCCGTGTAGGAGGCCACGTTGAAGCCGCGCTGACGCAGGAAGGCCGTGGCCTCCTCGGCCGCGGCCACCGTCAGCGTGTAGATGATGCCGGAGCCCTGCATGTCGTCCAGGTGCTCGGCGAGCCAGCCCAGACGGTGCGCTGCGTCCGGGAGCCGGACCACACCCAGACGCAGGCTTTCCCGCTCCAGCGGGCCGCGCAGCACGAGGGCCTCGCCTGCACCCGTGCCCAGCTGCTCGGCCACATCCGCGGTGACCCGGGCGTTCGCCGTCGCGGTGGTGGCCAGCACGGGCACCCCGGCGGGAAGCTCCGCCAGCATCGCCCGCAACCGTCGGTAGTCCGGCCGGAAGTCATGCCCCCAGTCAGAAATACAGTGGGCCTCGTCGACCACCAGCAGTCCGGTGGTGGCCGCGAGCCTGGGCAGCACCTGATCGCGAAAATCGACTGAATTAAGACGCTCCGGACTCACGAGGAGAACGTCGGTCTCGCCCCGCTCGACCTCCCCGTAGATGGCATCCCATTCCTCCGGGTTGGCCGAGTTGATGGTGCGCGCATGGATACCGGCCCGCGCCGCCGACTCGACCTGGTTACGCATCAGCGCCAGCAACGGCGAGATGATCACCGTGGGGCCGGATCCACGCCGACGCAGCAGAGCAGTGGCCACGAAGTACACCGCCGACTTGCCCCAGCCGGTGCGCTGCACCACAAGAGCACGCCGACGCTCCTCCACCAGAGCCGCCACCGCCTGCCACTGATCCTCCCGCAGGCGCGCGGAGCCGCTCGGATCACCGACAAGCTCAGCGAGGATGGTGTCGGCTTCGGTGCGGAGCTCCAGGTTGTCCATGCACCCCATGCAACCCGATGGCAAGGACAATCGGCCAATCCGCCGCTTCACCCAGCGTGACGGCGAGCCCGCGGACGGTCCGCGAACCGGGCATTGCCCGAAGACAGCTAGGGCCCAACACTCGGCCACGACCATCCCCCATCCGCGCGTTTGCACAGCTCAGGGCTATATTTCCGCCTGGAATCCGAACGCCTTCCCGGTTCTGCAGCCCGGAGCGGCTGAACGACCCCGACTTCCGTGACCAGGTGCTGCCCAAGCTCTCCTCGGCGACCGGACTGCTGGTCGCGGACGAGGCTCACCGCATCTCGGACCGGGGTCACGACTTCCGCCCCGACCACCGGCGGCTGCGCACCATGCTCGCGGACCTCCCACCCGGTGTCCCCGTGCCGGCCACCACCGCAACGGCCGACGCACGCGTGACCGCCGACGTCGCCGAGCAGCTCGACACCGGCGGTTCCCCGGACACCCTGGTCCTGCGCGGACCGCTCGACCGGGAGAGCCTGAGCCCCGGCGTCCCGCGTCTGCCCGACGCCGCGCACCGGATGGCCTGGCTCGCCGACAGATGGAGTTCCTCCGGCGGCAGCTGGACGACGAGGGCGCCAAACCCTGCGGCCGCCGTGACAACTGCGCGGGGCCGCGCTTCACCGCCGACACGTCCGCTACGGCGGTGGACGCCGCGCGTCGACCTGGGACGCGCCGGGGTCGAGGTGGAGCCCCGCCGCATGTGGCCGACCGGGCTCCCGGCGATCGGTATCGACCTCAAGGGCCGCATTCCGGCAGGTGAACAGGGATCGCCGGGGCGAGCCCTGGGCCGGCTCCCGGACATCGGCTGGGGAAACAGGCTGCGCCCCCTCCTTACGCCCCAGGCAGCGGACGCGCCGGTGCCGGACGACGTGGCGCGAGCCGCCGTGGACGTGCCGGACGACGTGGCGCGAGCCGCCGTGGACGTGCCGGACGACGTGGCGCGAGCCGCCGTGGACGTGCCGGACGACGTGGCGCGAGCCGTCGTGGACGTGCCGGA
The DNA here is from genome assembly GCF_043201585.1 of Streptomyces sp. NPDC048297. Classification (NCBI taxonomy): domain Bacteria; kingdom Bacillati; phylum Actinomycetota; class Actinomycetes; order Kitasatosporales; family Streptomycetaceae; genus Streptomyces; species Streptomyces sp. NPDC048297. The sequence goes on from NZ_JBICZA010000003.1 coordinate 303,572, forward strand.
CGACGTGGCGCGAGCCGTCGTGGACGTGCCGGCGGACTGGGCGAAGGGTCCGGGCGGCTGGACCCCGGGGGTGACGGACGCCCAGGCCCGGCCGGTGGGCATGGTCACCCTGGCATCCCGCTCGAGGCCCCGGCTGATCCATTCCCTGGGGACCCGCATCGCCGAGGTCGGCCGGCTTCTCCTCCTCGGCTCCATCGAGTACACCGGCGACGCGGACCGAGTGCCGCGCAGCAACAGCGCCCAGCGGCTCAAGGCACTCGACGGCGCCTTGGCGGTGCCGCCCGCTCTCGCCGCCGCGCCGGCCGAGGCCCCGGGCCCGGTCCTGTGGTGGACGACTTCACGGAGACCCGATGGACCCTGGCAGTCGCCGCACGCCTGCTCCAAAAGGCCGGGGCACGCGGGGTGATGCCCCTCGTGCCGGCCGTCCAGGGCCGGCATTCCCCGAGTCGGCTCAGGTCGACTCAGGTCGGCTCGCGGCTGCTCTGGTTACTGCGTCCGGGGGTGTCGATGTCGAACACCTCAGGGGTCATCGCCGGTCCCTGTGGGTAGGGATATAAGCCACGAACCGCCAGATGGCGGTCGGTGGCCCCAATTGCTCGTTGCCGCATCCAAGTTCGACAGGAAGAATTGAAGTCCGCTCCCCGCACGGCGCGCTCGTGATCCGGTTGGGCTTTGCTGCTGCGGTGCGCGCTCCCCCGCATCCGACCTCGCCCGCAGTGTGGGCGCGTAGCCGAAGGGAGGAACGTGACCTTCGGATTCGCCTCGTCCTCGGCGGCGCCGTTGTCGACGCCCGCGTCCGACGCCTCCGCCACTCGCCTGCTCGAGCCCGCGGAGTGGGCCGACGCCGGGATCCCTCTGCTGCGCAACCCTCGTGAGGTCGTCAGCGGGCTGCACGCCCGCCATGACCCCAAGGTGTCCACGGCGATCGTGGCCGTCCTCGGTCCGGACGAGCGGCTGCTCGCCAGCGCGTCGTTCACTCGTCGTCCCACGGCGGCCGACGGCTGGATGTTCCGCAACGCGCTCCTCGACCAGCTGCGGCGCGTCATCCCGCACGACCTGCGCCGACGCACCCCGGTACGTACGGCGGTGCTGCTCTACTGCCGCGAGGGCGACGCGCGCTGGACCGAGGAGGACGGCGCCTGGATGTGGGGGCTGCGTGACGCCTGCACGCTGCACGGGCTGCGCTGCGGCGCGTACATCACGCTGACGCAGGAGGGCTGGCAGGTGCTCGGCGAGGGGCGCGGCGGCCGTCGCCCGAACTCCCGGTCGGCGCCGGAACCATTCGCCCTGGCGGAGGTCCCGCCGCTGATGCCCCGCACCGGGGGCCCGGTCTCCGAGGTCCTGCGCCGCGCGGCGGCCCGCTGAGGAGCAGGCGTCCGGCTCCAAGGACGGCGCCGACGCAGCACGCCGTCAGCCCTTGCCGTCGGCAGAGACGCCCCGGCGGGGAACCGTCTCCCTGTGCAGCACGAGGCTGACGGCCCCAGCCACATGTACCGGTGCCGTCACGGCCCCACTGGCAGTGCGAGCACTCCCCTATCGGTGCCGGGACGTCCCGCCGGGAGGCCTTTGGCGCGCCGAGCGGTACGCAAACACGCCCCCGGTCACCGTGCCTTCGGCGTCCATCCGCGGGGGCAGGCCGCTCGCGGGGCCTGGACCCGAGCGCAGAGCGTGACCGCGGGGCGGTCACCAAGCCCCGGCCGGCGTCGCCGGCTCAGGCCCGGTGCCCGTACGGCGGCCGCCCTGCGGGAGGGCCGGCCACCGCCGGTGTCCGGGCATGCCGACGACCGCACCGTGCCGATGCCGTCGGGGCGGCTTCCTCTTCGCTCCGACAGCCCCTAGACGCGGGGCATGGCTCAGACGCCGGCGCTCAGCACCGAGTTGATCTGCTGCGGGTCACCGCAGACGATCAACAGGGCTCCGGCCCGGGAGTGGGCCAGCGGAAGGGCGGAGGCGGCGGTGGAGGGGCCGCCGTTGACGGCCACGACGACCACGGGGCGAGACGCGGCACGGGAGGCCGCGGCAGCGTCCGCGTAGAAGATGTCGTCGCAGGCGTCGTGCTGCGCCCAGTAGGAGGCTTCACCGAAGGACAGCTCGTGCTCGGCCCACGGGTGCGGGGTACCGGTGGTGAGCACCAGGACGTCACCGGGGGCGCGTCCCGAGTCGAGGAGCAGGTCCACCGCTTCCTCAGCGGCGTCGAGCGCGCCCTCGATGGAGGCCGGGATCAACTGGATCTGCGGGTTCGTCGCGGTGGCGGCGGACTTGGCCGGGCCCGAGGGGCCTGGCTTGACCGGAGTCCCGTCACGCGGGGTGCGCTGCACCGGCGCCGTGGGCCTCAGAGGGCCGGGACGACCGGGGCGGGGCGGAGCCGCGGGGCGGGGGCCGGGTACGGGGCGGGGGGTCGGCGCGGTGCGGCCGGTGGCCGGAGTGGCGCGGGGACCCTGGGCACTCTCGTGAATCTGAGGCTCCTCGGGAATGAGAGGCATGAGCTGATTTTTATCAAACGTTGGTGCGGCACCGATGAGCGGGGGGGCACATCAGTGCGAGCGGAACCGTCAGAGGTCGAAGGCGAGCTGACCCTCGATCTCCGGAACGCTTCCGTCCGCCAAGCTGCGGACCTTCTTGAGGTGCCGCCACTGGGGCAGCGCATCAAGATACGCCCACGACAAGCGGTGGTACGGGGTGGGCCCCCGCTCCTCCAGTGCGGCCTTGTGCACGGGCGACGGATACCCGGCGTTGTCCGCAAATCCGAAGTCTGCATGGTCGACACCCAGTTCGGCCATCATTTTGTCGCGCTGAACTTTGGCGATCACCGACGCCGCGGCGACGGCCACGCATGACCGGTCACCCTTGATCACCGTGCGTACTCTCCACGGGGCGCCGAGATAGTCGTGCTTCCCGTCGAGGATCACGGCGTCGGGGCGGACAGGCAGGGCGTCCAGGGCACGGACTGCGGCGAGCCGCAGCGCGGCGGTCATCCCCAGGTCGTCGATCTCCTCCGGGGAAGCATGCCCCAGGGCGTAGGCCGTCACCCACGATCGCAGTATCCCGGCCAACTCCGTACGCCGCTTGACCGTCAGCAGCTTGGAGTCGGTCAGACCCTGCGGTGGCCGGCGCAGTCCGGTGATCGCCGCGCAGACGGTGACCGGTCCGGCCCAGGCGCCCCGCCCCACCTCGTCGACACCGGCAATGACCTTCGCTCCGGTCGTGGCGCGAAGGGAGCGCTCGACGGTGTGAGTGGGTGGTTCGTACGGCATGGCGCCCTTAGCGTACGCCGACGGGATCGCCGCGCGACACCCCGGCCCCCGAGCGGCGTCGGCGACGACGGTCGTCGGCCGTCAGTCTTCGTACGGCCGCAGCAGCGGAAGCATCAGCCGGTCGATCATCTCCTCGAGATCCTTGTCGCTCCATTCACTGGTGCACATCTTCGACCGGTACATCATCATCGCCGGAACGACGTCGAAGACGTACCCGTCGGCCGCATCACGGCGCACTTCCCCTCGCTCTATTCCACGGGTGACGACCTCACGAATCAGCTTGATCGTCGGCTCCACCACACCCTCGAAGATCACGCCATGGAACCGCTCGGCCTGCATGGGGTCGCATTCGTGAATCACCGCTCGCAGAGCGAAACCGGGCCGCGAGTACATGGCGTCGCGGGCCACCCGGCACAGGGCCAACAGGTCCTCGCGAACACTTCCTAGGTCGGGCACCCCCTCTACGCGAGGCAGTCCGGCCTCGAGCGCGTCGGCGACCAGGTCCTCCTTCGAGGGCCAGCGGCGGTAGACCGCGGCCTTGCCGGTCTGGGCGCCGGCCGCGACACCCTCCATCGTCAGGCCCTTCCAGCCGACCGTACTGAGCTGTTCCAGGGCGGCGTCCAGGATCGCGCGTTCCAGCACCGCACCGCGCCGACGGGGAGAGGCCGTCCGGGCAGGAGCAGCCGACCAGCGCGAGGTATCCATCCGTGTTTCTCCAGCGAGCAAAGGGAAGCGGGGGTTCCGGGGCGGGCCACGCCGGGTCGCAGCAGAGGGGGACACGACGCGCGGCGAGGATTTAAGTGAACGCTTGCGTTCACTGTTGGGGACTCACTACCGTTGACACGACAGTGAACGCGAGCGTTCACTAACACCTTTCTGGGGGATCCATAGTGACAACCTCTCAGCTGCTTCAGGACCAAAAACCGGGCGCGGCCCGCCGGGAGGGGCATCCCGGCATCGCCCTCACCGTGATCGCGGCCTGCCAACTCATGGTGGTACTCGACGCGACGATTGTGAACATCGCGCTCCCGCACATTCAAGAAGCTCTCAGTTTCAGCACCACGGACCTCACCTGGGTGGTCAGCGCCTACACGCTCACCTTCGGCGGTCTGCTGCTCCTGGGCGCCCGGGCCGGTGACATCCTCGGCCGCCGAAGGGTGTTCATCACCGGCATCCTGCTGTTCTCCATAGCCTCGCTCCTGGGCGGACTCGCCCAGGAGCCCTGGCAGTTGCTGGCCGCACGCGCCCTCCAAGGCGTAGGGGGCGCGATCGCGTCGCCCACCTCGCTGGCCCTGATCACCACCACGTTCCCCGAAGGGCCGGAGCGCAACCGTGCGTTCGGCGTGTTCGCGGCCGTGTCCGCGGGCGGCGGTGCCATCGGCCTGCTCGCGGGCGGCATGCTCACGGACTGGCTCGACTGGCGGTGGGTGCTCTTCGTCAACGTGCCCATCGGTCTGCTGATCGCCGTGCTCGCCCCGCTCTACATCAGCGAGTCCGAACGACACCCGGGCCGGTTCGACATCGTGGGCGCACTGACGTCCACGGCCGGCATGGCCTCGCTGGTGTACGGCTTCATCCGCGCCTCGGAGAAGGGCTGGCGCGACGGCATCACCCTCGGCTCGTTCGGGGCGGCGGTGGTCCTGCTGGCGGCCTTCGTCCTCACCGAGTTGCGGGCCAGGGAACCGATCACGCCGCTCAAGATGTTCGCCGACCGCAACCGCTCGGGCACGTACGTGATCATGCTCAGCCTGGCCGCGGCGATGTTCGGCATGTTCTTCTACATCGTTCTGTTCGTTCAGAACGTGCTCGGCTACAGCCCCATCAAGGCCGGCCTCGCCTTTCTCCCCGTGACGGCCGCGATCGCGGTCGGCGCCGGTCTGTCGCAGCGGTTCCTGGCCACGCTCGGGCCCAAGCCGTTCATGACGGCCGGCACGCTGCTGGTGGTCGTCGGACTTGTCTGGCAGACCTTCATCACGCCGGACAGCTCCTACCTCGGCGGCATCCTCGGCCCGATGCTGGTGTTCGGCTTCGGCATGGGCCTGAACTTCGTGACCGTGACCGTCACAGCCGTCTCCGGTGTCGCGCAGCACGAAGCGGGCGCGGCTTCCGGGCTGCTCAACGCCACACAGCAGGTGGGCGGTTCGCTCGGCCTGTCCATCCTGACGACCGTCTTCGGCTCCGCCAGCAAGGACGAGGCGAAGAAACAGCTGCCGAAGTTCCTCGCGAACGGTTCGCCGGAGCAGCAGGCCGAGTTCGCCAAGACCAAGCAGCTGCCCGCGCCCTGGGGGCACGACGTGCTCGCTCACGGGATCTCCACCGCCTTCGTACCCGCAGCGGCGATCGCCGCTCTGGCCTTCCTCACCGCCTGGCTGGTGATCAAGGTCCGCAAGAGCGATCTCGAAGCGCTCGCCGGCTCCGCCGGGCCGGGGATCGGCTGACCCTCCCGCCACGGCCCCGAACAACGGCCGGCCGGACCGCCGCCAAGCACCTGAGGACGCACGCGGCGGACCGGCCGGCCGCACCACGGCAACAGGAACCCAGTCCGGCACCGGCCCTCGCCCCCGCACCCGCACCCGCACCCGCACCCGCACCCGTCGCAACACCGCCGGCCGGCCCAGCGCAACCAGCACGGCCGCCATTGCCGCCATTGCCGCCACGGCCGACACAACCTGCACATTCACCACGACCGACAACACCCACACCCCCTCGGACCCTCACCCCGGCCGCCAACCCGCAGCCCACCGACCGCCGACCGCCGACCGCCGACCGCCGACCGCCGACCGCCGACCGCCGAGGAACGACGAACGCCCCCTGGCCAACTCGACAGCCCACCGCCTACGGCCGCCCGCAGCCAACGGCACCGGACACCAGAGGAACGGACGGCGGTCACACAGAGTTCCCGACCCACACGGAGAGTTTCCAAGCGGAGTCACGCCGCACCGCCGAAGCCACCACCGTCGATCCCACGGCTGCCGGCCGTCAGGACCCCGCAGGCACCCAGTCCGGCAGTACCTCGGTCCGCTCCAGCCACTCGACCGGCGGCGTTCCCGCCTTCACACACGCGAGCACGCCGCCCACGATCGCGCAGGTGGTGTCCACGTCACCGCCCACCTGGGCGGTCGTCCAGAACGCCGACTCGAAGTCGCCCAGAGCCCGCGCGGCGGACCAGAGGGCGAACGGCACGGTGTCGTGGGCGGACGTACGACGACCGCAGCCGAGGACGGCCGCGACCGTGGCCGCGTCGCCGTAGTCGAGCATGTCCCGTGCTCGCCGCAACCCCGCGCCGACAGCGCTCTTCGGTACGAGCGCGACGACGCCGTCGAGCAGGGCCTCGGGGCTGGGCGGGCCGTCCGGAGAGGCGGCCAGCGCGGTCGCGGCGGCGACGGCCATGGCGCCGACGACGGCTTCCCTGTGCTGGTGCGTGGGGTACGCGGAGATCTCGGCCTGGTGGGTCGCCTGCTCGGGATCATCGGCGTACCAGGCACCCAGGGGGGCGATGCGCATGGCGGCGCCGTTGCCCCAGGACCCCTGTCCCTTGAAGAGTCCGGCAGCCAGCTCGCGCCAGTCCTCACCTTCCCGGACCAGGCGGAGCAGCCGGTTGACCGCGGGTCCGTAGCCCCGGTCGAAGTCGTGGTGCTCGGCGAACGAGCGGGCCAGCGCGTCCTGGTCGATGCGCTGGTGGGCGGCCAGGACGGTCACCACCGAGCAGGCCATCTCCGTGTCGTCCGTCCACTGCCAGGGCCCCGCGGGCAGCTCGCGCCGCTTGAGCAGCTGGTAGTTCGCGGGAACGAAGAACTGTGAGCCGAGCGCGTCGCCCACCGCCAGGCCGCGCAGACTGGCCAGGGCGCGGCTCAGGCGCCCGTGAAGAGAGGAGTCAGCGGTCATCGCCCTGCCACTCTATCCGTTCACCCAGTACGGCAACGGTTCCCGCCAGCGCTCGAAGGGCCGGTCGAGCGTGTACTTGCCGTCTTCTCCGAGAACGAGCATGCGCACTTCGCCGTTCCCCGGGTTCGACAGCGATTCGAACTCCGCCACCGACCAGTGGAACCAGCGCATGCAGAACAACCGCATCGCGAGCCCGTGCGTCACCAGGAGCACGTTCGGCGGGTGGTCGGGGGCCTCGAAACTGCGGTACAGACTCTCCAGGAACCCTCCGACACGGTCGTACACGTCGGCGCCGGACTCGCCCTGCGGGAAGCGGAAGAAGAAGTGGCCGTACGCGTCCCGGTACGTCTTCTGCAGGCGCACGTCGTCGCGTTCCTGCCAGTTGCCCCAGTCCTGCTCGCGCAGCCGGGGTTCCTCGCGCACCCGTATCAGGTCGGGGTCGAGGTGGAAGGCGCGGAGGGTCTCATGCGTACGGCGGTACGGGGAGACGTAGACGCTCACGCGTTCCTGACCGAAGAGCTCCCGGAGCCCCTTGCCCGTCACCTCGGACTGCCGCCAGCCGCGTTCGGTGAGCGCGAGTGCGTGGTCGGGCTCGCGCTCGTATACGGAGTCATCGACATTGCCCGTTGACTCGCCGTGCCGGACAAGGACGATGCGCCGTGGTCGTGCCATGCCGAAACCCTAGATCGAGCGAGGCACGATCGAGCACTCGTACGGGCTCCATACGGCGTAGATCACACAAATAGTGCGCCTCAGACCGTCCAGGACGGCTCCAGCTCCACGATGTCGCCCGAGAGTGCCGCGATGTCGGCCTCCGTCTGGGCCCGTAGAGCCAGTCGCTCCACGCGCTCGGTCCGGTACTTTCCGTGTTCGGCCGCCGACCGCCACATGGAAAGGATCATGAATTCCTGCTCGGGGGCTTCGGCGAACATGCCGCGGATCATGCCCGGCGACCCGGCCATCGCGGGGTTCCAGACCTTCTCCTGCATGAGGGTGAAGTGTTCGACGCGTTCCTCGTGCACACGGCACAGGGCCACGCGGATCAGGTCGGTGTCGGTGAAGCGGGGCTCGAAGCCGGTCTTCACGTCGAAGCGGTACTCGAACAGTTTGACCTGGGCGTCCTTGAACGTGCCGGACTGGGAAGCGGCCAGGCGGTCGTGGGAGCGGGCCATGAAGGAGTCGTAGAAGGCGCGACTCTCCCAGAAGGCGAAGATGTGTGCCCCGCCCGGCCGCTGCCGGCTCCACCCTCCGCCCTGTCCCCGAAATCCCGGCTCCCCCAGAAGCCCCGCCCATTTCCGCTGCCCCCGCTCGAAGCCGCGGCGGTCCACCACGGTGCAGCGAATCCACTTGACCAGCACCGCGCCATCGTAAGGCCATGGGCGTGGCGCCGGTCACGCTCCTGTGGAGATCACCCGCGCATATGCTCCTACGGGCGTGGCACGATGGACAAGAAGCCCTGACTTCGCAGGAGTTGGGGAATACGGTGCCTCAAGGGGGAAGGGGAAGCCCGGTGACCGGCTTCAGCAAGGGAAACCGCAAGATCGAGGTCGCACTCAAGTGGGATCCGAGTCCGGCGGGCCAGGCGCCCACCGATCTCGACATCGTCGCCGCGACATTCGTGTCGGGCGACGCCTACGGGACGCCGGCGTATCTGGTGCACTTCGACAGCCGCTCGCCGGACGGCACGATCTTCCTGAACCGGGACAGCACCGACGGCAAGGGCTTCGGCTGGGACGAGGTCATGACGCTCGATCTCGACCGGCTCGACGGCCGGTACGCGCGCGTGGTGGTCGGTGCCGTCATACAGCAGGCAGGCGGGCACAGGGCGTTCGCCCAGGTGCTCAATCCCGGCATGCGCATACGCGAGGGCTACACCGTCCTCGCCGAGGACGACTTCGGCTCGGTCCCCGAGGCCACGGCGGCGACGATCGCCGAGTTCGTGCGCGACGCGTCCGGCGGGTGGATCTTCCACGCCGGTGTCCATGGCTTCGACGAGGATCCGGCGACGTTCACCCGCGTGATGGGCAGGGAGCACCGGCCCTGACTCCCGCGCTCGGACAGCAGTAAGGGGCGCCGGCCACTGCCGGCGCCCCTTACTCACTTCAGGTACTGCTTGCTATCAGCTGCAACCGCTGGTGGAGCCGCAGCCCTCGCAGATGTAGCAGGAGCCGGCCCGCTGCATCTTGGTGCCGCAGGAGAAGCAGAGCGGGGCGTCCGCCTGGATGCCCAGCTGCATCTCCACCAGTTCGGCGCTGGTGTGCGCCTGCTGCTTCGGGGCGGGGTCGACCGCCTCGGCCACGGCCTTCGGCGCGGCGACGGCCTTCAGCTCCTGGGCGCGCGGCGCGGACTGCGCCAGGCCCTCGACGTCGACCTCGTCATCGGCCGACTCGTAGGAACCGGTCTCCAGGTGGCGCTGACGCTCCTCGGCGGAGTGGATGCCGAGCGCGGAGCGGGTCTCGAAGGGCAGGAAGTCCAGCGCCAGGCGGCGGAAGATGTAGTCGACGATCGACTGCGCCATCCGCACGTCCGGGTCGTCGGTCATGCCGGCCGGCTCGAAGCGCATGTTGGTGAACTTCGAGACGTACGTCTCCAGCGGCACGCCGTACTGGAGGCCGACCGAGACCGCGATGGAGAAGGCGTCCATCATGCCGGCGAGGGTGGAGCCCTGCTTCGACATCTTCAGGAAGACCTCGCCGAGACCGTCGTCCGGGTAGGAGTTGGCGGTCATGTAGCCCTCGGCCCCGCCGACCGTGAAGGACGTGGTGATGCCGGGGCGGCCCTTGGGGAGACGCTTGCGGACGGGGCGGTACTCGACCACCTTCTCGACCGCGGTACGGATCGTGCCCTCGGCCTTCTCGGCGATCTCGGCCTTCTCGTCCTCCTTCTTCTTGGCGGAGAGCGGCTGGCCGACCTTGCAGTTGTCGCGGTAGATCGCGAGCGCCTTGACGCCGAGCTTCCAGGCCTCGTAGTAGATCTCCTCGACCTCCTCGACGGTCGCCGTCTCCGGCATGTTGACCGTCTTGGAGATGGCGCCGGAGATCCACGGCTGGATCGCTGCCATCATGCGGACGTGGCCCATCGGGGAGATGGCGCGCTCGCCCATGGCGCAGTCGAACACCTCGTAGTGCTCGGTCTTCAGGCCGGGGGCGTCGATCACATTGCCGTTCTCGGCGATGTGGGCGACGATCGCCTCGATCTGCTCCTCCTGGTAGCCCAGGCGGCGCAGGGCCTGCGGGACGGTGCCGTTGACGATCTGCATCGAGCCGCCGCCGACGAGCTTCTTGAACTTCACCAGCGCGAGGTCGGGCTCGACACCGGTGGTGTCGCAGGACATCGCCAGACCGATGGTGCCGGTCGGGGCGAGGACGGACGCCTGGGAGTTACGGAAACCGTTCTGCTCGCCGAGGCGCACGACGTCCTGCCAGGCCTCCGTGGCGGCAGCCCACACCGGGGTGTCCAGGTCGTCCATCTGTACGGCGGTGCCGTTGGCGTCGGCGTGCTGCTTCATGACGCGCTTGTGGGCGTCGTCGTTGCGGGCGTAGCCGTCGTAGGTGCCGACGACCGCGGCCAGTTCGGCGGAGCGGCGGTAGGCCGTACCCGTCATCAGGGAGGTGATGGCGCCGGCGAGGGCGCGGCCGCCCTCGGAGTCGTACGCGTGACCGGTGGCCATCAGCAGGGCGCCGAGGTTGGCGTAGCCGATGCCGAGCTGGCGGAACGCGCGCGTGTTCTCGCCGATCTTCTGGGTCGGGAAGTCCGCGAAGCAGATCGAGATGTCCATCGCGGTGATGACCAGCTCGACGACCTTCTGGAAGCGCTCGGTCTCGAAGGACTGGGTGCCCTTGCCGTTGTCCTTGAGGAACTTCATCAGGTTCAGCGAGGCGAGGTTGCAGGACGTGTTGTCCAGGTGCATGTACTCGCTGCACGGGTTCGACGCGGTGATCCGGCCGGACTCGGGGCAGGTGTGCCAGTTGTTGATGGTGTCGTCGTACTGGATACCCGGGTCGGCGCAGGCCCACGCGGCCTCGGCGATCTTGCGGAAGAGCGCCTTGGCGTCGACCTCCTCGATGACCTCGCCGGACATACGGGCACGCAGGCCGAAGTTGCCGCCCGCCTCGACCGACTTCATGAACTCGTCGTTCACGCGGACCGAGTTGTTGGCGTTCTGGTACTGGACCGACGTGATGTCGTCGCCGCCCAGGTCCATGTCGAAGCCCGCGTCGCGCAGGACGCGGATCTTCTCCTCTTCCTTGACCTTGGTCTCGATGAAGTCCTCGATGTCGGGGTGGTCGACATCGAGGACGACCATCTTGGCGGCACGGCGGGTGGCGCCACCGGACTTGATGGTGCCGGCGGAGGCGTCGGCGCCGCGCATGAAGGAGACGGGGCCGGACGCGTTGCCGCCGGAGGAGAGCAGCTCCTTGGAGGAGCGGATGCGGGAGAGGTTCAGGCCGGCGCCGGAGCCGCCCTTGAAGATCATGCCCTCTTCCTTGTACCAGTCGAGGATCGACTCCATGGAGTCGTCGACGGACAGGATGAAGCAGGCGGAGACCTGCTGGGGCTGCGGGGTGCCGACGTTGAACCAGACGGGGCTGTTGAAGCTGAAGATCTGGTGCAGGAGGGCGTAGGCCAGCTCGTGCTCGAAGATCTCGGCGTCGGCGGGAGACGCGAAGTACTTGTGGTCCTCGCCGGCCTTCCGGTACGTCTTCACGATGCGGTCGATCAGCTGCTTGAGGCTGACCTCGCGCTGCGGGGTGCCCACGGCACCACGGAAGTACTTGCTGGTGACGATGTTGACCGCGTTCACCGACCAGGAGTCGGGGAACTCGACGCCACGCTGCTCGAAATTGACCGAGCCGTCGCGCCAGTTGGTCATGACGACGTCACGATGCGCCCACTCCACCTCGTCGTACGGGTGCACGCCGGGGGTCGTGTGGATGCGCTCGATACGCAGTCCCTTGCTGGCCTTGGCCCCCTTGGCTCGGGAACCTCGTGCCGGACCGCTCGCCGTCTCTGTCATGCCGCCTCCCTCTACGGGCAAAAACGCCCTGAAGTGCCCCGTTTGTTCCCGTGGCACGGTGTTCTGTCTTGTGTCGCGGGCACCCTCAACTGCCACCCGCAACAGGTCTTCGTCCGCCGCTCTTCGGCCGGAATCCGGTTCTCCTCCTGGTTTCCGGTCTGCCGGTCAGTCGGCGGCGTGGGCGGGCACCGGGACCTCGACGGTCCGACCGGCGCCGCGTTCGTCTTCCTGGCTCCCCGCTCCCGCGTCCTCGTCGTCCACGGCGGGGCCGCCCGTCGCTTCGCGCAGTTCCCCGATGGCCGCCTCGAAGTCCTCGAGCGAGTCGAACGCCCGGTAGACGGAGGCGAAGCGCAGATAGGCGACGAGGTCGAGCTCCTGCAACGGGCCGAGTATGGCCAGACCCACGTCATGGGTGGTCAGCTCGGCGCTTCCGGTGGCCCGCACCGCCTCCTCGACCCGCTGGCCGAGCTGGGCGAGCGCGTCCTCGGTGACGGGCCGCCCCTGGCACGCTTTGCGCACGCCATTGATGACCTTGGTGCGACTGAACGGTTCGGTGACGCCGGACCGCTTGACCACCATGAGCGAGCACGTCTCCACGGTCGTGAAACGACGGGAGCAGTCGGGACACTGGCGGCGCCTGCGGATCGACGTGCCGTCGTCGGTCGTACGACTGTCGACCACACGGCTGTCGGGATGCCTGCAGAAGGGGCAGTGCATGATCTCCAACCCTCCTCACAGCAGACTCATTGGCCTCGCCGGGCCTCACAGGCCCCTCGAAGCAGCCCCAAGCATAGGCGATCGTAGGGGCCCCGAAGACCCGGGGTCCGAGAGAAACCACAACTTGTGGGCTGCTGTAGCCATCCAACCACTAGATGTGGGGATTGGCGCATGCACCGAGGAAGGGGCGCGTGTCGCTACGAAGAGCCACTCTCCGGGCACCCGGCGAACACGGCGGACGAACACGCGGACGCATATCCGTGCCGCTCGGGCACTTACGGAGATACCGTGGGCGCGACACGGAGGGCGCGTGGGGCTCCGGCACAGAAGGGGCCCGGATCCCGGTCGGCGGGATTCCGGATGACACACTGGGGTCCGACTCACGAGGTCGCCGACCCCAGCAGGGAAGAGTACAACGATGGGCGCTTTTACCCGACCGAGGTCGCGGTAGCCATACACCCGGACACTTGATCGCGTCAGGTGGATCGCACTTTTTCACTCGAACGTGTGTTTGGCGCAACCTTTCGAAAGCAACTACCGTTGTCCAGCAGGGAGACCATCGAGAGGGGCCGACGTGACCACCACCGCAGACAGCGCCACCATCAGCGCCCAGGACCGCTCCCAGGGCCGAGTCGAGCCGGTACATGCCGTGAACGAAGGCACGCATCCAGAGGCGCACAAGCGCTCTCTACCCGGCCGACCTCCAGGCATCCGGGCGGACAGCTCCGGGCTCACCGACCGCCAGCGCCGGGTGATCGAAGTCATCCGGGACTCCGTGCAGCGACGCGGCTATCCGCCGTCGATGCGGGAGATCGGCCAGGCCGTCGGCCTGTCCAGCACGTCCTCGGTCGCGCATCAGCTGATGGCACTGGAGCGCAAGGGCTTCCTGCGCCGTGACCCGCACCGCCCGCGCGCGTACGAGGTCCGCGGTTCCGACCAGGCCATGACCGTGCAGCCCACGGACACGGCCGGCAAGCCCGCCGCGTCGTACGTCCCGCTGGTCGGCCGCATCGCCGCCGGTGGCCCGATCCTCGCCGAGGAGTCGGTCGAGGACGTCTTCCCCCTCCCCCGTCAGCTCGTCGGTGACGGCGAACTGTTCGTGCTGAAGGTCGTCGGCGACTCCATGATCGAAGCCGCGATCTGTGACGGCGACTGGGTCACGGTCCGCCGCCAGCCGGTCGCCGAGAACGGCGACATCGTGGCCGCCATGCTCGACGGCGAAGCCACGGTCAAGCGCTTCAAGCGCGAGGACGGCCACGTCTGGCTCCTCCCGCACAACTCCGCCTATGAACCCATCCCCGGTGACGACGCGACCATCCTGGGCAAGGTCGTCGCCGTGCTGCGGCGCGTCTGACGCCTGCGGCGGGCCCCTCGGCCCGTCCCCCTGACCGGACCCCGGAACCCCTGCGCCGGTTCCGGGGTCCTGTGCGTTCGGCTCCGGGGTGCTGTGCGTCAGGCACTGCGGTCCTGCGCGCGCGGCTGCGGGTCCTATACGTACAGCTCCGGGGTCATGCGCGTACGCCTCCGGGTCCTCTACGTGCGGCTCCGGGGTCATGCGCGTGCGGCTCCGTGTGGAGCCGCCGCACAAGCCCAGGGCCAAGGGCCTACTCCTGCTCCTCTGTCCGCTTCGCCGCCGCGTCGATCGCCGCCAGCGACTTGCGCACCTGGTTCCGGTCCGTGGTGAACCAGAAGTCGGGCAGCGACGCCTTCAGATACCCGCCGTACCGCGCGGTGGCGAGTCGCTGGTCCAGTACGGCGACCACCCCACGGTCCCCGGAAGCCCGCACGAGACGGCCGGCGCCCTGCGCCATGAGCAGGGCCGCGTGGGTGGCGGCGACCGCCATGAAGCCGTTGCCGCCCGCGTCCTCCACCGCCTTCTGACGCGCGCTCATCAGGGGGTCGTCGGGACGCGGGAACGGGATCTTGTCCATGACGACCAGCTGACAGCTCGGACCCGGCACATCGACGCCCTGCCACAACGAGAGCGTGCCGAACAGACACGTGGCGGGGTCGGCCGCGAAGTTCTTGATCAACTCGCCGAGTGTCTCCTCGCCCTGGAGAAGGATCGGGAACTCGGGAATCCGCGAGCGCAGTTCCTCCGCGGCGAGCTGGGCGGCCCGCATGGACGAGAACAGCCCGAGGGTGCGGCCACCGGCGGCCTGGATCAGCTCCGTCAACTCGTCGAGCATGTCGGCGCGATCGCCGTCCCGTGCGGGGCGCGCGAGGTGCTTGGCGACATAGAGGATGCCCTGCTTGGGGTAGTCGAAGGGCGAGCCGACATCGACGCCCTTCCACTGCGGCAGATCCTCACCCTCCATGCCCTCGGGACCGAGCCCGAGAGAGGCGCCGACGCCGTTGAAGTCACCGCCCAGCTTGAGTGTGGCCGAGGTGAGGACGACGCTCCGGTCGGCGAAGAGCTTCTCCCGCAGCAGCCCGGAGACCGACATGGGGGCGACGCGCAGAGAGGCACCGAAGCGGTCGTGCCGCTCGTACCAGACGACGTCCCACTCCGAACCGTTGAGCACCCGCTCCGCCACGTCGTGGACCGTCTCCACGGAAGCCAGCGCCTGCTTGCGGACCGCATCCTCGTCCTGGACGGACTTGTCGCGCGTCGCGCCGATCGCGGAGATCACGGTGCGTGCCGCGTCGCGCAACGCCATCAGCGCGTAGCCGAGATCCTCCGGGATCTCCTCCAGGCGCCCCGGAAGGGCCAACTCCATCAGCCGCTCGAAGCCCTCGGCGGCGGTCTGGAGCTGGTCGGCGGCCTTCTCGTTGACGAGCTTCGCCGCCCGGCGCACCGTACGGTTGACCTGGCCGGGCGTGAGTTCGCCGGTGGCGACACCGGTGACCCGGGAGACGAGTTCGTGCGCCTCGTCCACGATCAGCACCTCGTGCTGAGGCAGCACCGGGGCTCCCTCGATGGCGTCGATGGCCAGCAGGGCGTGGTTCGTGACGACGACCTCGGCGAGCTTGGCCCGCTCCCGCGCCATCTCCGCGAAGCACTCGGCCCCGTATGCGCACTTCGTCGCGCCCAGGCACTCCCTCGACGACACCGACACCTGCGCCCAGGCCCGGTCGGAGACGCCCGGGGTGAGGTCGTCCCGGTCGCCGGTCTCGGTCTCGTCGGCCCAGTCACGCATCCGCAGCAGATCCTGACCGAGCTTGCTGGTGGGCGCTGCCGCCTCGAACTGGTCGAAGAGACCGTCCTCCTCGTCCTGCGGGACCCCTTCGTGCAGGCGGTGCAGGCACAGATAGTTCGACCTGCCCTTGAGCATGGCGAACTCGGGCCGGCGCCGCAGCAGCGGGTGCAGGGCGTCGACCGTGCGCGGCAGGTCGCGCTCCACGAGCTGGCGCTGCAACGCGAGCGTGGCCGTGGCCACGACCACACGCTCCCCGTGCGCGAGTGCGGGCACGAGATAGCCGAGCGACTTTCCGGTGCCGGTGCCGGCCTGGACCAGCAGGTGGGATCCGTCGTCGATCGCTTCGGCGACCGCTTCGGCCATCGTGACCTGGCCGGGGCGCTCCGTACCGCCGACGGCTGCGACGGCGGCATGCAGGAGTTCGGGGAGTGAGGGCTTCGTCATAGCCCGACCACCCTACGGCCCGGCACTGACAATCGGGCGCTCACGGCGGGAGCGGCAGGTGGGATCACGTCCGGGGCTCCTGGGCGGGGTGGGGTGAACGCCGTTGCCGGGCCGGTGACGGAGCGGGGTGGCCACGGGGACACGGCACGACTTCTGAGAAATTTTCCGAAAAGGCGGTCGGAGCGGGAACCGGACCGGATCGCCATTCGTACAACATGTGAGCGCTCGAACACGTAGAGCTACAGAGCATCACGCAGGTATCGGTCCCGGATCATGAGGGCGGCCCGCTTGCCGGGCAGGTCGGTCTCGGCCGCGAACCGGAAACCCGCGTTCAGGAAAGCGGCGACAGAGGGGGTGTTGCGCAGGTCGGGCTCCGCTACTACTCGCGCACAGGCGGAGCGCCGGTCCAGGATCATGTCGGCCACGGCTCGGATCAAGGTCGAGCCCAGTCCCCGTCCTCGGTCGGCCGAGCCACCGACGAGGAGGTGGATCCCGGTGTCGTGGGGCCGGGCCGGGTAGTGGCGGGCCAGCGGGTCGAGGTCCGCCCGATAGATCTCCCAGTAGCTCATGGGAATGCCGTTCAACAGGCCGAGACACGGCACGCTGCGACCGTCGCCGTCGAGTTGGGCGCGCACATGGCGCTCCGTCGTGCTCTGGGGTCCGTCCAGTTCCCAGAAGGCGGCGACGCCAGGGTCGCTCATCCACCGGTGGATGAGCGGCAGGTCCCGGTCGACGCGGACCTGCTCCACCTGGAACCGGCCCACGGGGGTCGCGGTCGGCCCCCAGGTGTGGACGCGGTCGAGGAGGTCGTCGACCTCGGCCGTGTCCCGCACCGCCCGACCGTCGAGGAGAGCGACGAACTCCTCGGGCAGGCGCAGGTTCAGCGTGCGCTCACTGTCCTCGCCGTCCCCGAGGACAGTGGCGTCACCCGTGCCCATGCTCGTGCCCGTGCTCTCGCGGGCGTCGGCGCGGCCCGGGTGGACGAAGGCGAGGCCGGGGCCGGGGACGACGTCGGCGCTCGCGTCGGTGGGAGGCACGGTGCGCTCCTTCGGTCGGCGAGGTCGCTCGATCCGCCTCAGGAACTGAGGCGGATCAGGCACCTCGGAAGGCAAGGTGGATCGATTACCTCGGGGGACGAGGTGGATCGGGTGTGTTCAGGCAGTGGAAGACGGCGGAAGGCGGTGGACGACGGTGAGGTTCGTTCAGGGAAGAAGGGGGTTGGCGATGGTGACGTAGACCGACTGGGTGTCGACCGGGCCGACGAGTTCGTCGAGGCCGTGCAAGCGGGTCAGCAGGTTGGCCTTGCACCGCAGGACGGGTGAGTCGAGCAGGTGGGCCGGCAGGGTGGTGCGCAGCGGGGCGGGTCCCGTGGCGACGTCGGCGAGAAAGTGACGGAAGGCAGCGAGGAGCAGCCGTTCGTCGGCGAGGCGCTGGGAGCCGAAGGCGCCGATCAGGCCGAACACGTTGTTGATGGCGAGGTAGTACGCGAAGCGTTCGTCCGTGACCTCGTCGGAGACGAAGGTGTCACTGTGCTCGCCGATCCCGGGCAGCCGGGCGTCGAGGTCGGCTCGTCGGGACTCGCGGAAGTAGTAGCCCTGGTTGTCCCGGTAGCGGCCACCGTTGGGCCAGCCGTCGCGGTCGAGCAGGAGCAGCGTGTTCTGCTGATGGGCCTCAAGGGCGATTCCGGCCTCGCTGTCGAGCCACAGCACGGGACGGACGACCTGCTCGAGATAGCGCAGGAACCACTCCGTGGCCACGGCTCCGACGGACCTGCCGGTGCGGGCGGCGAGGTGCGCGACGAGTCGGGCCAATCGGGACCGGAGCTGCCAAGGCTCCTGTTCCGCACCGGAGTCGGTGCCCTGGGCGGTGAGCGGGCGGGGCGAGACGAGCCCGGCGACGCAGCTGACGTCGTCGGCCGGGGCGAACGGGTTGTGCCTGATCATCACGTCGAGTCCGGGCACGGGAAGGCCGTCCGGATCGTCGACGGCGAGCCACGCCGGGTCGCGGACGATGTCGAACCCGGGGTGGACGGCCTGCCACTCCTTGGCCAGGCCGGTGCGCAGCAGGCGGTGGACCTCGACTCCGCGGTGGAGTTCCTTGCGCAGGTTCTCGCGGCGGGAGTTGGTGATGCGCAGGCCCAGCGACAGCTTGAGCATGGCGGGAGCGCCGCTTCGGTGGACGGTTCGTACGGAGGAGGTGGGGTACCAGGGAACACCCAGTTGACCGAGGTCGCGCACCAGGCCGGAGTCGAGCAGGCGGGCGACCGCCGGGCGGTGTCGTACCTCGCGGGCCTGCCAGGGGTGCAGGGGCAGGGCGGCGTACCCGTCGGCCAGGGGCAGTGCGGTTCCGGCGAGCCGGCGGGTGAGGTGGTCCGCGGTGACCGGGCGGCCACGCTCGGTCCAGGCCGAGTCGGAAGCGAGAAGGGAGGGGTCGATTGCCATCCAGTGCAGAGGGAAGGAGCCGCGCAACTCCGGTGAGTAGTGCCGGAATTCGGTGTCGGTCAGGCCTTCCCGGCTCTTCGGGGTCGGGTGCAGGGGGTGTCCGAGGAGGAGGGCCTGTTCGGCGCCGAGAAAGAGGTCCGGGCCATCGGCGGGGTGCGCACGGCGGTCGCGGAGGAAGGTCGCGGTGCGGCGCTGCGAGTCCGCGACCCTCGCGACGAGGTCGGTGCTGTCGGCGCCGGTGGACTGCGGGAACGTGGTCGCCGCGTCCTCGGCTCCGGGCGTCTCCCTGGCGAGCAGCGCGGCGAGGGTGACCGCGTCGAGGGGTGCCGACTGTTCGGGGGCGCCGGCGAGGCGTGGTGGTCCGAAGCGGTGCCAGCCCGTCGGGGACCAGTGGCGGAGGGGTGCGAGCAGCGTGGTGCCGCTGGAAGGCAAGGGGATGCGGAGCATGCCGGTGGCCGGGGCGGCGAGGTCGGTCTCGCGGACCCAGCAGCGCAGCAGGTTCTCCACGGCGGCGGCCTGTGCGGCGGTGTGCGGGTCCGCGCTCTCGATCGGGTCCGTGCCCTCGATCGGGTCGGCGCCGGAGTCTCCTCGTCGTGTGGTGTCGGGCTGCCGCCTCGTCTGCGGGGGGACCGACTCGGTGCGCGGCGCGGGGGCGGGCAGGGCGCCGGGGTCCCCCGTTTCGTCGGGGGTGCCGGAGCGGCCGTCGGGTGCGGGGGTGGCGTTCAAGGCGGCTCCTCGGGGGCTGGCCGGGGGGGTGTGGGGGGCGTCGTCGTCGGTTCGGTCGTCGTTCCGCGGTGGTGGGGCGCCTTGATGGCGCCGAGGGATGTGTCGATGGGGGGCGGATGCGGATGTCGGGGTCGTTCGGTCGGGCGTGCTGCAAGGAGGGGCGAGGGGATGAGGTGTGAGGGCGGTGGGCGAGGTGTCGTCGGCGGTGGCCGTCGAGGGCGCGGTCCGGTGCCCTGCGCCGGCGGGGCGACCGGTGCGCGGCTGTCAGTCGGCGCGTTCTGCCGGGCCGTCGTGTCGTCGCTGCTGTCGGCCGTGGCCATGGTGGTGGCGGGCCGCCGCTGCCACCGCGTCGGTCAGGCGGTCCAGCACGGCGGCGGCCTGCTCGTCGCTGATGGTGAGGGGCGGGAGGAGGCGTACGACACTCTGGTGACGGCCACCGAGTTCGACGATGAGGCCGCGGTGGAGGCACTCCCGCTGGACGGCGGCGGCGAGTTCGGGGGCTGCGGGACGGGGGGCTCGGGCGCCGTCCGCTCCGAGCTGTCCGGCCTGTCGAGCGCCGGTGCGGGGGGACTCGTCCGGGCCGGTCCCTTCGCTCTCCGGTTCCACCAGCTCGACACCGATCATCAGTCCGCGCCCGCGGACGTCGCCCACGCAGGCGAACTCGGTTCCGAATACGTGCAGTTGGGAGAGCATGCGGGCGCCGAGGTCGGCGGCGCGTTCGGCGAGCCGGTTCTCGCGGACGTAGGCCAGGGTGGCGGTGCCCGCGGCCATGGCGAGCTGGTTGCCGCGGAAGGTGCCCGCGTGGGCGCCGGGGCGCCAGACGTCCAGATCCTCGTGGTAGACGACCACGGCCAGGGGGAGGCTGCCGCCGATGGCCTTGGACAGGACCATGACGTCGGGGATCACTCCGCTGTGCTCGACGGCCCAGAAGGCGCCGGTCCGGCCGACTCCGGTCTGGATCTCGTCGGCGATCAGGGGGACGGACCGGTCGGCCGTGAGCTGCCGCATACGGCGCAGCCAGTCGTCCGGCGCCGGATTGACTCCGCCCTCGCCCTGGACGGGTTCGAGGATCATCCCGGCGGCCAGGGGCACGCCCGACTTCGGGTCGTCGAGGAGGGACTGCGTCCAGCGGGCGGCGAGTTCGGCGCCGTGCGCGCCGCCGACGCCGAAGGGGCAGCGGTAGTCCTGGGGGTAGGGCAGGCGGGCGAACCGTACGTCGGTGGCGCTGCCGGAGGCGGCCAGGGCGTCGGCGGTCATGCCGTGGTAGGCGCCGGTGAAGGCGAGGATGCCCGTGCGCCCGGTCGCGGCCCGGACCAGCTTGAAGGCGGCCTCGACGGCGTCGGTGCCGGCCGGGCCGCAGAACTGGACACGGGCACGGTCGGCGAGAGCGGGTGGCAGGGTGCGGAACAGTTCGGTGATGAAGGCGTCCTTGACCGGGGTCGCCAGGTCGAGCACGGAGAGCGGGGCGCCGGAGTCGAGGACCGTGCGGATGGCCTCCAGCACCACGGGGTGGTTGTGGCCGAGGGCGAGCGTTCCGGCTCCGGAGAGGCAGTCCAGGTAGCGGCGGCCGTCGGCGCCCTCGATGGTCAGTCCGCGTGCCCGCACGGGCACGATGGGCAGGGCCCGCGCATAGGTCCGCGCCGCGGATTCACGCGCCGACTGGCGTCCGAGAATCCCCTGCATCCCCTCGTGCACGGCACGGGCTCCCCCATGGGCGCCTTCAGCCACCGACTCGGTCACGGCCACGGCTCGCAGTCCTCCCCGCTGTTCACAGGCGAGTTGATGGGTGGGGACCGGAGACGGGCATCAGGATCCCCACCGCTACCAACCCCGCACGGGCCTGCGGGTTACGGGTTGCGTCAAGATCCTTGCCGTGACGGAACCGTTGCTGTTCCGTCGGAAGTCCCCCACGGCGAACGCATAGTGTGAGTTCTCGTTCCAGTTGGCCGTGGGGCTGGCGCGAACTCAGCCCGAGTTCCCCGCCGGTGACCGGCCGAAGCGCCAAGTACCTTCACATCAGGGGGAGTCAAGACCATGCGATCCATACGGCCGTCGTTCACCGTCCGCCGAGGGAGAGGCACGCCCCGCAGAACCTCCCCCGTGCTGGCGACGGCCGCCCTCGTCTCGGCGCTGGCGCTGACCGCCACCGCCTGCGGCGGCGGTGACGACCAGGCCGACGGCAACCCGAGCGCCACCGCGACGGCGGTCGGCGACGGAAAGGTCCAGGTCCCGGACGACATCAGGCAGAAGCTCAAGGAACACGGGATCGACATCGACAAGTGGAAGGACGGCGCCTGGAAGAACTGGAACAAGGACGACTGGCTGCGCGAGGCCAACGACTTCATCAACCCGATCATCAAGGGGCTGTGGGACCCGGACCGGATGCGCCGCGCCAACGACCCGGACAAGGACAAGGGCGTCGACGAGAACGACATCTCCGGTGACCAGGGGGTGACGGATCCGACGCCGGCGGCGGTGAAGGCCCAGACGGCGAAGGCGCCGTACCACGTCAACGCGGCCACCTCGGGGAAGGTGTTCTTCGACTCACCCGAGGGCACGATGGTCTGCTCGGCGACGGTCGTGGAGGACCCGGCGCACCCGGGCAAGTCCAACCTGATCTGGACGGCCGGCCACTGTGTGCACGCGGGCAAGAAGGGCGGCTGGTACCGCAACATCGCCTTCGTGCCGTCGTACAACAACCAGGCCATGTCGACCGACAAGCTGAACAAGGCGTCCAAGGAGCAGATCGCCCCGTACGGCGTCTGGTGGGCGAACGCGGCCAGGACCTCGCAGCAGTGGATCGACCAGGGTGGCCAGACCGGAGGCGACGGTGCGCCGTACGACTACGCCGTGATCCATGTGACCCCGGAGCAGGGCAACGCCGGCAAGTCGCTGGAGGAGACGGTCGGTGGCGCGCTTCCGGTGAACTTCAACGCCCCGGCCGTGCCGGAGGTGGAGAGCATCACGGCGAGCGGCTACCCGGCCGCGCCGCCGTACGACGGTCAGCTGCTGTACCAGTGCCAGGACAAGCCGGGCCGGCTGTCGCTGAACACGACGGACCCGACGATGTACCGCATCGGCTGCACGATGACCGGCGGCTCCTCCGGCGGCGGCTGGGTGGAGACGGGCTCGGACGGCAAGCCCGCCCTGGTGTCCAACACCTCGATCGGCCCGGTGTCCGCGGGCTGGCTGGCCGGTCCGCGACTGGGTCCGGTGGCCAAGGGCGTGTACGACTCGGTCAGCAAGCAGTTCGCCGGTCAGTAACCGGCCCACGCGCACAGCAGGGTGACGGACGGCGGCCAGGTGTCTCACAGGAACCTTCACCACTACCCCGCCGTCCGTCCTCGAACCCACGGGCATAGTGGGGTGTCACCATTGTTTCAACGGGGGTAATCGCACCATGCGTTCCATACGTACGTCGTCGTCGCGCTCGGGCGGGCGGCGCCGTGCCGTCCTCGCGGCGACCGGTCTGGTCGCCGCGCTGGCACTGACCGCCACGGCCTGCAACGGCTCCGGCGACGACAAGGCGGACGGCCAGGCCGGCGCCGGCGCCTCGCAGGCCGCCGACGGCCACGGCAAGGTCCAGGTCCCGGCCGACATCGCCGACAAGCTCAAGAAGCACGGGATCGATGCCGGCGAGTGGCAGGACGGCGGCTGGAAGAACTGGGACAAGGACAAGTGGCTCAGTGACGCCAAGGACTTCGTCAACCCGGTGATCGCGGGTCTGTGGAAGCCGGAGCGGATGAAGTCCGCGAAGGAGGCCAACAAGACCGTCACCACCAAGGACGCCGCCGCCGACACGGGCGTCAGCGATCCCGAGCCGCGGCCCGTCGAGGCCACGGCGGAGAAGACGCCGTACCACCACTTCGCGGCTCCCGTGGGCAAGGTCTTCTTCGACTCGCCCGAGGGGTCGATGGTCTGTTCCGGCACGGTGATCAAGGACGTCAACCACCCGGGCAAGTCCAACCTGGTGTGGACCGCCGGACACTGCGTGCATGCGGGCAAGGGCGGCGGCTGGTACCGCAACATCGCGTTCGTGCCGGCGTACAACGACCTCGGCAAGTCCGAGTCGGAGCTGTCGAACGCATCCTCCTCCGAGATCGCCCCGTACGGTGCCTGGTGGGCGAACTGGGCCTCGACCTCGAACGAGTGGATCCAGGGCGGTTCGGAGACGGGCGGTGACGGCGCGGCGTACGACTACGCGGTGCTGCACGTGAAGCCCGAGTCGGGGTCGAAGTCGCTGGAGGAGACGGTCGGCGCGGCGCTGGACGTCGACTTCTCGGCGCCGTCCGCCACCGAGGTGAACACGATGGGCGCCTGGGGCTACCCGGCGGCCCCGCCCTTCAACGGGCTGAAGATGTTCAAGTGCCTCGACCGGCCCGGCCGGCTGTCGCTGAACCCCTCGCTGCCGTCGATGTACCGCATCGGCTGCACGATGACCGGCGGCTCCTCCGGCGGCGGCTGGTTCCGGGTGGTGAACGGCAAGACCGAGCTGGTGTCGAACACCTCGATCGGCCCGATCACCAACACCTGGCTGGCCGGCCCGCAGCTCGGCACGGAGGCCGAGGCGCTCTACCAGAACATGAGCAGGACCTACGGCGGCCGGTGACAGCGCCGCCACCGATGTAGCGCCGCCATCGGCATGAGGAAGGCCCGCCACCCGGGCGAGGGTGGCGGGCCTTCCTGTCGTACGAGTGACGCGTTGTCAGACCGCGGACGCGGGGAGGTACGGAGCCAGGTCCGCCGCCAGCTCCTCGTGCACGCGCACCTTGAGCAGGGTGCCCTCCGCGGTGTGCTCCTCGGACAGCACCTCGCCCTCGGTGTGGGCGCGGGCGACGAGCTTGCCGTGCGTGTACGGAACGAGTGCCTCGACCTCGACCGAGGGGCGGGGCAGATCGTTGTCGATCAGCGCGAGCAGCTCCTCGATGCCCTTCCCGGTGCGGGCCGAGACCGCGATGGACCGCTTCTCGTTCCGCAGCAGCCGCTGGAGGACCAGCGGGTCGGCCGCGTCCGCCTTGTTGATCACGACGATCTCGGGCACGTCGGTGGCGCCGACGTCCCGGATCACCTCGCGCACGGCGGCCAGCTGCTCCTCCGGGACCGGGTGCGAGCCGTCCACCACGTGCAGGATCAGGTCGGCGTCGCCGACCTCCTCCATGGTGGAGCGGAACGCCTCGACCAGGTGGTGCGGCAGGTGCCGGACGAAGCCGACGGTGTCGGCCAGCGTGTACACGCGGCCGCTCGGCGTCTCCGCGCGGCGGACGGTCGGGTCCAGGGTCGCGAACAGGGCGTTCTCGACCAGGACGCCGGCGCCCGTGAGGCGGTTGAGCAGGGAGGACTTGCCGGCGTTGGTGTAGCCGGCGATGGCGACGGACGGCACCTTGTTGCGCCGGCGCTCCTGGCGCTTGATCTCGCGGCCGGTCTTCATCTCCGCGATCTCCCGGCGCATCTTCGCCATCTTCTCGCGGATCCGGCGCCGGTCCGTCTCGATCTTGGTCTCACCGGGACCACGGGTGGCGAGGCCGCCGCCCTTGCCGCCGCCCATCTGGCGGGACAGCGACTGACCCCAGCCTCGGAGCCTCGGCAGCATGTACTGCATCTGTGCGAGCGAGACCTGCGCCTTGCCCTCTCGGGACTTGGCGTGCTGGGCGAAGATGTCCAGGATCAGGGCCGTACGGTCGATGACCTTGACCTTGACGACGTCCTCCAGCTGGATCAGCTGGCCGGGGCTCAGCTCACCGTCGCAGATGACCGTGTCGGCGCCCGTCTCGATGACCATGTCACGCAGCTCCAGGGCCTTGCCGGAGCCGATGTAGGTGGCCGCGTCGGGCTTGTCGCGACGCTGGATGACGCCGTCGAGCACCACCGCGCCCGCCGTCTCGGCGAGGGCCGCCAGCTCCGCGAGGGAGTTGTCCGCGTCCTGGGAGGTGCCGGTGGTCCACACGCCGACGAGTACGACGCGCTCCAGGCGGAGCTGCCGGTACTCGACCTCGGTGACGTCCTCCAGCTCGGTGGAGAGGCCCGCGACGCGCCGCAGGGCCGCACGCTCGGAGCGGTCGAACTGGTCGCCGTCCCGCTCCCCGTCGATCTCGTGGCTCCAGGCGACGTCCTCTTCCATCAGGGCATCGGCCCGAAGGCCCTCGGGGTAGTCGTACGCGAGGCGCTTGGTGTCCTGGGAAGAGGAAGAAGAGGAGGTCATTGGATCCTTACGTCGATGGGAGTGCCGATCCGGCGGTCGTGAGACCTCCGGTCATCAGGAACAACGTACGAGTACCCCGGGAGATTCCCGTTTCCCGTGCCGTGCCGACCCGAAGATGGTCGCACGGTACGGCTCGTCTCGTCACCGTGTTATCGAGGGGCCGGGGCCCTGCGGGGCCCGGGGCCGCGGCTCTGCCGGGCGGACCAGGGGGCTCTCCGCCGGCCTGCCGGGTCATCGGCCCTTGCTCCCGTCGGCAGCCCGGGTGACCTCGCCGGTCGCGCTGGTCTCACCCGTGCCGGCGGACGTGGTCGTCCCAGCGGACGTGGTCGTACTGACCGACTCGGCCGGCTTGGCCGACTTCTCCGCCCCGGCTGTCTTGGCCGACTTCGCCGAATCAGTCGGCTCCGTGGACTTCCAGTCGGGGTGGTCGGGCATCGGCGGAGTCTTCTCGCCGTAGAGCCAGGCCTGGAAGAAGCCCGTCAGGTCGCGTCCGCCGATGGCCGAGGCGAGGCGGACGAAGTCGGCGGTGGTGGCGGTGGAGTCCCGGTGGTCCTGGACCCACGCCTTCTCCAGGCGCTCGAAGGCCGGCCGGCCGATCTCCTGGCGAAGGGCGTACAGCACCAGGGCCGCTCCGTCGTAGATGTTGGGGCGGAAGATGCTGATCTTCTGGCCGGGAGCGGGCGCCTTGGGCCGGGCGGGCGGACCGCCGGAGGCGCGCCAGCGGTCGGAGGCGCTGTACGCGGCCTTCATCCGGTCCTCCATGGGCCGCTTCGCCTTCTCCTCCGAATAGAGGGCCTCGTACCAGGTCGCGTGCCCCTCGTTCAGCCAGACGTCGGACCACGTGCGGGGGCTGACGCTGTCGCCGAACCACTGGTGGGACAGCTCGTGCACCATGATCGATTCGAGGTACCACTTCGGGTAGGCGGGCTCGGTGAACAGGCCCTTCTCGAAGAGGGAGAGGGTCTGCGTCTCCAGCTCGAACCCGGTGGAGGCCTGGGCCATGAGCACGCCGTACGTCTCGAACGGGAAGGGGCCGACCTTGCTCTCCATCCAGGCGATCTGGTCGGGCGTCTTCGCCAGCCAGGGTTCGAGCGCCTTGCGGTCGGGGCTGGGGACGACGTCCCGGACCGGCAGCCCGTGGGGGCCCTGGCGGTGCAGGACGGCGGAGCGGCCGATGGACACCTGGGCGAGTTCGGTGGCCATGGGGTGCTCGGAGCGGTAGGTCCAGGTGGTGGTGTCGCCGCTCCGGACCACCCCGGTCGGCAGGCCGTTGGCGACGGCCGTGTAGTCCTTCGGGGCGGTGATCCGGAAGGTGAACTTCGCCTTGTCGGACGGGTGGTCGTTGCACGGGAAGACCAGGTGGGCGGCGTCGGCCTGGTTCGCCATGGCAAGGCCGTCGGAGGTGCGCACCCAGCCGCCGTCCTCGTCCTTGGCCGCGACGGGGTTGCTGGTGTGCCGCACGGTGATCCGGGTCCAGGCGCCCAGCTGGAGCGGCTTCTCCGGTGTGACGACCAGGTCCTCGCCGGCGCTGCTGAAATCGGCGGGGCGGCCGTCGACGTCGACGGACTGGACCGTGCCGTGCGCGAAGTCGAGGTTGAGGCGGTCCAGCTCGGTGGTGGTCTGGGCGTAGATGGTCGTGACGGCCTGCAGCGGCTTGTCGTTGGTGCCCGGGTAGGTGAAGGACAGGTCGTACGACGCCACGTCGTAGCCCGGGTTGCCCAGGTACGGGAAGAGCCGGTCCCCGACACCCAGGGGTTCGGCGGGGGCGCTTGCGGCGAGGAGGCAGACGCTGACGGCGGAGGCGAGCAGGGCCGCCTTCCGGAGCCGGAAGGACCGTCGGATCGGCCGTAGGAAGGACTGCGCGAAGAGCGGGGCGAAGAGCGGGGCGAAGGGCCGAGGAGAGGGCCGGGGGGTGGTGCCCGGCAGCGAGGTCGCGCGCGGGCCGGCGCTCGGGCGCGTGCGGGGGGTGAGCAGCATGGACCACCGCTACCAGCGCCCCTGCCCCCTCCGGCGGCGACGCGCGCCCGGCCCACCCGAACGGGTTGGCCGCATGGAGCAGTTCCGGCGCACGCCCCCGCGCCACTCAGGGCGCGTCGGCGCCTGGCCCCCACTCAGGGCGCGTCGGCGCCTGGGCCCGGCTCACGTCGTACACCCCGGGGACGTCGCGCATCGCGCGCATGAGGACCGGGAGATGGGCCGCGTCGGGGAGTTGGAGGGTGTACGTGTGGCGTACCCGCTGCTGGCTGGGCGGTTCCACGGTCGCGGAGACGATCTCGGCGCCTTCCAGGGCGATCGCCTCGGTGAGGTCGGCGAGGAGGTGGGGGCGGCCGAACGATTCAGCGACGAGGGTGACCCGGCACTCGGCGGTGTCCCCCCAGCGCACGCCGATCTCCGCGCGCCCCAGCTCTTTCATGTGCGCCGCCGCCGCGCACCCCGCGCGATGGACGGTCACCACTCCCCCGCGTACGGCGAAGCCGGTGATCTCGTCGGGCGGCACAGGCGTACAGCATCCGGCGAGCCGCACGGTGGCCCCGGGCGCGTCCGCGAGGACATCGGCGCCGCGCGGACGGACGGGGAGGGTTCCGCTCGCGGGGCGTCCGGAGGAGGCACGGTCGGCACGGCTTCCGGGGCGCGTGGCGGAAGGCTTGTGCGCGGGGCGTGCGGTGGGCGCGTTGGTGGTGGGGAGTGCGTTGGTGGTGGAAGGTGCGTTGCTGGTGAGGGGTGCGGACGGCGTGTCCTGCGACAGGTCCGCGCCCTCCGTGGCATGGCCGGCGCTCTCTGCGGCACGGCCGGTGTTCTCCGCGGCTTCGCCGTCGTCCGCCGGGCGGCCGGCGGCGGTGGTAGCGCTGTCGGCCGGGTGCGTGGCCAGCCATCGCTGGATGGCGATGCGTGCGGCCGGCGTGTGGGCGTGCTCCAGCCATTCGCGGGAGGGCTCGGAGGCCGGGTCCTGGCCCATGAGGAGCTGGACGGTGTCGCCGTCCCTGAGGACGGTGCTGAGGGTCGCGAGGCGGCCGTTGACGCGGGCGCCGATGCAGGCGTGGGCGTCCTCGCCGTACTGGGCGTACGCCGCGTCCACGCAGGTGGCGCCCTCGGGCAGGCCCAGGGTGCCGCCGTCGGGCCTGAAGACGGTGATCTCGCGGTCCTGGGCGAGGTCCTCGCGCAGGGTGGACCAGAAGGTGTCGGGGTCGGGGGCCGCCTCCTGCCAGTCCAGGAGGCGGGAGAGCCAGCCGGGGCGGGTGGGGTCGGCGCGCTCGCCGTCGGCGCCCGGGGACTGGTCGTCGGCGACCTGGGACTGATCGTCGGCGGGAGGCGCGTACGGGTTGCCGAGGGCGATCACGCCGGCCTCGGCGACCTTGTGCATCTGGTGGGTGCGGATGAGGACTTCGGCGACCTGTCCGTCCGCGCGGGCGACGGCGGTGTGGAGGGACTGGTACAGGTTGAACTTCGGTACGGCGATGAAGTCCTTGAACTCCGAGACGACCGGCGTCATACAGGTGTGGAGCTCGCCGAGGACGCCGTAACAGTCCGCGTCCTCGTTCACCAGCACGAGCAGGCGGCCGAAGTCGGCGCCGCGCAGTTCGCCGCGCTTGCGGGCGACGCGGTGGACGGAGACGAAGTGGCGTGGCCGGATGAGGACTTCGGCGGGGATGTCGGCCTCGCGCAGCACTCCGCGGACCTCGTCGGCGATCTCCCCGAGGGCGTCGTCCGGGCGGGCCGTGTTGGCGGCGATGAGTTCCCTGGTGTGCTCGTACTCCTCGGGGTGCAGGATGGCGAAGACGAGGTCCTCCAGCTCGGTCTTCAGTGCCTGCACGCCGAGGCGTTCGGCGAGCGGGATGAGGACGTCCCGGGTGACCTTGGCGATCCGCGCCTGTTTCTCGGGGCGCATCACGCCGAGGGTGCGCACGTTGTGGAGGCGGTCGGCGAGTTTGATCGACATCACGCGCACGTCGCTGCCGGTGGCGACGAGCATCTTGCGGAAGGTCTCGGGCTCGGCGGCGGCCCCGTAGTCGACCTTCTCCAGTTTCGTGACACCGTCGACGAGATAACGAACCTCCTCGCCGAACTGTTCCCGCACCTGATCCAGCGTCACGTCGGTGTCCTCGACGGTGTCGTGGAGCAGAGAGGCCGTCAAGGTGGTGGTCTCGGCGCCCAGTTCGGCCAGGATGAGGGTCACGGCCAGCGGGTGCGTGATGTACGGCTCGCCGCTCTTGCGCATCTGGCCGCGGTGCGAGGACTCCGCGAGCACGTAGGCGCGGCGCAGGGGTTCGAGGTCCGCGTCGGGGTGGTGGGCGCGGTGCGCCTCCACGACGTGACCGATGGCGTCGGGCAGCTTTCCGCGTGTCGTGGGACCCAGCAGCGCGGCCCGACCGAGCCGGCGCAGGTCGATGCGCGGGCGGGACTTCCTGCGGGCCGCCGTGGGCACGGTCGGCGCCGTGGAAGCTGAGGGCGCTACCGGGCCAGGACTCGCGGGGTTCGTGGCCTCCGCACTCATGGGCACCTCCGGCTCGTGGACCGGCGGACGGGGCCCCAGGGCATACGAGGCTCAGGGAAGGCGGCGTTCCCCCGTCCGTGCCGGTGCTTGATGCTACCGAGCCCACCACGTGCGACCGACCGCCTCCCGCCGAGCGTGAACTGGATCACCCATTCGAGCGACGAGGAGGAGGTTTAGGTTTTACGCCACCTGCCCTGCCCCACGCCACCGTTCGGCCGCGCTTTCGATCGGCACTGGGTGCTCCGACGCGCTGGTCCTGGGAGTACGGGGCCGCCGTCGCCTCGGTTCCCTCAGGTCAGCGGAGCGTGCTTTCCAGCCACTCGGCGTCGAACTCGCCCTCGGCGACGATCACGGCCGGTCCCGTCATCTCGATCTCCCCGTCGGGGTGTTCGGTGATGACGAGGCGTCCGCCGAGCACGTCCACGGTGTACGTCACCGGGGTGCCGGTGACGGCCGGGTCGGCGCCGTCACGCCGGGCGGTGGCCACGGCGACGGCACACGCGCCCGTGCCGCAGGAGCGGGTCTCGCCGGATCCGCGCTCGTGCACGCGCATCGCGACGTGCCGGGGTCCGCGGTCCACGACGAACTCGACGTTCACGCCCTCGGGGTAGGCCGAGGCGGGGCTGAAGGGCGGCGGGGAGTACAGGTCACCGGCGTGCGCGAGGTCGTCCACGAAGGCGACGGCGTGCGGGTTGCCCATGTTCACGTTGCGCGCGGGCCAGTTGTGCTCGCCGACGCTCACCTCGACGTCGCCCTCGGGGAGGCGGGCGCGGCCCATGCCGACGGTGATCTCACCGTTCTTCGCGATGTGCACGGTCTTCACGCCCCCGCGGGTGGCGATCGCGGTGTCCCCCTCGGCCACATGTCCGGCGTGCTGGAGGTAGCGCGCGAACACACGGACTCCGTTGCCGCACATCTCGGAGACCGAGCCGTCGGCGTTGCGGTAGTCCATGAACCAGTCGGCCTCGCCGGCCATCTCCCCGGCCTCCGGGTGCGCGGCCGACCGCACGACGTGCAGCACCCCGTCCGCGCCGATACCGGCCCGGCGGTCGCAGAGTGCGGCAACGGCGGCGGGCGTGAGGTCGAGGGTGTTCTCGGGGTCGGGGACGATCACGAAGTCGTTCTCGGTGCCGTGACCCTTGAGGAAGGCGATCCGCGTGCTCATGCCCCGATCGTACGGGAGCGGGGCGCTCCGCTGGGGGGCTGTGGATCGGGGTGAGCGTGTGGGCAGGCGGGCCTGTGGATAGGGGCGAACCTGTCGATCAGCGCGGGAGTGTGGATCGGCGGGCCGGTGGATCGGGGTAAGCCTGTGGATCAGCGCGGGAGTCCGGATCGGGCGGGCCTGGGGGGCAGCGGCATGTGGATCGGTAGCGCCCGCTGGATCCGTGGCGTCGCGTGGGTGGAGGTCGGCTTGTGGGGCTGTGCGGGCCGTGGATCAGTGCCGGTCTGGGAGTAGAGCGGGCCCGTGGGCCAGCGCGGGCCTCTGCGGGACCGCGGCCTGTGGATCAGCGCGGGAATGCGGATGAGTGACGCCCGCTGGATCCGTCGCGTCGCGTGG